>NZ_JAHCAS010000003.1 GCF_019634775.1 Dokdonella sp.
CGTGTAGTTGCAGCAGGCGGCTACGATCCGAACATCGCTTTTTGGGATGAGTCGCCGGGGAGTCAGACATTCTGCCCAACCCCAGGAAGCGAGCGCGAATGCGGGTCAAACTATACAAACAACTTCGGCGAGCCCCCGCAGGAACTCGTAGCTGCTGCAAAGTCCGTTTTCTCGACGATCTATCCCGGCAAGGACTGGGCACCAACGCTTGAATGTGGTGATTCCTTCGGTACGCCGTCCGGTGACGGTCTTGGCCTTTGCACCGGCACGTCCATGTCCGCCCCCCAGATCTCCGGCGTGGTCGGCATCCTGCGCTCGATCAATCCGCTCGCAACGACCAGCAAGCCCGTTCTCGGCTTTGGCGATGTGGCTGGTATCCGTAGCGTACTCGCGCAGACCACGTTCGAGGCGCAGATCGCACAAGGATGGACGCCGACGTTCGGCCATGGTCGCGTCGATGCGGCCGCAGCAGCCCGGCGCATGCTCGGAACGGTTCAAGGGCGCACCGTGAAGAACAGGGTAACTCCGCTGTTTCGGCTGTACGGCGCCAACGCGAAGGACTATGCCGACACGACCTCTCCCCAGTTCGCAATCGCAATTGCGATCAACCAGGCGGGTGCCTATCAGACACAAGGCTCTCTGATCCCCGGCTATGACGAATTCCCGCCCGACCCGGGAGCCGAAACGCCGCTGCCCACGCCGCGCGCCGCGATCTACGTGCTCACCACGGAATACAAACCGCGCCCCGAATGGCCGGCGCTCGTTCCGCTCTACCAGATGGACCGGTCACGAAACTATCCGATCGGATGCACGCCGCCGACGCCAGGCTGTAACACCAAGAATAGGGACTACATCCTCGTCACGACGACGGCACATATCGAACAGGCGTATGCGGATGGGTACAAGCTGCGCACCATTCAGGGCTACATCTACCAGCCATGCACCGTGGAGCCGGCCTGCATCCCGCCTGGTACCGAAAAGATGTATCGCGCCTGCAAGACAGCAGATGACGATTGCGCGACGTTCCTCGAAAGCGAGCGCACCACGTTCGAGGCCGCTGGCTATACCGCAGCCTATCCGAGCGGCAGCAACAAAGTGCTGGGCTACGCCTATCCCTATGCCGACAACGACCCTCCGCGTTTCCCTGGTGGTCCGGTAGGCGATGGACTGGTCGACGGTTTCGAGTGGGTGATCGGCACGAAGATCGACTCTTGGGATTCCGACGGAGATGGGGACGGCGATGTCGAGGAGTTTCCGATGGTCGGTGTCGCTGTAAGCGATCCCTGTAGTGGCTTGGGTGGTTACAGCTGTCCAGCGGATGTGATCTTCAAGAACGGGTTCCAATAGTCGGCAAAACTCATCGGCGTTCATGACCAGCAGGCTACATGCGGTGCCGAATCAATTTCCCTTTGCTACGGATTGCGCAGACATCGCTTCAAAGTTCTCCCTGGCAGCGACACTTGGTATCGATCCGTTGCAACACGAAATCGCCTCGCAGTTCGACTCGCTCTATCCGAGTTCCGTATGTCAGCGCGAAATCTCAGAGTGGTGATCGAATGTCTTCCCCGTAGTCGAATCCGAATATCCATATTTTGAGCTAATAGGCCGCCTCGCCGCCTCGCGGCCTCAGCGCCTTGCTGATAAAAAAACACGTAAAATCAAAGGCATGGGGCGTAAACTGCGAATTTCTCAGGAATCCCTGCCAACCCTCAACTACTACCGGCAACTCGCCGAGAGGCCCGTTGCCGAGCTGGTCTGACTTAAACCAAACAGCCTCCACGAAAGCCGGGGCGGTTCACGACGCTAGTATGCATCAAAGTAGCTCCAACGTAGTGCCGAATTTGGGCGCTCATAGGACATTAAAATCGGCGGCAAACAATGGGGCTTTGTTGGGGTATCTGCCGACTTCGGGTTAGTTATTTGGACGATTTGGAGTGCCTTGTTGACCGAACTGAGGGCGATTGATTGGAAGCAGACACCGATGGCCCGCATTTTTCGGCGTTGCGTTCCCAATGGCCCGCATTTTTTGGCGTTGCGTTCCCAATGGCCCGCAATTTTTGACGGCAGTTCTCGGTGGCACGGAGAAAATTGCGTCGTTGGCCCGCATTTGTGGCGTTGGCGGCACACATCGGATTTCCGGGAACAACGAGGACAGTGAAAATGTCGAAGTCCGTTGGGCCAACGGCAACTTGGAAGAGCGCGCGCGTCCTGGAACCGGTTCTGGCTGGTCATTGTGCGCATAATGCATATTATGTCAAATACAGAATCGCCGCGGAATACTTCTCGCGCCGTTGCTCGCCGCCGTGCCGCGCTTCGCCGCATGGCAGGAATTCGTATGCGCGGCACCCTGCCTGCGGCGCATCCGGCAACGAGCAACGCCGCACCTGCCGCCACCGCGCTGGCCAGGAATGTCCTGATCAATCCCACAACGGCGTGACCGTCCTGTGCGGGCGCAGATCAAGGCGCGACGGCGAAGCCAGACTGGCCGTCCGCCGAGCCGGCGCGAAGCAGTTTTCGGTGACAGCTTGTTGAGCAGCGAAGCAGCAACGGTTGCAACAGTCACCCCGCCGCCGAGAACTCCTCATAAGCCGCCAAGGCGTTGGCGGCATACATCAGCGACGGGCCACCACCCATGTACACGGCCACGCCGAGCATCTCCCTGAACTCCTCGGCTGTAGCGCCGAGACGGACCAGTGCCTTGGCATGAAAGCCCAGGCAGGCATCGCAGCGGTTGGCGACACCGATCGCCATGGCGATCAGTTCCTTCGTCTTCTCGTCGAGCGCGCCGGGAGCGAGCGCGGCCTTGCTGAGTGCGCCGAAGCCTTGCATCACATCGGCGTTGTGGGTGCGCAGCGGCGTAAGGTTCCTGGAGACATTGCGGGTCAGGTCGGTGTAGGAGGTTGTGGCTGACATGGAGGGTCTCCGTTACGGGATGGTCGGGAAAGTCATGGAGCAGGAAATTGCAGGGACGGGGCGAGCAACGAGTTCGGGGCGAATTGAACGCGCCGGCTGCAATCCGCGCGGGTAGCCGGCTCCACGCTGCGCGGCCAAGTCAAGAATGCGATCACGCCGCCCTCTTCCTGCCACGTGTGCGCAGCGGCGCGCAGTAGATGCCGTGCAGGGCACCCATCACTTCCGCCCCTGGGCCGGGCATCAGCGAATAGAAGATCGTCTGCGCCTCGCGTCGCGTCTTGACGAGGTTCTCCTCGCGCAGCACGGCCAGGTGCTGTGACAGTGCCGACTGGCTGAGATCGAGCAGGTCGTTGATCTCACCGACTGAACGTTCGCCATCGGCCAGCAGGCACAGGATCTGCAGGCGCTTCTCATTGGCCAGGGCCTTCAGCAGGCGCGCGGCGTCGCCGGCATGAGCCTGCATGGCCGAGAGATCGAACGTTGTCTTGATTTGGGTTGCCATCGTCACTCCGTAGGGATCGCCGGATTGGCGTTGCGCCATGCCTCGAAGCCGCCGGCAAGCGAAAGGACGTCGGTGAAGCCGAGTTCCTGCAGGCTGTCGGCCGCCAGCGCGGAGCGACCGCCCGTGCGACAGTACAGGACCAGTCGGCGCGAGGTATTGGCCAGGGATTCTTCCGCGACGCAGGCCATGGCCGGATGCGCGTGGATCTGGAATTCGAGCACGCCTCGCGGGATGTTCACCGCTCCCGGCAGGTGACCCTGCGCGTATTCGCCTGGCTCGCGCACATCGATCAATACGACGCCACCTTGAGACATGCTGCTCAGATCGGTCGGCGAGACCTCTCGGATACGTGCGCGGGCTTCGGTCACGAGTTGTTCGACGGTGCGTGTCATGGCGGCCCTCCGAATATCAGTTGAAATTAAAATAAGACGATACTAAATTAGTGTCAACCGGCGGTACGGCGCCCAGCCCCTACCCCCGGCACCTTCGAGTCCGAACGCATGGCCGAAGGGAACGCACGACAATCACACGACCCGGGAGACATCACCATGAACATCGACCGTGCCATTCTCGCCTTCGCCGGCGTGATGATCCTCGTCAGCCTCGCGCTCGCCCATTATGTTTCACCGTTGTGGCTGTGGCTGACGGCCTTCGTCGGCGCCAACATGCTGCAGGCCAGTTTCACTGGCTTCTGTCCGACGGCGTTCGTTTTCCGCAAGCTCGGCCTGTCCAGCGGCTGCGCGTTCAAGTAGGGCTCCGACGTGAAGCCTGGCGTCATTGGTGCCCGCCGTTCTGCCCTGCCCTTGCTGTTGGCCTCCGCGCTGGCGGCCTGCAGTGGCTCGGGCGAGCCCGTATCGGTCATGACGATCGGCAGTCTGGACACGCTGGAGGTCCGCGCGGCCGATCACACGCAGGGACGCGCCTGGGATGGCGTGGTCGAGGCGGTACGCCAGGCCACGCTGTCGGCACAGACCAGCGGCCGCGTTGCGGAAGTGCTGCATGACGTGAACGATCGTACTGCAGAGGGTGCGGTGCTGGTTCGGCTGAGCGCTGTGGAGCAGCAGGCCGGCGTGGACACCGCGCGCGCGCAATTGCGTGCCGCGGAGGCCGTTGCTGCCGAAGCCGAAGGCAACTACCGCCGTTACCTGGAGCTCTCGCAGGCACACCACGTATCGAAAGCACAGCTCGATCAGATGCAGCGCGCACGTGATTCAGCCTTCGCCACGCGTGATGCCGCGCGGGCGCAGCTCGCGGCCGCGGGCCAGCAGACCCGCTACACCACCATCCGCGCCCCCTGGCCTGGCATCGTCAGTCGTCGCGACGTCGAGCCAGGCGAAAGTGTCGGCGTCGGCCAACCATTGATGACGCTGTTCTCGCCCGATGCCCTGCGCGTCGAGGTCGGCATTCCTCAGTCGGATGCCGCCGAGGTGCGCGCACGGCCGAGGGCGGATCTCGTCTTCGATGATGGCCGTCGCGTCGAAGCCGCCGAGGTGATCGTGTTTCCCGCCGCCGATCCGGCGACGCATACAGTCAGGGTGCGCGTGCAACTGCCGCCCCTCGATCCGGTGCCGGTGCCGGGAACCACGGCCAAGGTCGTGTTCCCCGCACTGGGCGGCGCGACGTATGCGCAGGTACCGCTGGCGGCACTGATCCGGCGTGGCGAGGTCAATGCGGTATACGTGCTGACGGACGGGAGGTTGTCACTGCGCCAGGTTCGACTCGGCGAACATGCAGGCGATCGTGTCGACGTGATCGCCGGACTGCGGCCGGGCGAGGCCATCGCCGCCGACCCGGTCGCCGCGGCGCAGGCGCTCGCGGCGGCACGCAAGGGCATGAAATGAGCACGCGGGACGCCACGTCGCGGCTGGATGTTTCCGGCCGCATCGCCGCGCTCTTCCAGAGCAATCCGCTGACGCCGATTCTTGCGCTGATCGGCCTATTGCTCGGCCTGATTGCGGTGGCAGTCACGCCGCGCGAGGAAGAGCCGCAGATCGACGTCACCATGGCCAATGTCATCGTGCCGTTCCCCGGAGCCGACGCGCGCCAGGTCGAGCAGATGGTGACGTATCCGCTCGAACAATTGTTGTCGGAAATCGAGGAGGTGAAGCACGTCCACTCGATCAGCCGCCCCGGCATGGTGGTGGCGACCGTGGAGTTCGAGGTCGGCGTGAAGCGCCAGCCAGCCCTGGTACGGCTGTACGACAAGGTGTACTCGCACCAGGACTGGATGCCGGCGAATCTCGGTGTCGGCCAGCCCATCATCAGGCCCAAGGGCATCGACGACGTGCCGGTAATGGCGCTGACCCTTTGGACCGACGATACGCAACGTGGTGCGCGCGAGCTGGCCGAAGTCGCACACACCCTGGAAACCGAGCTCAAGCGCATCCCCGGCACGCGCGACGTGTTCACGATCGGTGCGCCGGAGCGCGCGTTGATGGTGGAGCTCGATGCGACGCGCTTGGCCAGTCATGGCCTGACCGTGCACGACCTTGCCGGCACCTTGCAGGCGGCGAATCTTGCCCGCCAGGCCGGCGAGCGTGTCGGCGCGGATGGTGTGGTGCAGGTGACGTCGGGCCGGTTTCTCGCCGACCGTGGCGAAGTGGCCAACCTCGTGCTCGGCATGGCCAACGGACAGCCGGTGCGATTACAGGACGTCGCCAGCGTGCGCGATGCCACCGATGCGCCGTCGAGTTACGTCTGGCACGGCGCGCCGCCGGGTCGAGAAGGCCCTGCCAGTGGCGTTGCGCCAGCAGTCACGCTGGCCATCGCCAAGAAGCCGGGCAGCAATGCCTCGGACATCACGCGCACCGCCCTGGAACGGATCGACGCCTTGCGCGGACAGATCATTCCCGAGGGTATCCACGTTGAAGTCACACGTGACTACGGCCTTACCGCCAGCGACAAGGCATCGACCCTGATCCGCAAGCTCGTGTTCGCAACCGGCTCGGTGGTGCTGCTGGTGCTGTTCGCGCTCGGCCGTCGTGAGGCCATCGTGATCGGTACTGCCGTGGTGCTGACGCTTGCGCTGACCTTGTTCGCCTCGATGGCGATGGGTTTCACGCTCAATCGCGTCTCGCTGTTTGCTCTGATCTTCTCGATCGGCATCCTCGTCGACGACGCCATCGTCGTGGTCGAGAACATCCACAGACACATGGCTCGTGGCGGGTTGTCGCTGCGCGAAGCGATCCCGCCTGCGGTCAACGAGGTCGGTGGCCCGACCATCCTCGCCACATTCACCGTGATCGCTGCACTGATGCCGATGGCCTTCGTCTCCGGGTTGATGGGTCCGTACATGCGCCCCATTCCGGTCAACGCCTCGGTCGGCATGTTGCTGTCGCTGGGCATCGCACTGGTGGTAACGCCGTGGCTCTCCTTGAAACTGCTGCGTCGCCACGCCAGCAGCGGTGGCGACGCGCAGGACGCAAGCGCGCATGCCCACGGCACCATGGCCGCACGCCTGCATCGAATGTTCGAACGGTTGATGCGGCCGTTCCTCGATGACCGGAGCGGCGCGCGCCGCCGACGCTTGCTGTTCGTGGCGATGGGGATGCTGGTGCTGCTCGCCGCGAGCCTGGCAGGCTTCAAGTTGGTCGTGCTGAAGATGTTGCCGCTGGACAACAAGTCGGAGTTCCAGGTCGTGGTCGACCTGCCCGAGGGGCGCACGCTCGAGGACACGGGAGCATTGCTGGCTGATCTCACCGCCGTGCTCGATCGTGTTCCCGAGGTTCGGCACTATCAGGTTCACGCCGGCACCGCTGCACCGATCAACTTCAACGGCCTGGTGCGTCAATACGACCTGCGCACCGGCGCAAACGTCGGCGACGTGCAGGTGAATCTGGTCGACCGCCACGAACGCCGACGCAAGAGCCACGAAATCGCGGTCGCACTGCGTCCGTTGCTGGCCGACGTTGGCCGGCGTCACGATGCGTCGGTCAAGCTGGTTGAAGTACCCCCGGGTCCGCCGGTGCTGTCGCCAATCGTCGCCGAGATCTACGGTCCCGACTATGCACGCATGCGCGAGGTCGGTCGTGCACTCGGGCAGCGCTTCCTCGAAACCGAAGGCATCGTCGACGTCGACACCAGTGTCGAAGCCGATGCGCCGCGCGAGCTGATCCTCATCGATCGTGTGCGTGCCGCACGTCTCGGCGTTGCACAGTCGGAGATTGCCGAAGTCATCGCCGCCGGCCTCTCTGGCCTGGACGCGACCCATGTCATCGATGACAGTTCGAAGTATCCGCGCCCGATCCGCCTGCGCCTGCCGGTCTCGGACCAGGCCACGCTCGATGGCCCGCTCGCGCTGCGCGTGCGCGGCAGTGATGGCCGACTCGTGCCGCTGTCCGAGCTGGTGACCGTTCAGCGCACGGCGTGGGATGGCGCCATTCATCACAAGGATCTGCTGCCGGTGGTCTACGTGATGGGTGATGAAAGCAGCCGCATCGACAGTCCGCTGTACGGCATGTTCGATCTCGTCGACCAGATTGCCGGCAGCGCCATCGAGGGGCAGCACCTGGCGCAATCCTTCATCCGCCAGCCGGCAGACATCACGGGTTTCGGCATCAAGTGGGATGGCGAATGGCAGATCACCTATGAGACCTTCCGCGACATGGGGCTGGCCTATGCAGCAGGCATGATCCTGATCTACCTGCTGGTGGTGGCATGGTTCCGCGACTACGTGCTGCCGCTGGTGATCATGGCACCGATTCCGCTGACCGTGATTGGCGTGATGCCGGGCCACGCCCTGCTCGGCATGCAGTTCACCGCCACCTCGATGATCGGCATGATCGCGCTGGCCGGCATCATCGTGCGCAACTCGATCCTGCTGGTCGACTTCATCAACCACGAGCTCGCTCGCGGGCGTTCGCCGGCCGACGCCGTGGTGGACGCCTGCGCCGTACGCGCGCAACCGATCGCGCTGACCGCATTGGCGGCCATGGCCGGCGCGCTGTTCATCCTCGACGACCCGATCTTCAACGGCCTGGCGATCTCGCTTGTGTTCGGCATCCTGGTTTCGACCGCGCTGACCTTGGTGGTCATTCCCCTGCTCTACTACGGCCTGCTCGCGCACCGCAGCCGGCTAACGGATGCCGCGCCATGACCCGTCCGCTGCAGCGACGACGTGGCGTCATGCTGATCACCGTGCTCGTGCGCTGAAGGCAGCCGCACCGGTCCAGCGCAATCGCCCGCATCGAATGGATCCCACGATGCGGACGATTGCCTGGCTCCCGCTCCCCGAGCGATATCGGCGACGCCGCAACGCAGCACCAGGACTGCACAAGATTCGATGCTCGGGATGAACCACTCCCAGAGTTTCAGTCCGGTGATCCGCCCAGCTTGCCCATGAACGCCCGGTAGTAACGCAGCTCGGCGATCGAGTCACGCACGTCGCTCAGGGCGGTGTGGGCGGATTCCTTGGTGAAGCCCTTGTACGCATCCGGCGCCCAGCGCCGCGCGAGTTCCTTGATCGTCGACACGTCGAGGTTGCGATAGTGGAAGAAACGTTCGAGACGCGGCATCAGGCGGTGCAGGAAGCGGCGGTCCTGACAGATTGAGTTTCCGCTCATCGGCGACTTGCCTGGCGGCACCCATTTCACGAGGAACTCGACGGTCAGCGCCTCGGCTTCGGCGAGACCCACCTGCGATTCGAGGACGCGTTTCCACAGCCCGGACTTGCGGTGCTGGTTGCGGTTCCACTCATCCATCGCGAGCAGGCGTTCCTCGTCATGGCGGATGGCAAACTCCGGCCCTTCGGCGAGCACGTTGAGTTCGCGGTCGGTAACGACCGTGGCGATCTCGAGAATCGAATCGGCATCGGTATCGAGCCCGGTCATCTCCAGATCGATCCAGACAAGGTGATCCTCGCCGACGAACGGCGCGCGTTCCACAGACATCGCAATCCCCAAGGATGGAATGGGGCCGATTATTGCGGCCGCATGACGCCGCGCCAAGCCTCGCCACCGGCCGGCACGGTGTAGCATGCGGTCAATGACCGCGACGACGCTGTTCTGGCACGACTACGAAACCACCGGGGCCGATTCGCGCCGCGACCGCATCGCGCAGTTCGCCGGGATCCGCACTGACCTCGAACTGAATCCGATCGGCGAGCCGGTGATGGTGTTCTGCAAGCCGGCTGCGGACGTGCTGCCGCATCCGGATGCCTGCCTCATCACCGGCATCACGCCACAACAGATGGAGCGCGAAGGTCTCATCGAGGCCGAATTCGCCGCGATTGTGCAGGACGAGCTCGGTGCGCCAGGCACCTGCGGCGTCGGGTACAACTCGTTGCGTTTTGACGACGAATTCACCCGTCACCTGCTCTACCGCAACTTCCACGACCCCTACGAACGCGAGTGGAAGGACGGCAATTCGCGCTGGGACCTCATCGACCTCGTGCGCATGTGCCAGGCCTTGCGTCCGGATGGCATCGAGTGGCCGCGGCGCGAGGACGGCACGCCGAGCTTCCGCTTGGAAGATCTCGCGCGCGCCAACGGCCTCGGTCATGTGCGCGCGCACGATGCGCTGTCAGACGTCGAAGCCACGCTGGCCCTCGGCCGCCTGGTCCATCAACGCCAGCGCAGGCTCTTCGACTACTACTTCGCCTTGCGCCGCAAGCAGCGCGCATTCGAGCTGCTCGACGTTGCCCACATGACGCCGGTCGTGCACGTGTCTTCGCGCTATCCGGCCAGCCGCGGCTGCCTGGCCGTGGTCGCCCCGCTCGCCATGCATGCAACCAATGCGAACGCGGTCATCGTTTTCGATCTCGATGCCAACCCGGATCCTCTGGTCGAGCTGGATGCCGAAGCAATCGCCGAGCGCGTGTTCGCGCGCCGCGAGGACCTGCCCGAAGACATCGAGCGCATCCCGCTCAAGCTCGTGCACGCCAACCGTTCGCCGGCGCTTGCACCATTGAGCGTGCTGAAGTCGGTTGACACCATGCGCATCGGCCTCGACGTCGAGCGCGCACTCGGCAACCTCGAACGGTTGCGCCATGCCGAAGGACTCGGCGCGAAGCTGCAACGCGTGTTCGCCACCAGTACCCCGGAGGGCGTGCCCGACCCGGAGCTCGCGCTGTATTCGGGGTTTCTGCCCGATGCCGATCGTCGATTGCTGCGCGAAGTGCGTGGCTCGACACCGGAGCAACTTGCCCTCGCACCGCCACGCTTCCGCGACCCGCGCTATGCCGAACTGCTGTTCCGCTACCGTGCACGCAACTGGCCGCAGTCGCTCACGAACGACGAGACGTCGCGCTGGTCGCAGTTCATCGAGTCGCGCCTGACCCGCGAAACGACCTTGACCACGCTCACGCTCGAACAGTGGTTTGCGACAATCCGCAGCAGGCGCACGACGGCAACACCCGAACAGCACGTTCTGCTCGACGCGCTGGAAGCCTGGGGTCGGGCACAATTCCAATTCTGACGCCGGACCCTCCCTGCCCCGAATGGCCACCCCTTACTTCACGACCGCCACATTCCGCTTCCTGCGCGAACTGGCTGCCAACAACACGCGCGAGTGGTTCAGCGCGAACCGCGCGCGCTACGAGGAGACGGTGCGCGAACCCTACCTCGCCCTGCTCGCCGACCTGCAGGCACCGCTGGCGAGGATCAGCCCGCACTACGTCGCCGACCTGCGCCGTCAGGGTGGCTCGCTGTTCCGCATCCACCGCGACACGCGCTATGCGCACGACAAGTCACCGTACAAGTCCTGGGCCGGCGCGCGACTGTTCCACAAACGCGCGCGCGAGACCGAGGCGCCGTCGTTCTACATCCACATCGAACCCGGGCACTGTTTCGTCGGTGGTGGCCTCTGGCATCCTCAGCCGGAGACCACCCGGCGCATCCGCGACTTTCTGGTCAACAATCCGTCTTCGTGGAAGAAGGCGACACGTTCGAAGACATTCCAGGCAAGTTTTGCCCTCGGCGGCGCCAGCCTAGTGCGTCCGCCGCGCGGCTATGAACCACACCATGAACTCATCGAAGACCTCAAACGCAAGGACTTCGTCGCCACGGCGGCGTTCACCGGGAAACTCGCCACCTCGACCGAACTGCACCCTTATCTGGTCGAGCACCTGAACCGGGTCGCGCCACTGGTCGACTACCTCTGCGCGAGCCTGGACCTCGACTTCACGTGAGTACGCACGCGCCGATCCCGTTCCTCCGTCTGTCCGGCTTCTACCTCGCCTACTACGCCGCGCTCGGCGCCTTCACGCCGTTCTGGAACCTGTTCCTCAAGGCACGCGGTTTCGACGTCGCCGCGATCAGCGTGCTGATGAGCCTGTGGTA
Source organism: Dokdonella sp. (assembly GCF_019634775.1). Lineage (NCBI taxonomy): Bacteria > Pseudomonadati > Pseudomonadota > Gammaproteobacteria > Lysobacterales > Rhodanobacteraceae > Dokdonella > Dokdonella sp. The sequence goes on from NZ_JAHCAS010000003.1 coordinate 11,692, forward strand.
CGCGACGCGCATCGTCGCCCCCTCGACCTGGAGCTGGCTGGCCGGGCGCTCGCCGCGACCGGTGACGTGGCTGCGCCTGGGCTGCCTGCTCACGCTGCTCACGTTTGCGGTTTTCCTGCTCCCGCTCAACCTCGCGGCGATGTTCCTCGCGATGAGCGCGTTCTGCTTCTTCTACAACGCCGTCATGCCGCAATTCGAGGCGCTGACCCTGTCCCACCTCGGCGGGCGCAGCGAATCCTATGGCCGCATCCGCGTGTGGGGTTCGATCGGCTTCATCGGCGTGGTCCTCGCCCTCGGCGTGCTGTTCGATCATGTGTCCGTGCAGTGGTTGCCGGCGCTGATGCTGCCTCTGTACGGCGCCCTGCTCGCCAGCGCCTGCGCCAACGACTACGCACCGAGCGCGAATCAGCCCGCTGAAGCCGCATCGGATGGGTTCGGCGAGCGCCTGCGCCAACCCGGCGTCCTCGCATTCTTCGTCGTCGCCCTGCTCATGCAGGTTTCGTTCGGACCGCTCTACACGTTCTTCTCGATCTACCTCGAGGAACACGGCTACCGCGCGGCCACGCTCGGCCTCTACTGGGGCCTCGGCGTCGCGGTCGAGATCGTGATGTTCTATGCCTCGGCGCGCCTGCTGCGCCGCTTCGGCGCACTGGCCCTGCTGTTGGCCTCGTTGTTGGCGGCGGCGCTGCGCTGGACGTTGACCGGACTGTGGCCGGGGCAACCGGCCATCCTCGCCCTCGCCCAGATCCTGCATGCGCTGTGCTTCGCCGCGTTTTTCGCCGCGAGCATGCAATACCTCGCCGTGTACTTCCCGGGGCGGCACAACGGCCACGCCCAAGGCGTGTTCTACGGGTTCTCCTCCGGGGTCGGTGGCGTGCTCGGCGCGCTCGGCTCGGGGTACGCGTGGCAGTACGGCAACGGACGCCTGGCCTTCCTGCTTGCCGCCGGCGTGGCGCTGGTCGCGGCACTTGTTGCGGTGATCTGGTTGCGACCGAAACGGGACAGGCAGCAACAGAGGAAACAGCCGTAGGAAACGGCTTCAGCCGTGATGCTTTGCTTTGGGGCGATGCTTTTGCTCTGGGGCGTTGTACGGCCGAGGCATCACGGCTGAAGCCGTTTCCTGCAGCGGTGATCGTGATTCAAAGGAGTCCCGTCAGGTCGTTCAGGCCTCGTCAAAGGCAAAAGCCAGCACATCGCGGATGTCATCGCTGCCGGCGAGGCACATGAGCAGCCGTTCGATGCCCAGAGCGCGACCGAAACGGGACAGGCAACGACAGAGGAAACAGCCGTAGGAAACGGCTTCAGCCGTGATGCTTTTGCTTTGGGGTGATGCTGTTGCTCTGGGGCGTTGTACGGCCGAGGCATCACGGCTGAAGCCGATTCCTGCAGCGGTGTTCTTGATTCAAAGGAGTCCCGTCAGGTCGTTCAGGCCTCGTCAAAGGCAAAAGCCAGCACATCGCGGATGTCATCGCTGCCGGCGAGGCACATGAGCAGCCGTTCGATGCCCAGGGCGACCCCGGCACAGTTCGGCAGGCCGCTGCGGAGGGCGGCGAGCATGGCCTCGTCGAGGGGCGGCTCGACCTGGCCACGGGCGCGGCGACGCTCAAGGTCGCGAGCGAAACGCTCGCCTTGCTCGGCGGCATCGGTCAGCTCGTGATAGCCGTTGGCCAGTTCGTGCGGGCCGAGGTAGAGCTCGAAGCGTTCGGCCACCGGCGGATCGCCGGGGCGGACCCGGGCCAGCGCACACTGCGAAGCCGGCCAGTCATGGACGACGGTGATGCGGTCGCGCGGAAATCCGGGCTGGATGCAGTGCGTGAACGCGAGGTCGAGCCAGTCGTCGCGCTCCAGCCCCTCCGGGTCGATGCGCGTCGCGCCGAGTGCTGCACGCAGTTCATCAACCGGCGCGCACCACGGATCCAGCATGAGACTTGACACGAAGAGTTCTTTGTAACTAACGGAATATAAATCATATTTTTTTGAAACCAGCATGCCTGCTTCGCGCACCAGCGCGACCGTCTCCTCGGCCAGGTCGCGGTGGTCCCAGCCGACCCGGTACCACTCCAGCATGGTGAACTCGGGGTTGTGCCGACCGCCGGCCTCACCGTTGCGGAACACCCTGCCGAGTTCGTAGCAGTCGCCGATGCCGGCCGCGAGCAGGCGCTTGAGCGCGTATTCGGGCGAGGTGCGCAGCCATCGTTCGGCCGGACCGGCGATGCCAGGCCCCTTGAAGCGCGTGCAGAAACTCTCGATGTTGGGTTCGCTGTTGCCGGCGCGCGAGAGGATCGGCGTCTCAACTTCGAGCACACCACGCCGGGTGAAGAAGTCACGGATACAGGTATACACCCGGGCGCGCAGGCGCAGCGCCGCCAGCTGGCCGCTCACGGTGTCATGGCCAGCATCGCGGGGCTCGACCAAATAATAGTTCTCATCAATCGTTACGATCCCATCAATCGATTTTACGAACATCCCTCCGGCGACTAGGATGCCTGTCCAGTTCCCGGCCCACCCGTCCATCCCACACAGAAGGAAGCACCGATGTCCCTGATCAATACCACCATCCAGCCGTTCAAGGCCCAGGCCTTCCACAACGGCAAGTTCGTCGAGGTCTCCGACAAGAGCATGAAGGGCAAGTGGTCGGTCGTCATCTTCATGCCGGCCGCGTTCACCTTCAACTGCCCAACCGAGGTCGAGGACGCGGCCAAGCACTACGCCGAGTTCCAGAAGGCGAATGCCGAGGTCTACGTCGTCACCACCGATACGCACTTCTCGCACAAGGTATGGCACGAAACCTCGCCGGCCGTCGGCCAGGCGCAGTTTCCGTTGGTCGGCGACCCGACCCACCAGCTCACACGCGCCTTCGACGTGCATATCGATGAAGCCGGTCTCGCCCTGCGTGGCACCTTCATCATCGACCCGGACGGCGTCATCAAGACCCTCGAGATCCACGACAACGCGATCGCGCGCGACGTGACCGAGACCCTGCGCAAGCTCAGGGCCGCGCAGTACGTCGCAAGCCACCCGGGCGAGGTCTGCCCAGCCAAGTGGAAGGAAGGCGAGAAGACGCTGAAGCCGTCGCTCGATCTCGTCGGCAAGATCTGATTCGCGCTCCATCCGTCCCCGCAGCCAGCCATCGCCAGCCACGGGGACCCACCGAAAACGGATCGATCCCTCCCGTCGATCCGCCCGCGGCACCCCGCCCTCTCCCCGGGGTGCCGCATCTTCCCTACTGCGCACGGACACCGAGACCCATGCTCGACCAGGACCTCAAGACACAGCTCAAGGCCTACCTCGAACGCGTGACCCAGCCGATCGAGCTTGCAGCCGCCCTCGACGGCAGCGAGAAATCGGCGGAAATGCACTCGTTGCTGCAGGACATCGTCTCGTTGTCCGACAGGATCACTCTCGTCGAGCGCGAGGAACCCGGCGTGCGCACGCCGTCGTTCACGATCGGTCGCCCGGACGGAAGCGTCCACCTGCGCTTTGCCGGTATTCCGATGGGCCACGAGTTCACCTCGCTGGTGCTCGCCCTGCTCCAGGTCGGCGGCCATCCGTCGAAAGAGGCGGCCGATCTGCTCGAACAAGTGCGCAACCTCGACGGCGACTACGCCTTCGAAACCTATTTCTCGCTGTCCTGCCAGAACTGCCCGGACGTCGTGCAGGCGCTGAACCTGATGGCCGTGCTGAATCCGCGCATCAGCCATGTCGCCATCGACGGCGCGCTGTTCCAGGACGAAGTCGAGCAGCGTCAGGTCATGTCGGTGCCGACCATCTACCTCAACGGCGAACCGTTTGGCCAGGGCCGCATGGAACTCGCCGAGATCGTCTCCAAGATCGACAGCGGCGCGGCAAAGCGCGCCGCTGAGAAGATCGCTGCCAAGCCGGTCTTCGACGTGCTCGTCGTCGGCGGCGGCCCGGCCGGCGCCGCCGCGGCGATCTATGCCGCGCGCAAGGGCATCGTCACCGGCGTCGTCGCCGAACGCTTCGGCGGCCAGGTGCTCGACACGATGGGCATCGAGAACTTCATCTCCGTACAGGAAACCGAAGGCCCGAAACTGGCCGCGCAGCTCGAACGGCATGTGCGCCAGTACGATGTCGACATCATGAACCTGCAACGCGCGCAGAAGCTGATTCCGGGCGATCTGATCGAGGTGCAGCTGGAAAGCGGCGCCTCGCTCAAGGCGCGTAGCGTGATCCTGTCCACCGGCGCACGCTGGAGGCAGATGAACGTCCCGGGCGAGAACGAATACCGCAACAAAGGCGTGGCCTACTGCCCGCATTGTGACGGACCGTTATTCAAGGGCAAGCGCGTCGCCGTGATCGGTGGCGGCAACTCCGGCGTCGAGGCGGCGATCGACCTCGCCGGCATCGTCAGTCACGTCACCCTGATCGAGTTCGACCACCAGCTTCGCGCTGACGAGGTGCTGCAGCGCAAGCTGCGCAGCCTGCCAAACGTGAAGGTCATTGTTTCCGCGCAGACCACCGAGGTCACCGGCGATGGCCGCAAGGTCAACGGCCTCGTTTATCAGGATCGCCCGAGCGGCGAATCGCATCACGTGGAACTTGAGGGCGTGTTCGTGCAGATCGGCCTGCTGCCGAACACGGAATGGCTGAAGGACACGGTGGCGCTGTCCAACCGCGGCGAGATCGAAGTGAACGCGCGTGGCGAAACCTCGGTGCCCGGCGTGTTCGCCGCCGGCGACTGCACGACCGTGCCGTACAAGCAGATCGTCATCGCCATGGGCGAGGGTTCGAAGGCCGCATTGAGTGCGTTCGATCACCTGATCCGCACCTCGGCCCCGACGCAGGATGCGACGCGTGCGGCGGCGTAATCCGGCCTCGCGCCAAATCCGTGGCAATCGGTCGTCGGAAACGGTCGTGGGGAACAGTCGCAGGAAACGCCTTCAGGCGTGATGCTCCTTCGTTGCGGCGTCGTCCAGAACGGGCATCACGCCTGAAGGCATTTCCTGCAGCGTCCTATCGATTCCCGTCGAGCAACGCCTGCAACCGTGCCTCATCCCAGATCTCGATACCGAGCTCATGCGCCTTGGCCAGCTTGGACCCGGCTTCCTCGCCAGCAACAACGAAGCTCGTCTTTTTTGACACGCTGCCCGCGACCTTGGCGCCGAGCCGTTCCAGCCGTTCCTTCGCCTCGTCGCGACTGAGCGACGACAGGGTGCCGGTCAGGACGACGGTCCGGCCGTCCAGCGGCAAACAGGAATTGTCGCCGCCATCGAGAGTGGCAAGTTCGTCGAGCAGGGCTTGCGTGGCGACGAGCGTACGTTTGAGTAGTCCACGATGCGCGGGCTGCGCGCGCCATTCGAGGAATGCGCTGGCGACGGCCTCGGGCATGCCGAGCGTCGCCAGGCCTTCGGCATCGATGGAGGTCGCGGCCGCAGCACCGTCCGGGCCGGCGACGAGCTGTGCGGCGCGCTTCTCGGTGAGTTTCGGAATACCGAGCGCCGCAAGCACGATGGCCGGGGCGAGACGAGCGCGCAGCTTCGTTGACGGCGCATGCGTGTCTTCGATGCGCACGCCACCGGCCAGCAGGGCGTCGATGACGCGCTGATTGCCCTCCTGTTCGAGGAAATGGCCGATCGCGCGCGCGACCTCACCGCCGATATCGGGCACCACGGTCAGCAGAGGCCATGGCAGGTGGCGAATGCATTCGAGGCTGCCGAACCAGGTCGCCAATGCCTTGGCCGTACTCTCACCAACGTGCTCGATGCCCAGTGCATGGAGAAAGCGGTCGAGCGTAGTGACGCGGCTGCGGTCGATCGCCTCGACAAGATTGTCGGCCCATTTCGTCGCGACCTTGCCGGCCTTGACGCTTTCCGGCGTGGTGCCGTCGCGTTCGTCGGCCTGGCGGCGCATCTCGACGAAATCTGCGACCGTCAACGCATAGAGGTCGGCCGGCGATTTCACGAAACCGAGCGCAACGAGATCGTCGATCAGGCGCTCACCGAGCCCTTCGATGTCCATCGCGCGGCGGCTGGCGAAGTGGAAGATCGATTGCACGCGCTGGGCCGGGCAGACCAATTCGCCCGAGCAGCGTGCGACCACCTCGCCTTCCTCGCGCACGATCTCGGAACCGCAAATCGGGCAATGCGTTGGCATGCCCCAGGGCTGCGTGCCGTCGGGCCGCAACTCGGGCACGACGCGCACGACTTCGGGAATGACATCGCCGGCGCGGCGCACGATCACGGTGTCGCCGATGCGCACATCGAGCCGTGCGACCTGGTCGGCGTTGTGCAGAGTCGCATTGGTCACGGTGACACCGCCGACGTGCACCGGCACGAGCACCGCGGCCGGCGTGGCCGCGCCGGTGCGGCCGATGTTGACGATGATCGCCTCAACGCGCGTCTGTTGTTCCTGCGCCGGGAACTTGTGCGCGATCGCCCAGCGCGGCGTGCGGCCGACGGAGCCGAGTTCGCGCTGACCGGCGAGATCATCGAGCTTGTAGACGACGCCGTCGATGTCGAACGGCAGGGCATCGCGCTCGGCGCCGATGCGCCGGTAGTAGTCGAGGCAGCCCTGCGCGCCACGCGCGGTGCCAGCGAGTTCCGCCACCGGAAATCCCCAGTCGCGCAGCCGCTGCATGACCTGCGAATGCAGCGGCGGAAGGTCCACGCCTTCGACGACACCGACCGCATAGGCATAGAACGCCAGCGGACGCGCGGCGGTGATGCGCGGATCGAGCTGGCGCAGCGAACCGGCCGCACCGTTGCGCGGATTGGCCAGCACCTTGCCACCTGCCGCCCGGGCCTTCTCGTTCCAGGCCTCGAAGGCCGCGCGCGGCATGTAGATCTCCCCACGCACTTCGAGCACGTGCGGCCAGTCGTCGCCGCGCAGGCGCAGCGGCACGGTCTTGACGGTGCGCAGGTTGGCCGTGACGTCCTCGCCAGTCTCGCCATCGCCGCGGGTTGCGCCCTGCACGAACCGGCCGTCCTCGTAGCGCAGGCTGATGGCGAGGCCGTCGAACTTCGGCTCGACCGCAAACGACGGTTCGCGGATATCGAGCTGCTCTTCGATGCGGCGCACGAACTCGGCCACTTCCTCATCGCTGAAGGCATTGGCCAGCGACAGCATGCGGATCGCATGGCGCACCTCGGCGAATTCACGCGACGGCGCGGCGCCGACGCGTGCGGTCGGCGACGCCGGGTCGGCGAGCTCCGGATGGGCGGTCTCGAGTGCTTCCAACTCACGCATCAGGCGGTCGTATTCGATATCGGCAATGGCCGGATCGTCGAGCACGTGATAGCGGTAGTTGGCGTCGTCGATCAGTTCACGCAACTCGGCGACACGGGCAGCCGGACTGGCGGGCGGGGTGTGTGCGGTCATGCGGCGAGTGTAGCGGCTTGCCGGCCGGGGCCGCCCGGTGCAGGATGCGCGCTCCACCGTGCGCAGACACTTTACGAGGACATCATGGCAAAGAAGGGCTGGGCACCGTTTCCGCATCCGGACAAGGCGTTCGACTATTCCGGCGACAAGCTCGCCAAGGCCTGGCCGAAGCTGCACGCGGGCGATCAGGAGCCGTTCCCGGACGAGGCCGTCGTCGCCGCTTGGCTCAAGGCCCATCCAAAGGCCGGCAAGGATCCGGCCAGGCTCGCCGCCGGACTGCAGGACGCCTGGCGCGCATTCCATCGCGGCGATTTCCAGCAGGCGTTCGACGCCGGCATCGCGCTCGGCCCTGCAGGCCACTCGGTCGCGATCAAGGCAGGTGGCATCCATGGCAGTCATCTGGTCGACGACGATGCCGCCAGGACCAAGCGCTACGAAGATCTCGTGCGCCTGTCCGAAGAGGCTGTCGCCGCCCTGCCCGGCCTCGCCAACAGCCATTACCGACGTGCGTTCGCGATCGGCCGCCTGAGCCAGTCGATCTCGATTACCAAGGCGCTCGCCCAAGGCCTTGCCGGCAAGGTGCGCGAATCGCTCGATGCCACGCTCGAACTGGCACCGAAGCATGCCGAGGCGTACACCGCGCTTGGTCTTTACCATGCCGAAATCGTCGGCAAGGTCGGCGGCATGCTGGCCAAACTGACCTATGGCGCCAGCGCCGCCGAGGCCGAGAAACACCTCAAGCAGGCGCTCAAGCTGACTCCGGATGCGCCAATTGCCTGGATCGAATACGGCAACGGCCTGCTGCTGCTCCACGGCGACAAGCGCGAGGATGACGTCGCCGAAGCCTGGGACAAGGCGGCAAAGCTGAAACCACGCGACGCCATGGAAGCACTCGACGTGGCCTGGGCGCGCGAACAGCTCGAATAGCCCCTGCGCAAACCCCGCTCACGGCACCGGTGCGTTGCACGACCCCACCATGCCGATGACGCTTCCCGTGGATTGTCTTAACCTCGCATCCATGGGGGCCGACCGAACGGACGAAGAACTGATGCTCGCGTATGCCGGGGGCGATACAGTCGCCTTCGAAATACTGTATCGACGCCACCGCGGCACCCTGTACCGCTTCCTGTTGCGTTCGCTGCGCCAGCGCGCCGATGCCGACGAGGTGTTCCAGGAAACCTGGAGCCGCGCGATCGCCGCACGCGCGCGTTATCGCGTGGAAGCAAAATTCACCACCTGGCTGCTGCAGATCGCGCACAACCTCGTCGTCGACCGTTTCCGCCGCGCCCGTCCACACGCCGGCGAGGAAGAGACCGAAGCGGTGTTCCGCGGCCTCGACGCCCCCGAAGAGGAGCGCCCCGAACGCGTTCTGAGTGAGTTCGAACAGCGCCGACGGCTTCAGCTCGCGCTGGAGGAATTACCTGAAGAACAGCGCGTAACATTCTTGTTGCGCATGGAAAATGGCCTCGGACTTGAGGAAATTTCCGAAGTCACCGGCGCCGGTCGGGAGACCGTCAAGTCGCGTCTGCGCTATGCCTTGGCGCGCATCCGGGCGAGGTTCGAGACATGAGTCGGCGCAATCCCGAACAGGATCTCGAGCGCCTGCTCGACGACGATCGTGGTGAGTTCGGCGCACTGTACGGTCGCCTGTCGCGCGCCGAACCACCGCGCCGGCTCGACCGCGCCATCCTCGCCGAGGCTTCGCGAGCGGTGCTCGGAGCGCGTCCGCCACGCGCGCAGCGCTGGCTGTTCGGCCTCGGCTCGGCGGCCGGACTCGTGCTCGCCGCCGGTATCGCATGGCAGGTGGGCCAGCAGATCGACTCGAAGCCGAGCGACGCGGCGGCCGGCGCGTCGCGGCCGAGCGCGCCCCAGGTCGTTCCCGTGCAACCGATCGCGCCGGCCCCGGCCCCGGCCGAGCCATTTCCGCCGCCGGCCGTCGCACCGCCGGCTGCGTCCGCTACGGCTGCCCGCGAAGTGACCACGCAGTCGTCGACCGACTCCGAACGCGTGCGCCGTGAAATGCGTGCCAAGGTGGCGACACCGGCGCCTCCTCCGGTCGCGCCGCAAGCCGAACAGGCTGTGCCGGCCGCGTCCCCGATGTCCGCCGAGGAGTTCGCACCGCCGACCGGCATGGATGAAGCCGGGGAGGATTCCGCGACGGCAACCGGACACGCTGCGCCTCCGGCATCGGACGCCGGCGTGACCACTGGCGGCAGCGTGCCGGTGAGGACCGACCATCATTCAGACCTGCAACAGTCCAGGCAGCGGCCCAGAGACAGCCATGCGGGCAAGCCGGGAACACCCTCCACTTCGTTGCAGATCCGCAACAACATGCAACTCCAACCTGCCGCGTGGATCGCCGAGATCCGCCGCCTCGTCGACGCCGGCCGACACCAGCAGGCGATCGAGAACCTGCGCCTGTTCCGCCGCGCGCATCCAGACTGGCCGCTGGACGAAGACCTGCGTCGCCTCGACGAATGAGTGCCAGGCACACCCTCGTGCGTGCATGCACGCACACCGAGGAAATTCGCAAGAGCCGCTTCGTCGCCCAGGCCGCACCGGTCGACACGCCGGCTGCGGCGCTGACCTTCGTCGCCGCGGCCAGTGATGCCACCGCCACGCACAACTGCTGGGCCTACCGCATCGGTCAGGAATACCGCTTCAACGACGACGGCGAACCGGGCGGCACGGCCGGGCGACCGATCCTGCAGGCGATCGACGGCCAGCAGGTCGATCGCGTGGTGGTCGTCGTCACGCGCTGGTTCGGCGGCATCAAGCTCGGTGCCGGCGGACTCGTGCGCGCCTACGGCGGTTGTGCCGCGGAATGCCTGCGCCTGGCCGAGCGCGCAGCGATCGTCGAGCGCATCGGACTGCGTGCGCGCTGCGACTTCGCCACCCTGCCCATCCTGCAGGCGCGCCTTGCCGACTTCGCCGCCGAAACGCGTAACCTGCGCTTCGACGTGGATGGCATCGAACTCGACTTCGGCGTGCCTGGCGAGCACGTCGAAAGGGTGCGCGAACTCGTGGGCGACCTTACGCGCGGCCGAGGCAGCGTCGAGGAAATTCACACAACCGCTTGAAATCCCTGCGCCACGCATCCATCCGTGCCGCGAACCCCTGTAACGCATCCGCATGCCCGATCCGAAACCCGCAGCACCCAGCCTCGGCGCCTGGCGTCGCCTCTGGCCCCTGCTGAGCGAACAGCGCCGCCTGATCACGGCCTGGTTGTTCTTCCTCGCCCTGTCCTCGGCGGCCACGCTGACCCTGCCGGCGGCGGCACGCTTCATGATCGACCGCGGCTTTGGCCAGACCGATCCGGCCCAGCTCGATGCCGGCTTCATCGGTCTGTTCGGCGTCGCCGTGATCATGGCGATCGCCGGCGCGGCACGCTACTTCAGCGTGACCCTGCTCGGCGAGCGTATCGCCGCGAACCTGCGCACGCGCCTGTACCGGCATTTGCTGACCCTCGACCAGAGCTTCTTCGAGCGCACGCGCTCGGGCGAACTCGTCTCGCGTCTCGCTGCCGACACCGAACTCGTGCAGACCGTCGTCGGCTCGACGCTGTCGCTGTCGCTGCGCAGCGTGGTCATGCTGATCGGTTCGACGGTCATGCTGGTCATCACCAGCCCACGCCTGGCTGGCCTCACCGCGCTGGTCATCCCGGCGGTGATCCTGCCGATCGTCTTCCTTGGTCGGCGCGTCGAGAAACTCGCCCGCGAGAGCCAGGACCGCATCGCCGACTCGGCCGCGATCGCTTCCGAATCGCTGGTCGCGATCCACGCGGTGCAGGCCTACACACGCGAACCGCACGAGGGCGACCGCTACGCGGGTGCGGTCGCACGCGCGCTGGCAACCGCACGCAGGCGCATCGGTACCACCGCCCTGCTCACCGCCCTCGTCATTCTGCTTGGCTTCGGCGCGATCACCCTCGTGCTGTGGGCCGGAGCCCATGCCGTCATCGCCGGCGAGATGAATGCCGGCGTGCTCGCCCAGTTCGTGCTGTACGCGGTCGTCGCCGCCGGATCGGTCGGCGGTCTGACCGAAGTCTGGGGCGAACTGCTGCGCTGTGCCGGTGCGCTCGGTCGCATCGGTGAACTGCTCGACACCGCGCCGGCGATCACTGCGCCGGCCGCGCCGCACGACCTGCCCGTCCCGGTGCGTGGCGCGCTGCAACTCGAAGGCGTCTCGTTCCACTATCCGTCGCGCCCCGGACGGGCTTCGCTCGAAGGTATCGATCTCACCATCGCGCCGGGTGAAACCGTCGCCCTGGTTGGGCCGTCCGGTGCCGGCAAGACCACGGTGTTCCAGTTGCTGCAACGTTTCCACGATCCGCAGCAGGGACGGATCACGCTCGACGGCGTGGACCTGCGCGACCTCGATCCGGCAGAACTGCGCCGGCATTTCGCCCTTGTTCCGCAGGATCCGGTGCTGTTCGGCGCGAGCATCGCCGACAACATCCGTTTCGGTCGCCTCGACGCCGGTCAGGCCGAGGTCGAGGCTGCCGCATGCGCCGCCGAGGCGCATGAGTTCATCACCGAATTGCCGCAGGGCTACGCCACCTACATCGGTGAACGCGGCGTGCGCCTGTCCGGCGGTCAGCAGCAACGCATCGCCATCGCCCGCGCCCTGCTGCGCAACGCACCGGTGTTGTTGCTTGACGAGGCAACCTCGAGCCTCGACGCACAATCCGAGCGCAGCGTGCAACTCGCCCTGGAGAAACTCATGCAGGGCCGAACGACCCTGGTCATTGCCCACCGCCTCGCTACCGTGCAGAAGGCCGACCGTATCGTCGTGCTCGAACACGGCCGCATCCTCGCCCAGGGCAACCATGCCACCCTGCTCGCCGGCAACGGCCTGTACGCCGAACTCGCGCGGCTGCAGTTCGCCGCTTGACCCATCGTTCCGCCACTCGTGCGCGGCGGAACGATCAAGCCAGCAATTCGGCAATGATCGGCGGAAGTTGCGCGGTGGCGTATTCGAGGTTGGCGAAGATCTCGTCTAGGGAAATCTCGGCGGTGTCGCCGCACCCGGCGGCCCAATTGGCGACCAGTGAGATGCAGGCGTATTCGAGACGGATCTCGCGGGCAAGCGCCGCTTCGGGCATGCCGGTCATGCCGACGAGATCGCAACCATCGCGGCGCATGCGCGCGATTTCCGCCCGTGTCTCAAGGCGTGGGCCCTGGGTGGCGCCGTAGCAACCACCAGCGACAACAGCGATGCCGGCACGCGCCGCGGCGGCAAGGATCGCCGCACGCATCGACGCCGAGTACGGTTCGCTGAAGTCGATGTGCTCAACCTTGACACCCTCGGCATCCGAATAGCTGGTGATGCGTCCATGCGTGTAGTCGATGATCTGGTCAGGCACGACCACGGCTCGCGGGCCCATGTCATCACGGATGCCGCCGACCGCATTGACACCGATGATGTTGCGCGCGCCGAGCGAATGCAGCGCCCACAGGTTCGCGCGGTAGTTGACCCGGTGCGGAGCGATGGAATGTCCGCTGCCATGGCGGGCGAGGAAAGCGAGCGTGCGTTCGCCGACGCGCCCGCGCGTGATCGGATCCGAGGGAGCACCGAACGGCGTGTCGACGACGATCTGTTCGGCATCTTCCAGACCGGGGAAACGATACAGGCCAGTGCCGCCGATCAGGGCGAGATCAATGCTCATCGGGAGTCCTGCTTCACAGCGCGTAGATGGCAGGCAGGTTGCGGCCCTGCTCATGGAAATCCATGCCGTAGCCGAATACGTAACGATCCGGCACGACGACTCCACAGAAATCCGAGCGCAGTCCCGGCACGGTGCGACCATGGTGCTTCTCGCAGAGCACGGCGAGCAACACGCGCGCGGCACCGACGGCGAGTACGTGGTCACGGATCGCCTTCAACGTGTGCCCCTCGTCGAGGATGTCGTCGACCAGCAACACGGTGCGTCCGGCCAAGGGCACGCCCGGATGGCGCAGCCATTCGAGCTGGCCGCCCTCGGTGCCACCGCGGAAGCGTGTCGCATGCACATAGTCGAACTCAAGCGGTGCGTCGATGCGTGTGGCCAGCTCGCCGGCGAACGGCAGCGCGCCCTGCATGACGGTCAGGAACACCGCCGGCTGACCCGCAAGCACACGCGTGATCTCGGCACCGACACGAGCGATCGCCGCACGCAGGGTGGCCTCGTCATGCACGAGATCGGCATCACGCAGCGCCTTGGAAAGGTCATGTCGGGTCATTTCAGCCCTGTGGATGGACGCAGTACTCGGCGAGACGGCGCGCGCATTCGTCACGCTTGGGATCCTCGGCCAGCGATTCCCAGGTCGGCGCGACGGCGCCGCGCAGGCTTTCGACGCGCTCGGCCGCGCACGCGGGGAGGTCGGCACTGACACCGACCGCTTCCTCGACGATGCTAGGGCTGCACGCCAGGATGAGGTCGCAGCCGGCAGCCCGATGCGCCTCGATGCGCTCGGCAATGCCGCCGATCGACTCGGCCGCAGCCATGCCGATATCGTCGCCAATGACGATGCCGGTGAAGCCGAGCTCGTTGCGCAGGATGTCGGTGATCCAGGTGCGCGAGTAGCCTGCGGCAAAGGTGTCGATTTCCGGATAGGTCACATGGGCGAGCATGACCGCCTCGGCACCGGTCGCCAATCCGTCCACGAATGGCACGAGATCGGTCGTGCGAAGTTCGTCCAGCGTACGCGGATCGCTGGCGACGTCGAAATGCGTGTCGGCGGTGACCGAGCCATGTCCAGGAAAATGCTTGAGTGTGACCGCCATGCCGGCCAGATGCATGCCGCGCGCATAGGCCTGCACGAGTTCGGAAACGACCGCGGGGTCGGCATGGAAGGCACGCTCGCCGATCGCCAGGTTGCCGCGCGCCAGGTCGGCGACCGGCGCGAAGCTCAGATCGATGTCGATCGCGCGCATCTCGCTGGCCATGAGCCAGGCGTGCTCCTCGGCGAGCGCAACGGCAAGCTTCGGGTCGCGATCGAAGATCTCTCCGAGGCGCGCCAGCGCCGGCAGCCGGGTGAAACCTTCACGGAAACGCTGCACCGGGCCACCTTCCTGATCCACGCAGATCAGGAAGGGGTCGTCCGGACGCTCCATGCGGATGTCGTCGATCAGCGTCGTGATCTGGTCGAGATTGGCGTAGTTGCGCGTGAACAGGATGACGCCGCTGACCTGCGGCGACGACAGCCAGATGCGGTCGTCGTCGTTCAGGGTCTTGCCATGGATGCCGATGATCAGCATGCGGGTGTCGCCTCGTCTGCTCTGGCCAAACGGAAACGGATACGGTGGTCCATCCTGCCACGACCCCGGGGCGTCGCGCCATGCGCCAATCAGCGCATGAACAGGGCGATCGATTCGACATGGGCAGTCTGCGGGAACATGTCCATCACGCCGGCCCGGGCGAGTTCGAAACCATGCCGCTCGACGAGGATGCCGGCGTCGCGCGCAAGCGAGCCGGGGTGGCAGGACACGTAGACGATGCGGTCGGTGCCCCTGCGCGGCAGATGCGCGAGCACGCCGGCGGCGCCGGAGCGCGGCGGGTCGAGCAGCAGCTTGCCATAGCGCGCGCGCGCCCACGGCGTGGCCGAGTTGTCGAGCGTGAGATCGGCTGCATGGAAGCTCGCGTTGTCGAGGCCGTTGCGGCGTGCATTCGCCTCGGCGCGTGCGACCAGGCCAGCCTCACCTTCCACGCCGGTCACGCGCGCAACCCGCCGCGCGATCGGCAGGGTGAAATTGCCGAGGCCGCAGAACAGGTCGAGCACCTCGTCGGCGGGCTGCGGATCGAGCAGTTCAAGAGCGCGCACAATCATGCGCTGGTTCATGCCGGCATTGACCTGGACGAAATCGAGCGGCTCGAACTGCAGTTCGAGCTGGTCGCCATCCACGCGAAACGCCAATTCAACCCGTTCCGGCCACAGTGCATGCACGCTGTCGGGGCCCTTCGGCTGCAGCAGGATGGCCAGGTCGTGCGTGCGACCGAAGGCGCTGAGCCGCTCGCGATCGGCTTGGTCGAGCGCCACCAAGGTGCGGAACACCAGGGCCACCGTTGCATCGCCCGCCGCGATCTCGATCTGCGCGATCTCGCGACGCGCGTCGAGCGAGCCGACGAGTTGCGACAGCGCCTCGATGCGCAGGCCGACCTCGGGCAGCAGGGTGTGGCAGACGCCGAGATCGGCGACGAAGCGCGGATTGTCCTCGCGGAAACCGACCAGCGCCTTGCCCTTCTTGTCGACCCATTTCACCGACAGCCGGCCCTTGCGGCGATAGCCCCAGGGCTGATCGGTCAACGGCGCCAGCCACTCACGCGGACTCACCTTGCCGATGCGCTCGAAGTTCTCGGCCAGCACGCGCTGCTTGGCCTCGATCTGACGCTCGGCCGGCAAGTGCTGGAGTGCGCAGCCTCCGCAGCCACCGAAATGCGGGCAACGCGGCTCGACACGGTCCGGTGAACGCCTCAGCAGTTCCTCGACCTTGCCCTCGTCGTAGTGGCGATGGCGCGAAGTCAGGCGCACGCGCGCGCGTTCGCCCGGCAGGCCGCCGGTCACGAACAGCGCCTTGCCATCCGGGCGGGCAACGCCGCGGCCGTCGTGGCTGAGATCGGTGATGTCGACTTCAAGGACCGGATATCGTTCGCGCATCGTCACGAGTCAGGCTTGGGGGCAATCGCGCGACAACCGTACTCATCGCACCCGGGAATGCTATACAGCAGATTGCTGAAGCACCACCGCAAGCGTCATCCGCGCTCCGGTTTTCATTGCTTTGCCGCTCACACCGCCCTGCCCCATGCCCAAGGCACTCGTCGTAGAGGACAACCAGCTGACGCTGCGCTTCTTCATGGACGCGCTGGCTTCCTTCGGCATCGATGTCGTCGGCGCGGTCGATGGGCGCGAGGCGTTGGCTGCGTGCACAAGCACCGCCTTCGATCTCTTGCTTGTCGACGCGAACCTGCCGGATCAGCCTGGCACTGCCGTGCTCGCCGCGATCCGGGCCGGTGATGGTCCGTCGAGCCGTGCACCGGCGATCGCGACGACCGCAGCGGATGGCGACGCCGCTGCGCGATTGCGTGGCGCCGGCTTTGACGCGGCGGTGGGCAAGCCGGTGAGTATCGAGGTCCTGCGCGTCGCCCTTGCCGATCACATCGAACTGCATGGTCCGGCCGGCCTGCTGGACGACACCCGTGCCGCGGCGAGCGCCGGGGGCGATACCGGGATCATCGCCGCACTGCGTGGCCTGTTCGCGACCGAACTCGACACCCTGCCCGACGAACTTGCAGGGTGGGTGCGGCACAATGACCGCAACGGTCTGCGCGAACGCCTGCACCGGCTCGCCGCATCGGCCGGTTTCTGTGGCGCAGTGGCCCTTGCCGCGGCAGTCGGCAAGCTGCAGCTCATGCTCGACGAGGACTCGACCGACCTTGATATCGCGCTCACCGGTTTCCTTGCCACGGTCCGCGCGACGCGGGCGGCACTGACGGAATTCAACGCCCCGCGTCAGCCAACGCCCAGGCGTTGAGGCGGCGTCCGCCGAGCAGGTGACCGACCATGGCGCGGCTCAGACGGCGCAACTCGCCGAGCGATTCTGCGCCGGGCTGACGGTCGGCGGCGAGCGCGCGCAAGGCCATCCCGCCGACACGCACGGCATCGCGCTGGCCATGCCAACGTTCGGGTCCGGCATCCGGCCGGTACGCGTAGTCGAGATCGTCCTCGATTGGCGTTGCATGATCGTGCTCGGTGTCGAGCACGAGTGCGTAGCCGAGCTCGGCGAACAGGTCACGCTCGAAGCGGCGCAGGGTCCAGCCCTCGTGCTCACCGCCCCCGAGTCGACGCAGGCACAGCGCATATTGTTCGTACAGTGTCGGCTGCGGGTCGCCGCGCCCGGTCAGGCGCAACACGAGTTCGTTGAGGTACATCGCTGCATACAGGCGCCCGCTGGCCAGCACGAATGGCGCACCGGCTGCCTCGGCGCCGGTCAGCGTGACGAGTTCGCCTTGCCCCGCCCAGCTCAGCAGCAGCGGTTGCAGGGCTTGCAGCAGCCCGCGCGGCAAGCGCGTGCGTTCACGGCGCACGCCTCGCGCGACGAGACTGATGCGGCCGTGGTCGCGGGTCAGGCAATCGAGCAGCATCGAGGTTTCGCGCCAAGCCCGCGCGTGCAGGATCCAGGCGGGTTGGCTTTCGATGCGGGCGGCCATGGCGCCGCGCCTTCAGTCGCCGTAGCCGAACTGGCGCAGCGCGGCCTCGTCGTCGGACCAGTTTTCGCGCACCTTGACCCACAGTTCGAGGAACACGCGCGTGCCGAACAGTGACTCCATGCGCCGGCGCGCCGCGCTGCCGATCGCCTTGAGTCGTTCACCACCGTTGCCGACGACAATGCCTTTCTGCCCTTCGCGCTCGACCCATATTGCCGCGGCGATGCGCGCGAGTCCGCCTTCCTGCTCGAAGCGTTCGATCTCGACCGATGTTGCGTACGGCAGCTCTGCATCGAGGCGCAGCATGAGCTGTTCGCGGATCATCTCGGCGGCGAGGAAACGTTCGCTGCGGTCGGTCAGTTCGTCGTCCTCGTAGCGTGGCCCCCCTTCCGGCAGGTGGGCGACGATGTCGCGCAGCAGGGCCTCGTTGCCGTCACCACGATTCGCACGCAGATAGTGCACGCCAGCATAGTCCCGAGTGGCGGTGATGCCGGCTACGAACGGCAGCAGGGCCGACTTGTCGGGAAAGCGGTCGATCTTGTTGATTGCCAGCAGGCGCGGCGCGCGATGCCGCGAGACGAGCTGCCAGACTTCCTCGTCCTCGTCGGTCCAGCGCGGCGCGGCGACGACGTGGACGAGCACGTCGGCCTCGTCCGGCACCTGGCGGGCGACGCGGTTGAGCTGTCGATTGATTGCACGCTTGCCGCCGAGGTGCAGACCCGGGGTGTCGAGGAAGGCGATCTGAGCGCCGTCGAGCGTAACGATGCCGAGGATGCGGTGACGCGTGGTCTGCGGCTTCGGCGAAACGATGCTGAGCGGCGATCCGACCAGGCTGTTGAGCAGAGTGGACTTGCCGACGTTGGGCCGTCCGAGCAAGGCGACCTGGCCGAATCGGTGCGGGTGCGCGGGTTTCACGCGGTGCGCTCCGCCGTGCTGCGCGTGAGCAGCGGCAGCGCCTCGGCGAGCACGCGCTCGGCGGCCGCTTGTTCGGCGGCGCGGCGGCTCAGGCCCGAACCCTGCGCGCGCAGGCCGAGGTCCTCGACCGCGCACACCACGGCGAAAACCTTGGCGTGGTCCTCGCCCGTGCTCGAGACGAGTTCGTACGACGGCAAGGCGATTCCGTTCGCCTGCAACAGTTCCTGCAGGCTGGTCTTGGGATCCTTGGCACTGGCAATCCCGCCTTCGGCTATGCGCCTGGCGAACTGGCGGCGCACGCAGGTTCGACAGGTTTCCCAGCCGGCATCGAGGTAGATCGCCGCAACCACGGCCTCGAACGCATCGGCAAGGATCGAGTCTCGACGGAAACCACCGCTCTTGAGCTCGCCGGGACCGAGCCGCACGACATCACCGAACTCCTCGGCGCGCGCCAACTCGGCCAGCGCGGTGCCGCTGACCAACGAAGCGCGCAGGCGCGTCATCTCGCCCTCGCTGGCGCGCGGCCAGGTCTCGTAGAGGTACTCGGCGACGATCAGGTTGACCAAGGCGTCGCCGAGGAACTCGAGCCGTTCGTTGTTGCGCCGGCCGGCGCTGCGATGCGTCAGCGCCTGCTCGAGCAACTGCGTGTCGGCAAAGGCGTGGCCGAGCAGCACGTGATCAGTCGCCCGCCGCACCCGACAGGTTCACTGACTTGTCGAAGCTGGCCAGAAGATCGACGTTGTAGGCGAACGGGATGCGCCGCTCGTAGCGGATGCGCAGCACCTGGGCATTGCCCTCGCGGATGACCTGGATAGCCTGCGGCGGGATGGCATCGTCGGAGACATACTGGGTATTGAACTTCAGGCTCAAGGAGCGGCGGATCTGCTCGGGCGAGGCCTGCGCCGAGCCGGATTCGTTCTTGACCTGCTCCATCGCCTTGACCACGTTCATGTACTCGAGATACGCCGGTACCAGGCGCATCGCCAGGTAGACGAAGAAACCGACGACGACGAGCAGGATGAGGAACCCGATCAGCGTGATGCCACGTGTGCGCTGATGCAATGACATGTGACGCCCTCCGTTCATTTGATGACCGTGCCTATGCGGCTGAAATCGATGCCTTCTGTGCAGAATCTTCCCGAGCAGCTCATCCATACCACGAATGCGCGGCCGACCAGGTTCTCCTCGGGCACCATGCCCCAGACGCGACTGTCGGCGCTGGCATCGCGATTGTCGCCCATGGCGAAGTAGTGGCCCTCCGGCACCCGCCAGGTCCCCTCGGGGGTGCCGCTGTCGGTCGCCAGCGTCATCATACGATGTTCGACCTCGCCGAGCTTTTCGTCCTTGACCTGTGCTCCGGCGAAGTTGCGTCCGGGCTCGGAGGGGCCGGTGTACGGGCCGACGTAGGATTGCTCGACCTCGACGCCATTCACGTAGAGCACCTTGTTGCGATAGGTGATCTCGTCACCCGGCAGGCCGATGACGCGTTTGATGTAGTCCTGTTCGGGTGGCGGCGCATACGGCTGGAAGCAGGGGTTGCCGCTGCGCACGAGCTTGCCGCCGCGCTCGCATTGATAGCCCGGATAGCGGAACACGAAGACGTCGCCACGCTGCGGACTGCCGAGGTCGAGGATGCGCGTGTTGAGCACCGGCAGACGCAGTCCATACGAGAACTTGTTGACGAGGATGAAGTCGCCGACCAGCAAGGTCGGCATCATCGAGCCGGAAGGGATCTTGAACGGCTCGGCGATGAACGAACGGAACACCAGGATCAAGGCCAGCACCGGGAAGAACGAGCGCGCGTATTCGGTCACGACCGGTTCGCGCAGCGCTTCCTGCAGGCGCGCCTTGCGCTCGGACTCGCTCAGTGCCACCGTGGCCTCGATCTCGCTGGCCCGGCGCCTGCGTCCTGGAGCGAAGGCGAGCCTGTCGATGAGCCAGATCAGGCCAGTGGCAAACGTCAGCACCACGAGCAACAAAGGCAGGAAGTTCATGCGGTCCCCATCAGCAAACGCGGCCCGGACAGCGGGCCGCCTGGTCATTTTTCAGTCTGCAGCACGGCCAAAAAGGCCTCCTGCGGGATGTCGACACTACCGACCTGCTTCATGCGCTTCTTGCCTTCCTTCTGTTTCTCGAGCAGCTTGCGTTTGCGCGAAACGTCGCCGCCGTAGCACTTGGCGAGCACGTTCTTGCGCAGCGCCTTGACCGTCGAGCGGGCGATGATCTGCGCACCGATCGCGCCCTGGATGGCCACGTCGAATTGCTGGCGCGGAATCAGATCCTTCATGCGCTCGACCAGTTCGCGCCCCTTCCGGTCGGCCGCCGAACGGTGCAGGATCAGGCTCAGTGCATCGACGCGCTCACCGTTGATCAGCACGTCCAATCGCACCAGCGGCCCGACCTGGAAGCGGTCGAAGTGGTAGTCCATCGAGGCATAGCCGCGCGACACGGATTTCAGCTTGTCGAAGAAGTCGAGAACGACCTCGGCCAGCGGCAGCTCATAGCTGATTTGCACCTGGGTCGACAGGTAGTTGATCGAGCGCTGCACGCCACGCTTTTCTTCGCACAGTTTGATCACCGCACCAATGTGATCGGGCGGGGTGAGGATATTGGCGACGATGATCGGCTCGCGGATCTCCTCAATCATCTGTGTTGGCGGCAGCCGTGCGGGGTTGTCGAGCGAGATCACCTCGCCGTCGGTTTTGACCACTTCGTAGACGACGGTCGGCGCGGTCGAGATCAGGTCGAGGTCGTACTCGCGTTCGAGCCGCTCCTGGATGATGTCCATGTGCAGCAGGCCGAGGAAGCCACAGCGGAATCCGAAACCCATGGCTTCCGAGCTTTCCGGTTCGAAGTTGAGCGCGGCGTCGTTGAGCTTGAGTTTCTCGAGCGCCTCACGGAGCGATGGATAGTCGTCGGCCGAAACCGGGAACAGTCCGGCGAACACTCTCGGCTGCACCTTCTGGAAGCCCGGCAACGGATGCGGCGCGGGATCGGCATTGAGCGTCAGGGTGTCGCCGACCGGCGCGCCGTGCACGTCCTTGATCGACGCGGTAACCCAGCCGACCTCGCCGCCGGCGAGCTTGTTCTTGACCAAGCGCTTCGGCGTGAACACGCCGACCTGATCGACTTCGTGCCAGCGGCCGGTCGACATGACGAGGATCTTGTCCTTCGGCTTGACCTCCCCCTGCATGACCCGAACCAGCGAAACGACACCGAGGTAGTTGTCGAACCACGAGTCGATGATCAGCGCCTGCAACTTGTCGGTGTCGCGCGGCTTCGGCGGTGGGATGCGCGCAACGATCGCCTCAAGCACCTCGGTGACGCCCTGCCCCGTCTTGGCACTGATCGCGACCGCCTCGCTCGCATCGATGCCGATCACGGCCTCGATCTCGGCCTTGGAGCGATCGACATCGGCGGTCGGTAGGTCGATCTTGTTGAGCACGGGAATGACCTCGAGCCCCTGCTCGACGGCCGTGTAGCAGTTCGCCACCGACTGCGCCTCGACGCCCTGGGCGGCGTCGACGACAAGCAACGCGCCCTCGCAGGCGGCGAGCGACCGGCTGACTTCGTAGGAGAAGTCGACGTGGCCCGGCGTGTCGATGAAGTTGAGCTGGTAGGTCAGCCCGTCGCGCGCCTTGTAGGGCAGCGAAACGCTCTGCGCCTTGATGGTAATGCCGCGCTCGCGCTCGATCGGGTTCGAGTCGAGCACCTGCGCCTCCATCTCGCGCTCCTGCAGGCCGCCGCAGATCTGGATGATGCGGTCGGCCAGCGTCGACTTGCCGTGGTCGACGTGGGCGATGATCGAGAAATTTCGGATGAGGTCCATCGGATCCTGTTCGGAGCACGCGCAACGCGCCCGGCGGGCCTGCGCAAAACGCGGATTATCGCAGAAAGCCCGCCGCTTTGGCTGCACCGCAGCAGGCGCCAACAGGACGACGGGGCCGAAGCCCCGCCGTCGATGGAACATGGCCGATGGGCTCAGTCGGCGCCGGCGCGCGGCACCGTCAGGGCAATGAAGCTGGTCACATCGTTGCGGCGAACCAGCAGCATGACCGAGTCGCCCGGCTTGAGGTCCTTGACCGCAGCCTGGAACGCCGCCACCGACTTGACCGGAGTGCGCCCGACCCTCAGCACGATGTCACCCTGGCGCAAGGCGGCGCGGCGCGCGGCAGCGCCGGTGATGCGCGTGACGACCACGCCTTCGTCCTTGAGATCGAGCTGCTGGCGCTGTTCGGCGGTCAGGTCGTCGACGACGATGCCGAGCGGATTGCTGGCCTGGGCGCGTGATCCCGTGGAAGCCGCCGCGGTGACGGCGTCACGCGGGAGTTCGGCCACGGTGATCGGCAGGGTCAGGGTCTTGCCATCGCGGAAGATGGTGAGCTCGGCCTTCGTGCCGGGTGGGGTCAGGCCGACCATCGGCGGCAGGTCCGAGGAACTCACCAGTTCGCGCCCGTTGAAGGCAAGGATCACGTCGCCGACCTTGACCCCGGCCTTCTCCGCGGCACTGCCCGCGGTCAGGCTGTTGACCAGGGCGCCGCCGCTGCGCGGCAGGCCGAGCGACTTGGCCATTTCGCGGTCGACGTTCTGGATCTGCACGCCGATCATGCCGCGCGACACATGCCCCTTTTCCTTGAGCTGGCGGACCGTGTTCATTGCCACGCTCATCGGGATCGCGAACGACACCCCCATGTAGCCGCCAGTGTTGGAAAAGATCTGCGAATTGATGCCGACGACTTCACCGTCAAGGTTGAACAGCGGGCCGCCGGAATTGCCCGGGTTGATCGGCACATCGGTCTGGATGAACGGCACGTACTGCTGGCTGCGGTCGTAGCCGCGGCCGAGCGCGCTGACGATGCCATGAGTCACCGAGTGGTCCATTCCGAACGGCGAACCCACCGCCACGACCCACTGCCCGGGCTTGAGCTTGCCGGAGTCGCCGATGCTGACCACCGGCAGGCCGCTGGCCTCGATCTTGAGCAGGGCGATGTCGGTCTGCTCGTCGGTGCCGATGACCTTCGCGTCGAGTTCCCTGCGGTCGGACAGGCGCACGGTGACCTGGTCGGCGTCGCCGACGACATGATTGTTGGTCAGCACGTAGCCGTCGGCCGAGATGATGAAGCCGGAGCCGGCCGATCGGCGCTCGCCACCCTGCGGCCCGCGCGGGATCGGGCCCGGACCGAAGAAGCGGCGGAAGATCTCCGGTACGTCCTGGTCGTCGAAATCGGGGGCTTGGTTGCGCGAGGCCGCCTGCGGCGAGACGGTCGCCTGCACGTTGACGACAGCCGGGCCGTTCTTCTCGACGAGGCTGACGAAATCGGGCAGATCGGCGGCACCGACCGGCGTGCTGGCGACGGCGACTGCGCCGGCGACGGCGAGCACGGCAGCGAGTGCGCGGTTCGAGGCATTTCTCATGGTCTGCATTCCTCGGAATGGTCTGACGGGGTTGAACAGGGCGCCGGATGGGCGACGCTTGGGTGGATACACTGTTTTGAAGTCGGCCCGCGTTCAGTTGCGCTGCAGGCCCTGGCCGATCGCCTGCACGGTGGCCAGCGGCACTTCGCCGAGTACGGTGATGCGCCAGGTGTCCTCGACGCGACTGAAGACGTTGACGATGCCACGGCCGGCCAAGGTGTCGAAACCAGGTTGCGCGTCGCCGCGCGGCTCGACGTAGATCGACACCGAAGCCAGTCCGTCCGAATACACGAGATGCTCGACGCCTTCCGGGCCCTGTTTCGGCCGTCGTGCCGACACGAAGGCGAACCCTGGCGGGACCGGGTCGACACGCCAGTACGGCTTGCCGCGCACGACCAACTCGTTCGCAGGCGCGGCCGAGGTGGTACGCAACTCGGATCGCTGCGGCACGAGATCGACCTCGCTCGGCGCCGTGCCGATATCCAGCGACACGAACATGATCTGTTCAAGCGGACGACGTTCCGGATCGGTGACGACCGAACGCAGCAACAGGCGTGTGTTGCGCTCGAGCCAAAGGCGGTAGCCGTAGCGGTAGCGATCACGCGGGGTGACATCGATGACGTCAGCCGCATAGCCGGCCACCCGATCGCTGCCGGAAACGCGGATCTCGTACTGCGCATCGAGCAACGGGCGGCTGGCATCAGGAACCAATGGCACCAGACCACGACCGCTGCCGGAGAAGACTGTCGCGCTGCCGTCCGCCTGGATGCTGGTGACGTCACTGCCACTGCGGATGACTTCGCTGCGCGGGCCATTGAGGCTGACCAGGCGCTCGCGCTCGAGCGGCGCGCCGGCATGGAAGATGCGCAGGGTGTCGGTCCGACCGGAATGCTCGTAGGTGAACGAGCCCTGGTAGTCCAGCCGACGCATCGCCTCGGCCATGCCGGTCAACGCGACGCGCGCCTCGTCGGCTTCGGCTGCGGCCAGCGCGGGACTGGCAGCAAGGGCCGTCAGCGTCAAGGCCAGCCAGGCACGATGGCGCATCGGGCGCGCAGCCAACGGTGGCATCCTCCGTGCGTGCCGCATCCGCCTAGCGCCGTCCCTCCACCACCTCTTCACGGGGTGGAGGGGTCGCAGCCTGAGGCTGCGACGGCACGACAAGGAGGACATACGGCATCAATGCGGACTGGCCGACTGTACCGGCCGCGTCATAGTGCCTGACCAGATACGACTGCAGGCGCGGATCGATTGGCGCACCTGGAGCGTTGAAGCCGGCGGTCGTCGCCGACACGGGCTGGGCGGACAAAGGTTGGGCGAGCAAGGGCGCGCGGAACTCGGATGGAGCCTCGCCAAGCGTGCGCGTTGATGGCGCTGCCGGCACGCCGACCAGTGGTGCCACTCCCGGACTGGCGACCTCGCGCGGCGCGGTCAGCACGAGCGCAGCCACCGCCACCGAGGCGGCGATCGCTCCGCCGGATGCCCAGCGCAACCAGGGTGTCTGCCGCGGACGCACCGGTGCGGCTTCGCTCTCGACCTGGAGGAGGATCGCCCTGGCGAAGCCCGGCCGCAACGGCTGGCCTTCCTGTCGGCGCAGGGCATGACGGGCAACGTGCCAGCGACTCCAGCGGGTCGCAATGCCCGGATCATGGCCGGCGCGGCGCAGGAGGAACAGGGTTTCCTCGCGTGTCAGTTCACCGTCCATCAAGGCGGAGAGCTGCTCGTGGATCTGCTGGCTCATGGGCTCGGGTCCTCGTCTTCAGACAGCAACGGGCGGAGTTTCTCGTCAATCGCCTCGCGCGCCCGGAAGATGCGCGAGCGCACCGTTCCGATCGGGCAGTTCATCGCTTCGGCGATTTCCTCGTAGCTGAGCCCGTCGACCTCGCGCAGCGTGATCGCCGTCCTCAGCTCCTCAGGCAGTGCTTCGACCGTATCCGCGACGGTTCGTTCAATTTCCTGGCGAAGAAGTTCGCGCTCCGGGGTCGCGCGGTCGCGCAGTTGCGACGCACCATCGAGCTGGACTGCATCGTCGATCGTGATATCGCCGATCGGCGGACGTCGCCCCCTGGAAACGAGATGGTTCTTCGCGGTGTTGATGGCGATCTTGTAGATCCACGTATAGAACGCGCTGTCACCGCGGAACGCGCCGATCGCGCGGTAGGCCCGGATGAAGGCTTCCTGGGCGACATCCTGCGCCTCGCTCCAGTCGGACACGTAGCGGGTGACGACACTGACGAGCTTGTGCTGGTACTTGCGCACCAGCAGGTCGAACGCCCGGGTGTCACCAGCCTGTACACGCTCGACCAGCGCCTGGTCCAATTCGGTTTCGCCCATGCGGGCCTGTCTCCTTGCCTCGGACGCAGCCCAGTGTGGACAGCATCCGCGCGGAATAGTTTCACCGCCCCGCCCGATTCAACCCATACCGTCAGGTCGTACCGTCCGGGACCGCGAGGTTGCGCATCAGGCGCTCGCGCTCGACCAGAAGATTCTCCAGGCTGGCCGCCGGCAGCGGCCGGCAGAACAGATACCCCTGCAGCACCTCGCAGCCGAGCCCGCGCAGGAAATCGAGGTGGGCCTCGATCTCGACGCCCTCGGCGACGACCGAACGGTTCAGATTGTGCGCCATTCCGATGGTCGCCTGCACGATCGCCTCGTCGTCGGGGTCGACGCCGATGTTGCGCACGAAGGCCTGGTCGATCTTGATTCGATCGGCCGGGAAACGCTTGATGTAGTCGAGCGAGGACTGGCCAGTGCCGAAATCGTCGATCGAAATCTGGCAGCCAAGCTCGCGCAGCGCCTGCAAGGTCTCGAGCAGATTGGGAATCGACTTGACGCTGATGCTCTCGGTGACCTCGAGGTCGAGCAGGTGCGGCGGCACGCCGGTTTCCTCGAGCACGCTGGCGACCAGGGCCACCAGGTTCGGCTGGCGCAGCTGCAGTGGAGACAGGTTCACGCTGATGCGCAGTGGCAGCGAGAAGCGTGTCTGCCAGCGCCGTGCGTCGGCGCAGGCGGCACGCAGCACCCATTCGCCGATCGGGATGATGAGCCCGGTTTCCTCGGCGAGCGGAATGAAAAAGCCGGGACTGATCATGCCGAGCTCGGGGTGCTCCCAGCGGATCAGCGCCTCCATGCCGACGATGTCCTCGCTGCGCGTGTCGACCTGCGGCTGGTAGAACACGCGCAACTCGCCGTTGCGCTCAGCCTGACGCAGCTTGGCTTCCAGCGCGAGGCGCTGCTGGTGGGAGTCCTCGGGCACGGCGACGTAGGCCTGGTAGTTGTTGCGACCCATGCCCTTGGCCGTGTACATCGCAACATCGGCCTGCTTGAGCAGCCGCTCGCTCGTGGTCGCGTCGTCCGGGTAGAAGCTCAGGCCCAAGCTCGCGGTGATCTGCAATTCGAGGCCGCCCGGCAAGGTCAATGGCGCCTCCATCACGCGCACGATCTTGTCGGCGATGCGCATGACGTCCTCACGCTGGACGATGTGGCGCAGGATCATCGTGAACTCGTCGCCGGCGTAGCGTGCCACCGTGTCGGAAGCACGCACGCTGGCACGCAAACGCCGCGCGACCGCGACCAGCACGTGGTCACCGACATTGTGGCCGAGCGAATCATTGATGTTCTTGAAGCGGTCGAGGTCGACGAACAACACGGCGAACATCTCGCCGGTCCGGTGCGCTTCCTGGATCACCGATTCGAGTCGATCGTTGAACAGCAAGCGGTTCGGCAGGCCGGTCAACGAATCCTGCAGGCCGCGCACGCGACCCAGTTCACGCGTGCGGCGCAATTCCAGCTCCAGCGCCATCCGCTGCCCGACCACGCGCAAGGTGTCGAGCGCCGGCGTGGTCTGTGTCAGCGGCTCACGACGGGCGACGACGAGCGCGCCGAGCACGACGCGGCGCTCGTCACAAAGCGGCACTCCGAACACGCATTCGAAACGGCGCTCACGCACGAAACCATCGTCGGCACACAGCCGCCAGGCATCCGCGGCAAAGATCACCTCATCGCCGTCGAGTACGTGGCGCAAGGTCGGCTGGCGCAAGGGATCGGGCGTTTCGTCGTCCGGGCTGAAGCGATGGTAGACGACCAGCGGTTGCGTCTCGCCGGACTGGTCGGGTCGCGCCGAGACGAGGGCGACGAAATCGAGCGAGAGCCAGTCGATCAGACTGCGCATCGCGGCGTTGAGGCTCTCGTCACCGCCACCGGCCTGGCCGAGACCGGCGATGAGCGCGAGCGCCTGCTGGTAACGACCGAGCTCGCCGAGTTCACGGAACGCATAGAAGTGCACGAGGCGCCCTTCCTGCGAGGACAGCTGCACGCAGACATCGACCGGATAGGTGCTGCCGTCGGTGCGCGGCTTGGCGGCGCGGAACTGAATGCTGCCCTCGCGCGCAAGGCGCAGGCCAAGCTCACTGCGCTGGTCGGGTGACAGCAGGGCGTCGAAGCCGTCGATGCGCCCGCCAATGAGTTGTGCGCGCGCGAATCCGCTGCGCTGCACGAAGGCCGTGTTGACATCGAGCACGCGCCCGGACTTCGGATCGACCAGGGCGAGTTCGTCGAGGCTGCCATCGAAGGCGAATCGGTAACGTTCGCCGCTGTCCGACATGGCGGCATCGTGTCCCACACGCCGGCCGAGCAGCGAAGTCACGCGCGCCAGCGCCTCGGTCGGATCCACCGGGCTTGCCAGCCACGCGACCACGCCAGCCGGTTCGATCACCAGGCCCTCGCTGCCGGGACGGCGGATACCGATCACCGGTACCTCCTCCGGTGCGCGGTAGCGCCGCAGCTCCGAACAGAACGCAACCGAATCGGCCGCCTCGCCGACGAACTCGAGCAAGACGAGGTCGATGTGCGGCTCCTGTTCGAGCAGGGCGCGCGCCTGGCCGATGTCCTTGGCCGTGTAGATCGCGTCGAATTCCTGCGCATCGAGCGCGTCGAACAGGATTCGGCGGTCGTCGCGGTCGGTGGCGACGATCAGTACGGCACCGTTGCCGGTCTCGATGCTCAAGCGGTCACCCAGCGGCCGTCACGCAAGCGCGGGCGCGTGGCGGTATCACCGGCCCTGTTCATACGTTCAACGAGGGCATCGATGGCTTGTGGAAGGGCGAGCTTCTGGGCGAGGAAGACCAGCTTGCGCTCGTTGTCGGTGCGGATGCGCGCGATGCGCTGCAACAGCGCCGTGTTCGGCGGACGCACGTGTGGCTCGAAGTCGCGCAGCAGGTAGACGCCAAACTGCACGCTCTGCAGGATGAAGCGCAGCGCATCCGGGAAACGCTTCGAGCCCGGCACGCGCATCTCGCTCTCGCGCAGCGCGGCGATGCCGTTTTCCGGATCCCACAGGTACACCGACTGGCCACTGCGGATGGCCAGTTGACGGAATTGCGCGATGGTTTCGTCGACGTTCGGCGTCTCGATCCCGACCAGGTTGCCCTCGGCCTTGACGATCTGCTCGAACAGCTTCGGCGTCACCAGCAGTTCGGTGGACTCCTGCACGACCCGCGTTGCCCCGTGCCTGGTTGATCGGCGCACCATAGCCGTGTCGAAGCGCATTGACCAGAGCCGCCACCAGCCCGGATCATGGGCGTTCCCGCGCCAGCGCGTCGAGTCACCGAGGTCTCCCCCATGTTCGAAGGTCTGCGCTTCAAGCACTGGAGCAGCGAACGCGATGCGGAAGGCATCGTCGTCCTTGCCCTCGACCGTGCCGCCAGTTCGGTCAACACCTTCGCCCGCGAGGTGCTCGATGAACTCGACGAAATCCTCGAGCGCCTGTCGTTCGAGCCGCCGAAGGGCCTGGTCATCCGTTCGGCCAAGGCGGCCGGCTTCATCGCCGGCGCCGATATCCGCGAGTTCGAGGGCTACGGGCGTTCCGGGCGCGTGCTCGACGCGATCAGCCACGGCCAGCGCGTGCTAGACCGCATCGCCCGCCTGCGCTGCCCGAGCGTCGCCGCGATCCACGGCCACTGCATGGGCGGCGGCACCGAACTGGCCCTGGCCTGCCGCTACCGCGTCGCCAGCCGCGATCCGTCGACGCGCATCGGCCTGCCCGAAGTCAAGCTCGGCATCTTCCCCGGCTGGGGCGGCAGCGCGCGCCTGCCCTACCTGGTCGGTGCACCGAAGGCGCTCGAATTCATGTTGAGCGGGCGCACCGCCTCGGCCGAGAACGCGCGTGCGATGGGCCTGGTCGATGCGGTGACCTCGGCCGAACTCCTCGTCGAACGCGCCAAGGAACTGATCCGCAAGCCACCACAGCGCCCGCTCGCACAACGCGTCACGGCCTGGGCGACGAATACCTGGCTGGCGCGCCAGATCCTCGCGCCGATGGTGCGCAAGCAGACCGCGGCGAAGGCGCGACCCGAGCACTACCCTGCTCCATTCGCCCTGATCGACACCTGGCGCAAAGGTGGCGCGCTCGGCACACGCCTGCGCAACGAGGCGCGCGCCGTCGCCAAGCTTGCCGGCACGCCGACTGCGCGCAACCTGATCCGTGTGTTCTTCCTGCAGGAACGCCTCAAGGGCCTCGGCAGCGGTACCGCCCACGGCATCCGCCACGTCCACGTCATCGGCGCCGGCGTGATGGGCGGTGACATCGCCGCCTGGTCTGCGCTGCGCGGCTTCGACGTGACCCTGCAGGACCGCGAGTCCACGTACATCCAGCCCGCTCTCGAGCGCGCGCGCGACCTGTTCGCCAAGCGCCTGAAGACCGCCGACCGCATCGACCCGGCGCTGGCCCGCCTCAAGGCCGACGTCGAAGGCCATGGCGTCGCCGATGCCGACCTCGTCATCGAGGCGATCTTCGAGAACGCCGAGGCCAAGGAGGCGGTGTACCGCGCCACCGAACCGCAGATGAAGGACGACGCCCTGCTCGCCAGCAACACCTCGAGCATTCCGCTCGACGAGCTGCGTGGCGCGGTGGCCAAGCCCGCGCGCTTCCTCGGCCTGCACTACTTCAATCCGGTCGCGTTGATGCCGCTGGTCGAGATCGTGCGCCACGACGTCCTCGATGCCGACATCGAGAAGCGCGCGCTGGCCTTCTGCAAGGCGATCGACAAGCTGCCGGTGCCGGTCAAGGGCACCCCGGGTTTCCTCGTCAACCGCATCCTCATGCCGTACATGCTCGAGGCGGTGCGCCTGTACGGCGAAGGCGTGCCGGGCCCCGTACTCGACAAGGCAGCCAAGAAGTTCGGCATGCCGATGGGACCGATCGAACTCGCCGACACGGTCGGCCTCGACGTCGCCGCCTCGGTCGGGCGCGAGCTTGGTCCGTTTCTCGGCCTCGAAATCCCGCCCGGCATGGAATCGCTGCTCGCCTCGGGCAAACGCGGCAAGAAGGACGGCGAAGGCTTCTACCGCTGGGTCGACGGCAAGCCGGTCAAGCCCGAGGTCGACCCGAACTACGCCGCGCCGTCCGACATCGAGGACCGCATGATCCTGCCGATGCTCAACGAAGCCGTGGCCTGCCTGCACGACAGCGTGGTCGACGACGCCGACCTGCTCGACGCCGGCGTCATCTTCGGCACCGGCTTCGCCCCGTTCCGCGGCGGCCCGATCCAGTACATCCGCGACACCGGCGCCGATGCACTCAAGGCCCGCCTCGAACTGCTCGCCCAGCGCCACGGCGAACGCTTCACGCCGCGGCCGGGCTGGGATGATGCGGGACTGCGGGTGGAGCGGTGATGCTTGATCGGTGATCCGTAAAAGCTGCTTTTGCTCTTCCGAATCACAAATCACCAATCACAGGCCCCGCTCGTATATGCGCATGTGAGTGCACGCCGCGGCCAGCAGCGGCGTGTCGACGCCGAGTGCCTGGGCGCGGGCGAGCAGGTCGCCGAGGATGTGTTCGGTTTCGGTACGCGCGCCGCGTTCGAGGTCGCGCAGCATCGAGGCCTTGAGCGGTGAGCCTTCGGCGGTCAGGGCCGCCAGCGCTTCGACGATCAGTTCATCGGTCGGCGCATGGCTGCTGCACCGCGCGGTCTCGGCGCATTCGAGGTAGAGGCGGCGGACCAGTGCCGCACCATCGGGCGTGGCCGCGATGTCGCCGACGCTGCCACGGAACAGGCAGGTGCTGCCGGCAAGCGCGGCGATGAAGGCAAACTTGGCCCACATCGCGTCGAGGATGCGCTCGTTCTCGCGCACTTCGGCACGCATCGATAGCAGCGCATCGCGCACCGCGGCCGGTATCGCCTGTCCACCCTCGCGACGACCGAACTGCAGGCGATCGAGCGTGCCGATCTGGCGGATCGAACCATCGGATTGCAGGGCGACCGAGATATGGCAAAGCCCGCCGAGAACGCGCTCGCGGCCGAAGGCCGCATCGAGTGCGTCGAGATGGCGCAGGCCATTCAACAGCGGCAGGATGAGCGTGTCGGGACCGACCGCTGGCGCGATCGCGACGATCGCGCTGTCGAGGTCATAGGCCTTGCACGACAGGATGACGAGATCGAATCGCCCGACCGGATCGACCGCGGTGATCGCCGTGACGGGCGTGGTCGTCGTGCCCTGCGCGGTGACAAGACGCAGGCCATCACGGGCAAGCTGGGCGGCACGTGCCGGCCGCACGAGGAAGCGCAAGTCCTGGCCCGCAGCGACGAGGCGGCTGCCGAAATAGCCGCCGATGCCACCGGCGCCAAGGACCAGCGCGCGCATCACATCGTGTGCGTGGCGCGTTCCTGGCCGAGGATTCCGGCCAGGATCGTCTCGATCTTGGTGCGTGCGGCCTCGCCGTCGCTCGATTCGTTGAACTGCACGCCGATGCCGGCCGTGCGGTTGCCCTGCGCACCGGGCGGCGTGATCCACACGACCTTGCCGGCCACCGGCAGGCGATCGGCCTCGTCCATCAGCGAGAGCAGGATGAACACCTCGTCACCGGGGTTGTAGCGCTTGGTGGTCGGCACGAACAGGCCGCCGCCCTTGATGAACGGCATGTAGGCGTTGTACAGCGCGCCCTTGTCCTTGATCGCCAGCGACAGGATGCCCTGCCGTGGCATGCCCCCCATGGGAGTCGACATGTCAGGTTCTCCGCGACGACGGCCAGCCGTGCAGCAGTTCGAGCACGACGAGCTCGCTGCGCAACGGCGTATCGAGTTGTTCACGCGCCCGGTTGGCGGCGGCGAACCACGCCACTAGCTTCGGGATTTCGCCGGGATCGGTCAAGCCGAGCGGCCCGCGCGTGCCGCGCGCAAGCTGGCAGGCCTCGTCGCGCACGACCACCGCGGCATGCCAGAGGCGCTCGGCCGGGCGATCGGCGACCCAGGCATCGGCCATGGCCAGCGCGCTGCCGCCACGTCGCAGTTCGGCGAGATCGCGCGTGCAGGCGGCGCGCAGTTCGAGCGCATCGCCCTGGGCGGCGGCGAGCGCCTGGCCTGGATTGCCGAGCATGGCGACAAGCGCGGCGTCGACCTTGGCGGCAGCGACACCCTGCGTGCGCAGCCAGGCCTGCGCCTGCGCGGCCGGTGGCGCCTGCACGTCGATGCGCTGGCAGCGGCTGCGGATCGTCGCCGGCAGGCGCGTCGCGCGATCGGCCACGAGGACGATCAGCGTGCTCGCAGTCGGTTCCTCGAGCGTCTTCAGCAGGGCATTGGCCGTGCTCGTGTTCATCGCATCGGCCGGATCGATGACGGCAACCTGGCGACCGCCGAACTGGCTGGCCAGGGCGAGGCGCTGCGACAGCGCGCGGATCTGGTCGACGACGATCTCGCTGCGTACCTTGCCGTCATCGCGCGTTTCCAGGCCGACGTCGATGCGGTCAGGGTGCGAACCGGCGACGAGCAGCCTGCAGCCACGGCAATGCCCGCAGGCATGGCCGTCCATCTCGCGCGATTCGCAGAGGATCGCGCGCGCGAAGGCATCGACCAGGGCGCGCTTGCCGAGCCCGGCGGCGCCGGCGACGAGCAGCGCATGCGGCAGGCGGTCGGCGGCGAGGCGCGCGGCCAGCGAGCGCCAGGTTTCGTCGAGCCAGGGCGCCAGCGTCACTGCCCTGCCCTCCATGCCAAGACGAAGGCATCGATCGCCGCCAACGCATCGTCGCGCACGTGTTCGACCTCGCGGCTCGCGTCAATCACGCGGAAACGTTCCGGTTCCGCCGCCGCGCGTTCGCGGTAGCGCGCACGCACGCGCTCGAAGAACGCGGCCTGCTCGCCTTCGATGCGGTCGGGTTCGCCGCGCGCCTGGGTGCGTGCGAGGCCTTGCTCGACCGGCAGGTCGAGCAGCAGGGTCAGGTCGGGCCGAATGCCGGCCGCCCAAGATTCAAGTTCCGCGATGCGTTGCCCGGGCTGGCCACGCCCGCCGCCCTGGTAGGCGAAGCTGGCGTCGGTGAAGCGATCCGACAGCACCCAGTCGCCGCGCGCGAGGGCGGGTTCGATGCGCTCGCGCACGAGTTGGGCGCGCGAGGCGAACATCAGCAGCAGTTCGCTTTCCGCGCAGAGGCCGGCATGGGCGGGATCAAGCACGAGCGCGCGCACCGCCTCGCCGAGCGCGGTGCCGCCGGGCTCGCGGGTGACTTCCACGTTCAGGCCGTGCGCGGCAAGGGCATCGCGCACGGCGGCGAGCACCGTGCTCTTGCCGGCGCCTTCGCCGCCTTCGAGCGTGACCAGCGCGCCGCGGTTCATCGGCGGATCCGCCGCAGGTACTCGGCGACCGCGCGGTTGTGCTCGGCCAAGGTCGCCGAGAACACGTGGCGTCCGCTGCCGTCGCCAACGGCGACGAAGTACAGCGCATTGCCGCCGGCAGGATGCAACGCGGCCTCGATCGCCTTCGCGCCGGCCAGTGCGATCGGCGTCGGCGGCAGGCCGGCGCGCGTATACGTGTTGTACGGCGTGTCGGTGTCGAGATCGCGGCGACGGATGTTGCCGTCCCAGGTCTCGCCGAGGCCGTAGACCACACTCGGGTCGGTCTGCAGGCGCATGCCGAGCCTGAGACGACGCGCGAACACGCCCGAAATCTCGGCGCGCTCCTCGGCAATGCCGGTTTCCTTCTCGATGATCGAGGCGAGGATCAGCGCCTCGTACGGCGAGGCCAGCGGCGAACCGGGATCGCGCGCCGGCCACAGCGCATCGAGGGTCGCCCGCGTCGCTGCATGCGCGCGGCGCAATACGTCGATGTCGGCCTCGCCCTTCACCCAGGCATAGGTCTCGGGCAGGAACCAGCCCTCCGGCGAGCCGTCGATGCCGAGGCGCGCGGCGACGGTCGAGTCATCGAGGCCCGGCAGGGTCTGTTCGAGCCCGCCTTCGGCACCGAGCGCGAGGCGCAACTGGCGGAAGGTCCAGCCGTCGACGATCGTGAAACTGTGTTGGATGACGCGACCGAAGGCCATCGTCGCGAGCAGTTCGCGCGGCGTCGTGCCTGGCTTGAGCGCGTACTCTCCGGCCTGGAGTCTGGAAGAGACACCCATCTCGCGCGCGAGCAGGCGCCAGTAGAACGGCGACGCGCGGGTGATGCCTTCGCGGCGCAACTGGCGCACGAGTTCCTTGTACGGCGTGCCACGCGTGAAATCGAGCGAGCGCACCTCGGCGACCGCCAGCGGCGCGTCAGCGAAGCGCTGGAAGTCGCGCCAGGCGAATACGCCGGCAGCCGCCACGGCGGCAGCGAGGACGAGCAGGAGCAGCAGCCAGAAACGCACGCCGCCGCGGGACGTCGATGCAGGCATCGGCAAACCGGACCCAGGCAATCCAAACCCGCGCAGGGTAGCAGGATCGGCATGCCGCGGGCTCGGCTGTAGGAAACCCCTTCAGGCGTGATGCTGTTTTCCAGACATCAACGCGCTGTAGGAAACGCCTTCAGGCGTGATGCTTTTCCGGGCATCAACGCGCTGTAGGAAACGCCTTCAGGCGTGATGTTTTTCCGGGCATCGATGCGTTGTAGGAAACGCCTTCAGGCGTGATGCCCTGCTCCTGACATCAATGCGCTGTAGGAAACGCCTTCAGGCGTGATGCTTCTTCGTTGGGGGGTTGTACGGAAGGAGCATCGCGGCTGAAGCCGCTTCCTACAGCCGCTTCCTACGGCCGCTTCCTACAGCCGCTTCCTGCGGCCGCTTCCTACGGGCGTTTCCTGCGGGACGGGGCGGCACCGGTTCTGTAGGAAACGCCTTCAGGCGTGATGCTTGCCGGGCATCAACGCGCTGTAGGAAACGCCTTCAGGCGTGATGCTTCTTCGTTGGGGGGTTGTACGGAAGGAGCATCGCGGCTGAAGCCGCTTCCTACAGCCGCTTCCTACAGCCGCTTCCTACAGCCGCTTCCTACAGCCGCATCCTGCTCACCCATCGAGCCCGAGCGCGCGCAGCAGGCCGCGGGCCTTGGCGCGGGTTTCGGCGAGTTCGGCTTCGGCGATCGAGTCGACGACGATGCCGGCGCCGGCACGGAAACGCACGCGGTCGCCGACCTGGGTCAGGGTGCGGATCAGGATGTTGAGGTCGAGGTCGCCGTTGCGGTCGAGGTAGCCGAGCGATCCGGTGTAGGCGCCGCGCGGCGCGCGTTCCAGTTCGGCGATGATCTCCATGCAGCGCACCTTCGGGCAGCCGGTGATCGTGCCGCCCGGAAACACGGCACGGATGACCTGGCCCGGCGTGACGCCTTCGCGCAGGTGCCCGCGCACGTTCGAGACGATGTGATGGACGTGCGCGTAGCTCTCGACCGCCATCAGTTCATCGACCGCGATGCTGCCTGGCACGCAGACGCGGCCGAGATCGTTGCGCTCGAGGTCAATCAGCATGACGTGTTCGGCGCGTTCCTTCGGATGACCGACCAGTTCGAGGATGCGCGCAGCGGTGTCGTCGCCGTCCAGGCGCGGGCGCGTGCCGGCGATCGGCCGCGTCTGCACGGCGCGGCCGCGCGTCTCGACCAGGCGCTCGGGCGAGGAACTCGCCACGGCGAAGCCTTCGTACTGGAAGAAGCCGGCGAACGGCGCTGGATTCGCGCGGCGCAAGGCCGCGTGGATGTCGATCGGCCGCGTGCCGGGCGCCAGCGCGACGCGCCATTCGCGCGAGAGGTTGACCTGGAACACGTCGCCGGCCCGCAGGTACTCGTGGGTGCGCGCGACGCCGTCGAGGAAACGTGCCGGCGCATCCTCGTCGACGCCGACGACGCGCGGCGCAACGGCGTCGAGCGGCGCGCAGGCGGCGAGGTCCGCGACCAGCTTGTCGAGCAGGTCTTCATGGCCGGCTTCGGCGACGAGCACGGTGCGCTGCTCGCGATGATCGAACAGGATCGCCGCCGGGCAGCGCAGGGCGAGCGCGACTGGCAAGGGCGACGGCGCGAGCCGCGAGCGCAGGCGCGGCTCGATCTCGCCGGCCAGTTCGTAGCCGAGATAGAGCAGCCAGCCGCCGTGGAACGGCCAGTCGTCGGGGGATTCACTGCTGCCGCCCGCGGCCGACCATGCCGCATCGAGCGCATCGAGGAACGGCAGGCCAAGCGCGCAACCGTCACCATCGCGCGTCACGCCATCGGCGTCGAGCCGCAAGGTTTCCTGCGGGAAGGCGAACAGGATGTCCCAACGCGCCTGTGGCGTGCCGGTGGCGACGCTTTCGAGCAGGCCCGGATAGCGTGCCGGTTCGGCCGCGGCGAGCGCGGCGAGGTCGTGGCGAGCGGCCATGACACGCGCCGTCGCCATGTCGCCACGTCGATTCGTCGTCGTGTTCAGATGCGCCGGAAGACGAGCGTGCCGTTGGTGCCGCCGAAGCCGAAGCCGTTCGACACGGCGACGTCGATCTTCTTCTCGCGCGCCACGTTCGGCACGTAGTCGAGGTCGCAACCCTCGCCCGGATTCTCGAGGTTGATCGTCGGCGGAATGATGCCGTGGTGCAGGGCGAGGATCGTGAAGATCGCCTCGACACCGCCGGCCGCGCCGAGCAGGTGGCCAGTCATCGACTTGGTCGAGCTGACCATGGTCCTGTAGGCGTGCTCGCCGAGCGCGCGCTTGAGTGCCAGCGTTTCGGCGACGTCGCCGAGTGGCGTCGAGGTGCCGTGCGCGTTGAGGTACTCGACCTGGTCCGGGTTGATACCGGCGTCCTTCATCGCCGCCGCCATGCAACGGGCCGGGCCTTCGCCGCTCTCGCTCGGCGCGGTCATGTGGAAGGCATCGCTGCTGCTGCCGCTGCCGGCCAGTTCGCAATAGATGCGCGCGCCGCGCTTCTTCGCCGATTCGTATTCCTCGAGCACGAGGATGCCGGCGCCGTCGCCGAGCACGAAGCCGTCGCGGTCCTTGTCCCACGGCCGGCTGGCGCGCTGCGGGTCGTCATTGCGCGTCGACATCGCCTTCATCGAGCAGAAGCCGCCGACCGCGGTCGGGACGGTGGCATATTCGGCGCCGCCGGCCACCATGATGTCGGCATCGCCGTACTGGATC
The DNA here is from genome assembly GCF_019634775.1 of Dokdonella sp. Lineage (NCBI taxonomy): Bacteria > Pseudomonadati > Pseudomonadota > Gammaproteobacteria > Lysobacterales > Rhodanobacteraceae > Dokdonella > Dokdonella sp. The sequence goes on from NZ_JAHCAS010000003.1 coordinate 49,871, forward strand.
AGGCGCATGGCCATGCCGATGCTGTGGTTCGAGGTCGCGCAGGCCGACACCGCAGAGAAGTTCGGCCCCTTGATGCCGGTCATGATCGAAAGGTGCCCGGCGACCATGTTGATGATCGTCGACGGCACGTAGAACGGCGAGATCTTGCGCGGCCCGCCTTCGTGCCAGGCCACCGTGGTCTTCTCGATGCCGGCGATGCCGCCGATGCCGGAGCCGATCAACGCACCGGTGCGCTCGGCATTGGAGTCATCGATGACCAGGCCGGCGTCGGCGATCGCCATCAGTGCTGCGGCGACGCCGTAGTGGATGAAGGAATCCATCTTCTTGACGTCCTTCGCCGGGATCCACAGCGCCGGATCGAAATCGCGCACCTCGCCGGCGATGCGGGTCGGGAACGCCGAGACATCGAAGTTGGTGATCGGCCCGATGCCGCTGCGCCCTGCGACGATATTGCCCCAGGCGGTATTGAGGTCATTGCCGACAGGGCTGACGATGCCGAGGCCGGTGACGACGACGCGACGCTTGCTCATGCTCGGGAATCCACGGGCGGGGAAGCGCAGCCACTACATACGGCGGCGTAGCGTTTCCGGTTCTGGAAATGAAAGCTGCGCCTCGAGGGCGCAGCTGGGCGGAACATCCGGGAACGGGACCGTCGCGGTTCGCCCCGCGTGCAGCCCCGCTCCAACGCCGGCATCAAGACTTGACGTGGGCCTTGACGTAGTCGACGGCCTGCTGGACGGTGGTGATCTTCTCGGCTTCCTCGTCCGGGATCTCGCACTCGAACTCCTCCTCGAGCGCCATCACCAGCTCGACCGTGTCGAGCGAATCGGCGCCCAGATCGTCGACGAACGACGCGCTCGGCGTGACCTCGTCCTCCTTCACGCCCAACTGTTCGATGACGATTTTCTTGACGCGTTCTTCGATAGTGCTCACGAGTTGATCTCCCGAGGGATGCTTGTTCGATATTCGACCACGCGGCAGCGGACAGCGGTCCGGCCACGCGGGGGCGGGGCATTGTAGAGGAAGCCGCCAGAGCAAGCCAGCAAGGGCCGGCCCGCCTTCTAGGCCATGTGCATGCCGCCATTGACATGCAGCGTCTCGCCGGTGATGTAGGCCGCCGCCGGCGAGGCGAGGAAGGCCACCGCCTCGGCGATGTCCTCGGGCGAGCCGAGGCGCTGCAGGGCGATCTGGCCGACCAGCGCGTTGCGCTGCTCCTCCGGCAACGCGCGCGTCATGTCGGTGTCGATGAAACCCGGCGCGACCACGTTGACGGTGACGCCGCGCGAGCCGATCTCGCGCGCCAGCGATTTCGAGAAGCCGACGATGCCGGCCTTGGCCGCCGCGTAGTTGGCCTGGCCGGCGTTGCCGATCGAGCCGATCACCGAGGCGATGCTGATGATGCGGCCTTTGCGCGCCTTCATCATGCCGCGCATCACGGCCTTCGAGGCGCGGTAGACGGAACTGAGATTGGTGTCGAGGATGGCCTGCCAGTCGTCGTCCTTCATGCGCATCAGCAACTGGTCGCGCGTGATGCCGGCATTGTTGACGAGGATCGTCACCGCGCCGAATTCCTTCGTGACGTCCTCGACCAACGCCTCGACCGCGGCGCCGTCACGCACGTCGAGCACGCGCCCTGCCCCACCCTGCGCGGCCAGCCGCTCGCCGATCGCCGCCGCACCGGCCTCGCTCGTCGCCGTGCCAACCACGATCGCACCACGCGCCGCCAGCGCCGCCGCGATCGCCGCGCCGATGCCGCGGCTCGCGCCGGTGACGAGGGCGACTTCGCCCCCCAACACGCCCGTCATTTCGCAATTCTCCAAATACCAGGAATGTCAGATCACGATAGCGCAGTCCGAGCCAAACGAGCCATCGCAAGTTCGCGATCGTATTGACGCATCGCATTGTTGCGCGAGATCCGTCGTGCTTGGGCAACACTCCCCGCGTGCTCGGTGTGTTCCGTGTTTCAGGCTTTTGCGTACGCTCAGGCCCATACCGCTCGGGCGTCTTCGTGTTCCGCCGGCGTGCCGAGCGCACGTGCGTCGAGGCTCTTGTCGATGCGCTTGACCAGGCCGCACAACACCTTGCCGGGACCGCATTCGCCGATGCGCGTGATGCCGGCAGCGGCGAGCGCCTGCACGCAGCCGGTCCAGCGCACCGGCAGGTAGAGCTGGCGCACGAGGGCATCGCGGATCGCATCGACGCCGTGCTCGATGCGCGCGTCGACGTTCTGCACAACCGGGATTTCCGGTGCCTTCCACGCATAGGCCGACATCGCTTCGGCGAGGCGGTTCGCGGCCTCGCGCATCAGCGGCGTGTGCGAGGGCACGCTGACGGCGAGCTTTACCGCCTTGCGCACGCCGTTCTCGGCGAGCTTCGCGATCGCCGCGTCGACGGCGGCAGCATGGCCGCCGATGACGATCTGGCCCGGCGAGTTGTAGTTGGCCGGCACGACGACGTGGTCGCCGGAGACTTCCTCGCAGATGCGCGCGACGAGGTCATCGTCGGCGCCGAGTACGGCGGCCATCGCACCGACGCCGGCCGGCGCGGCGGCCTGCATGGCCTGGCCGCGGATGCGCACAAGATGGGCCGCGTCGCGCAGGGCGAGCGCGCCGGCGGCGACGAGGGCGGTGTATTCGCCGAGGCTGTGCCCGGCCAGCAGCGCCGGACGCGGGCCGTGTTCGGCCTGCCAGGCGCGCCAGGCGGCGATGCCCGCGGCGAGCAGGGCCGGTTGCGTGTATTCGGTGCGGTTGAGCATTTCCTCCGGGCCGGACTGCGACAGGGTCCAGAGGTCGGTGCCGGCACCTTCGGAGGCTTCGTCGAAGGTCGCGCGCACGAGGGCGTGGCGGTCGGCCAGGTCGGCGAGCATGCCGACCGATTGCGAGCCCTGGCCGGGGAAGACGAAAGCAAGGTTGGCTGAACTCATGCGTGGCCTCCAAATGGATTCTGCCGGTGGGTTGGAGACTTCCGGCCTGGGAACGTCCCGATCTTCCCGATCGCGTCTGCAGCCGCTCCCACAAAAGCCACTCCACCGGCTCAGGAGCTCTGCGGGAGCGACTTCAGTTGCGAATCGGCCTTGTCAGGGCGCCTTCAATACTTGAGCAGGGCCGAGGCCCAGGTGAAGCCGCCGCCGAAGGCTTCAAGCAGGATGGTCTGTCCGCGCTGCACGCGGCCCGAGCGCACGGCTTCGTCCAGCGCCAGCGGCACCGAGCCGGACGAGGTGTTGCCGTGGCGGTCGACGGTGACGATGACGCGTTCCATCGGCAGCTTCAGGCGTTTGGCGGTCGCCTCTATGATGCGCAGGTTGGCCTGGTGTGGAATCAGCCAGTCCACTTCCGATTCGTGCATGCCGGCCGCTTCGAGCGTCTCACCGACGATGCGGTCGAGCGTCTTCACGGCCACCTTGAACACCTCGTTGCCGGTCATCATCACGCGCACGCCGTGGTTTGGCTCGTCGCGGAACCCGGCGGAAACGCCGACCGGGTTGTACAGCAGGTGCTTGTAGCCGCCATCGGCGTGCAACTTGGTGGTCAGGATGCCGGGCTCTTCCGAGGCTTCCAGCACGACCGCGCCGGCGCCGTCGCCGAACAGCACGCAGGTGCTGCGGTCGTTCCAGTCGAGCATGCGCGTCAGCGTTTCGGCACCGACGACGAGCGCCTTCTTCGCCTGCCCGCTGCGGATGAAGGCATTGGCGACGCCGAGCGCGTAGACGAAGCCCGAGCAGGCCGCGTTAACGTCGAACGCGGCGCAGCCGTTGGCACCGAGGCGGTGCTGCAGCAGGCAGGCGGTCGACGGGAAGATGATGTCGGGCGTGGTCGTGCCGAGCACGATCAGGTCGATTTCGGCAGCCGCCACGCCGGCCGCCTCGAGTGCGCGCGTGGCGGCGTGGAAGGCGAGGTCGCAGGTCGTCTCGCCATCGGCGGCGACACGGCGCTCGCGGATGCCGGTGCGCGTGCGGATCCACTCGTCGCTGGTCTCGACGCGCTGTTCGAGATCGGCATTGGTGACGATGTTGGCCGGCAGGTAGCTGCCGGTGCCTGCGATGCGTGAATACAAGACGGCCGTCTCCCGGAAAGCGGAAAGCGGCCACCGCCGGGGGCGGAAGCCGCCGCGCAGGATCGAACGGGACTCAGTCCTCGTCGGAGACGACGGCGCCCTTGGTCTCGATGACCTTCTTGCCGCGGTAGTAGCCGTCCTTGGTGACGTGGTGGCGCAGGTGCACCTCGCCCGAGGTCGGGTCGGTCGACAACTGCTTGGCGGTCAGGGCGTCGTGCGAACGACGCATGCCGCGGCGGGACGGGGTTTTGCGACTCTTGGCAACAGCCATGGTGACTCTCCAGGTGGATCGGTGCTTGCGGGCAAGCGGTGGGGTTGGGAAATGGTGCAGGGGCGCCGTCAATGGCGCGGATTCTTCAGTTGGGCCAGCGCGGCGAACGGGTTCGCCGCCGCTTGCGCGGTTTCCGGCAGGCTTGCCAGCACCACGTCCTCGATCGGCGCGCCCGGCCCCAGGGCGACGACGGGCAGCGCAAGTATCAGTTCGTCTTCGATGACATCCTTCAATGCGAGCTGGCCGCCTTCGACCAGCAACGCTTCATACGGTGGCGGCAACCCGGCCTCGTCGGCTTCGTCGGCGATCAGGCCGAGCGCCTGGTCGATCGCGACCGGCAGCATGAAGACGTCGAGCGTGCGCTGGCAGACCAGGGCGACCTCTCCATGCAGCTGCATGCGCAACCAGGCGACGCCGAACTCGTCCGTGCCGAACTCCAATCTGTATTCGATCCCGCCTTCGCCATTGGCGAGCGCTTCGCGCAGGCGCGGCATCGAATCGATGGCCAGCCGCCCCTCGAAGACCCGGCGCGCCTGCACGATGCGCCACGGATCGACACTTTCAGGCAGGGCAGCGGACATGGGCGCGCGATGGTAGGTTCGCCCCCCTGCGATGTCAACCTGAACGCGTGGAAATCCATTGTGCCGGCGCAGGTTTGCATCGTTGTCATGGCCGAATCCGCAGACCGCGTCAGGGGCAAATTGCCGGGGCTGCGCGCATTCGGCAGACTGCCGCCATGATCTACGTGTTCGCCGTCGCCGCTGTCCTCGTTCCGCTCGCCCTCGCCTTCTGGTGGCGCGAGCGCCGCTCGCTCGCGCGTACGCGCACGCTGCGCACCATCCTCGACGAGGCCGACGCACTCGAACGAGAGTTGCAGGACTGCCGGGCGCGCCTGCGCGAGATTCCCGCCCTCGTGCACGGCCTGGCTCCCGGCACGGCACTGTCCGCCCATGCAACCCTGGCTGCCGAACCACAGGTCCAGCAGGCCCTGCACGATCTGCTGCAGCATCGCCTGTGGCTGCGCGAGCACGCCGCGTCCGCTCCGCTGCCGGCCCTGCAGGCGGCCTCGGCAGCACTGGCCGAATCGCGGCGAAAGCTGGCCGTCCAGCTCGTTCGCCTCGCCGAGGTCAGCGAAGAGCTCGCCAGCGCCCGGGCGCGTTGAACATTTCGACAGAGCCACGGCGTAGGAAACAGCTTCAGCCGTGATGCTCTGGTCGTACAACGTCACAAAGAAGGAGCATCACGCCTGAAGGCGTTTCCTACAGGCGCCGGGAACCCGTGGCCGCGAATGGATACGCGCAGCCCGGCGCGCCATGCTGGCCCGGCACAACGCCGGTCAGGAAGGCGATGCGCTTGCGCCCGCCGTAGAGGTCGAGGCGTTCGACCGGTTCGAGCGCGGCGATGCGCGTACACAGGCCGGCCAGCCAGGCCGCACGATCGCGTTCGCGCAGGGCGGTTTCGTCGACGGCAAGCAGGACGCGCGAACCGGCCAGTGCGCGCAGCGCCTGCTCGTCGCGCTGCCACAGCGAAAGCTGCATGGCGCGGCCGTGCCTTGCGTTCAGTGGACTGTCGAGGACGAAAACCGGTCGCTTCCCGCCGAGAGCAAAATCGAGTTCGGCGGCGAGCATGAAGTTGTCGGCGACGAGCACAATGCGCGCCCGGGTGTCGTTGGCGATCAACCGGCGCGCAGCTTCGCCAGCCTCGTTCCAGCCGACGAAACGGTTCGGGAAGACCTTGCCCTGGGCAAGTTTGGTCACAGCCCACGGCTGCGTGGCCGCGGCGAACCAGGCCAGCACGATCACGCCGCCAATCGCGGCCAGCAGACCGCCAGCGATGCCGAGGCCACGGCGCAGGCCCGGCGGCCATGCGCGCATCGCCATCGGCAGCACGGCGATCAGGAACAACCAGGCCTGCAGGGGCCAGTGCACGCGGAAGCGTTCGCTGTCGGCGAACAGGCCGAGCACGAACCAGGCAAGCAGGGTCGCACCAGCGATCGAAGCAATCAGATCCCAGGGCGCGCCTTCGTGGCGACGTCGCCAGGACGACACCAGGGCAGCGAGCAGGGCCGCAAACAGCACGGGCGTAACCACCAGCGCCTGCTCGAGCGGCTGTACGAGCGCATCGGCGTGGAAGGCCCAGGGATGGCGCTCGACGAACTGGAAGCCGAGGCCACGCCAGGCATGCGTGACGTTGAACACGAGCAGCGGCAACAGGCCGAGCGCCGAAATCGCCAGCGCGAGCCACACGCCGACACGCCTCCATTGAGCCCGCCCACGCGGCATGACCACGAAGAACACCAGCCCTGCAGCGAGCAGCATGGCCGCGCGGTAGTGCGCCAGCCAGGCCAACGCGAGGGCGAAGCCAACCAGACTCCAGGCACGCACCGATCCACTGCGCAAGGCACGATCGAGCGCGAGCAGCGCAAGCAGCGCAGCCCAAGTCAGCGGCACGTCTGGCAGCGCGAGCACGCCGAGCGTACCGGCTAGCGGCATCGCCAGCGTCCACAGGCCGGCCTGCCAGCCTGCGCGTGCGTCGAAACAGGAGCGCACGAAGACGACCACCATCCAGGGCAGCGCAGCGCCAAGCACGAGGAACATCGAACGCATGCCCAGTGGTGAATGGCCGAACAGCGCTTCGCCGGCGGCGATCAGCCAGGCGGTGAGGCCCGGCACGTCGCTGTAGGTCCAGGCGAGGTGGCGGCTCTCCTGCCAGTAGAAGGCTTCGTCGACGAACGGTGGCAGGGTCGCCGCGATCCACACCTTGGCGATGCCGATGAGCAGGAATGCGGCAGCGAACAGGCGATCCCAGGGCCGCGCATCGTGCCTGCGCGCGGACCCGCTCGCGGCCGCTACACTGGTCGCTCCCCGCGCCGCGATTGCGCCTTGATCCATTCCAACGAACCCCTTGCCGACGATGCCCGATACTCCGACGACGCCACCCAACCTGCTCCTGCCCGCCCTGCGCCAGGCGCTCGCGCGCGGTATCGACCAGGTCAACACGGTTCTGCTCGGCAAACCGCGCGAAGTGCGTCTCGCATTCGTCAGCCTGCTCGCCGGTGGCCACCTGCTGATCGAGGACCTGCCCGGCGTCGGCAAGACCACGCTCGCACATGCCCTGGCGGTGACGCTCGGCCTGGACTTCCAGCGGGTGCAGTTCACCAGTGACCTGCTGCCGTCCGACATTATCGGGGTCAGCATCTACGCGCGCGAGCCCGGCGAGTTCCGCTTCCATCCTGGCCCACTGTTCACGCAATTGCTGCTGGCGGACGAAATCAACCGCGCTTCACCAAAGACACAGAGTGCCCTGCTCGAGGCCATGGCCGAGGGCCAGGTCACCGTCGACGGGAGTACACACGCGCTGCCGGCGCCGTTCTTCGTCGTCGCCACGCAGAATCCGGTCGACTTCGCCGGCACGTTCCCGTTGCCCGATTCGCAACTCGACCGTTTCATGCTGCGCATGAGTCTCGGTTATCCGGACCGCGCGGCCGAGTGCGCGATGCTCGCGGCCATCGACCGCCACCGATTGCTCGAAACACTGACCCCATGCCTGTCGCCGGGGGACGTCGCCGCGCTGCGTACGGCGACCACGCGCGTGCTCGTCAGCACCGCCCTGGTCGAGTATGTGCAGCGCCTGCTCGAAACGAGCCGTGCGCACGGAGAGATCCGCGTCGGCCTGTCTCCGCGAGCCGGTCTCGCCCTGCTCGCCGCAGCGCGGGCGCATGCGCTGATCGCCGACCGCGCCTACGTGCTGCCCGAGGATGTACAGGCGGTGTTCCCGTTCGTCGCCGCGCACCGCCTGACACCGGGCTCGAATGCACGCCGCGGCCGTGACGAACTCGCAGTGGCCGTGCTCGAAGCCACGCCGGTCGGATGAACACCACCGCGGCACGCATTTCGCTGCGCCAGCGGCTGCTGGCTGTGGCCGAACGCCGTCTGCCGGCATTGACGCGCCTGCGTGCCGCCGAGGCCGTTCCGATCACCCTGCACCGCGGGCGCATCTACGTGCTGCCGAGCAGGTTCGGCATCGCCTTTGCGACCCTGCTCATGGTCATGCTGGTCGGCGCACTCAATTATTCGAACAACCCTGCCCTGCTGTTGACCTGCGTGCTCGCCGCCGCGGCCTGGATGAGCCTGTTCGTCGGCTTCCGCACGCTCGCCGGTCTGCAGCTGATCGGCGTCAGCGCCGGGGAATGCCATGCCGACGCCAGCGTCGAATTGCACCTGCGTTTCGACACCGGCACGCGCATCCGACCACACCTGCGCCTGCGCCGCGAAACGGCCGAAACCGCGTTCGCCCTGTCCGCCGGCTCCGTGTCCGCCGTCGGCCTGACGGTGCCAACCGGGCAGCGCGGCTGGCTCGCGGTCGGGCGCATCCGCCTGTGGACGACGCAGCCGCTCGGCTTGTTCACGATCTGGAGCTGGCTGCACCCCGATGTGCGCGTGCTGGTCTATCCGGCCATCGAACAGCCGACGCCGGCCTTCCCGGAAGGTGATGGCGGCCATGGTCAGCAGGCAACCAGGGGCGGCGACGAGTACGCCGGCCTGCGCGACTACCGCGCCGGCGACCCACCGCGCCGGATCGCCTGGAAGGCCTCGGCCCGCGGCGACACGCTGCGCGTGCGCGAGGATGAGCACCTGGTCGACCGCAGTCTCGTGTTCGATTACGACGCCGTGCCTCTCACCGATACCGAGGCACGCATCCGCCGCCTCGCCGCCTGGGTGCTGGCGGCTGAGTCGGCCGGGCGCAGCTATGCGCTCCTGACACCGCAGCAGACCATCGGCCCTGGTCTCGGCACACACCATTGCACGGCCTGCCTGCGCGCCCTCGCATTGTTGCCGCATGCGTCTGACTGAGCGCCAGTTCGACTTCACCAGCCTTTCCGCGCTGGCTGCCGTGGCCGCGCACCTCGGGCACCTGCCGGTGTGGCTCGGTCTGGCATTCGTCACCATCGTGCCCCTGCGTTGGTACGGACGACGTCGTGGTGCCGGCATCGTGCCGGCCTGGCTGCGCGTGCCGCTGGTATTCGTGCTGGTCGCTGCCGTAGTCCTGCAATACGGCAACATCTTCGGCCGTGACGCGGGCAGCGCCCTCGGCTGTGGCCTGTTGACGCTCAAACTGCTCGAAACCGACCGCTTGCGTGACGCGCGCGCCGTTCTCGGCTTTTCCGCCTTCGTGCTCATGAGCGCGCTGCTGTTCACACAGACGCTCGCGTTCACCGCCCTGTTGTGCGTGGTCGTGGTCGTGCTGCTCGCCTCGCTCAACGCGCTCGAACCGGCACCGACCGATCCCGCGCATCCGTGGCGCGAGCGCCTGCGTGCAGGCACCCTGATCGCCATGCTTGGCCTGCCGCTGGCCGCGGCCTCTTTCCTGTTCATCCCGCGCCTGGCCACGCCACTGTGGGGCGCACCGGGCTTCGATGCCGAGGCCCGTACGGGCTTGAGCGACCGCATGGCGCCTGGCTCGATGACCGACCTGCTCATCGACGACAGCCCGGCCTTGCGCGTCACTTTCGACGGCGCAGTGCCGGCGCCGGCCGAGCGCTATTTCCGCGCGATCGTGCTGTGGGATTTCGACGGGCATGCCTGGACGCGCGATGGTGCCTGGGGGCGCGTGAGCACCGAAACCGTCGATATCGAGGGTACGCCGGTCGCTCACGAAATCTCCCTGGAGCCGACCGACCGGCCGTGGCTGGTCGCGCTCGACGTGCCGCTGGCCGGCCCCGACGGCGTGCGCATGACCAGCGACCGCAGCCTGGTCAGCCCGATGCGCGGGCCGCCACCGCGACACTACCGGGTGGAATCGGCGACCCGCTATCGCCTGGCCTCGTCGTTGACCGACTTCGAGCGCCGTCGCGCCCTGCGCCTGCCAGCCGACTTCAATCCGCGCACGCACGAACTGGCCGCGCGTTGGCGTGCCGAAGGCGCCGACGATGTGGCCGTCATGCGCAAGTCGCTCGAACTGTTCCGCGACGAGTTCACCTACACCTTGTCGGCACCGCTGCTCGGTCGCGATACGGTCGATGATTTCCTGTTCTCGACCAAGGCTGGCTTTTGCGAGCACTACAGCTCCGCCTTCGTGTATCTCATGCGCGCCGCCGGCATCCCCGCCCGCGTCGTCATCGGTTATCAAGGCGGGTGGCACAACACGCTCGGCAATTATCTGCTCGTACGCAATTCCGACGCACATGCCTGGGCCGAAATCTGGCTGCACAGGCGCGGCTGGGTGCGCGTCGATCCAACCGCCGCGGTCAGTCCGGATCGCGTGCAGCGCGGCACCGGCGGTGGCTCGGGCGGAGCCACGGCCGGCGAATGGTGGCGCAACCTGCGCAACCACCTCGACGTCGTCAATCGTCTGTGGACGCAGACGATCGTGCAGTTCAACGCGATGCGTCAGCAGAGCTTGCTGACGCCGTTCGGCATCGACAAGGCCAGTCGCAGGGATCTTGTCCTTGCACTGGCCACGCTGGTCGGCCTGGTGCTGGCTGGCGCCACCCTGTGGGTAATCCGTTCCGGACGCCGCCGTGTCAGCGACCCGCTCGACGAGGCCTGGAAAACCCTGCGCTCGAAAGCCGCGCGCGCCGGCATCACCGATCTTGCCGCCGAGGGCCCGCTTGATTACCGCGCGCGTCTCGTCGCCGCACATGTCGATGCCGCGGCCCGCCTGGTCGACGATTTCATCGAACTGCGCTACGCGCATGTCGAACCGCCGGCTGAACGGGTGCTTGCGTTCGTCGACGCAGTGAAGCAATTGCGCTTGCCGCGCACGCCTCGAAAGGACGAACATCAGCGACGGAACGTGGCTCCGCCGCGTCCATGAGAACCGAAGTCTCGCGGAGAAGCACCATGTACAAGTCCCTGCTCCCGTTGCCGCTGGCCCTGCTTCTTGGCGCCTGCGCCACGACGCCGCAACCGATCGCCGGCGAATTCACCGCTGTCACGCCGGCGCAGAGCGTCGCCAGCGGCCGCACCGGCGAGCGCGTGCGCTGGGGCGGCGTGATCATCCGGGTCGAACCGCGCGCCGACTCGACCTGTTTCGAAGTGCTCGGCCGCGAACTCGACTCGCAATCGCGCCCGCGTCCACGCGATCGCAGCGAAGGCCGCTTCATCGCCTGCCGCGCCGGTTTCTACGATCCGGAAGTGTTCGTGCGCGGTCGCGAGCTGACCGTCACCGGAACCGTCACCGGCAGCGAGCGCGGCAAGGTCGGCGAATACGAATACACCTATGCGCATGTCGCCGCCGACGCGATCCATCTGTGGCCGAAGCGCCCGGTCGTTGTCGAACAGCGTTACTGGGGTCCCGATCCATTCTGGGGTCCGGGCTGGGGGCCGTACTGGGGTCACGGCTGGTGGGGTCCACCGCCGGTAGTCATCGTCAAACCACGTCCGCAGCCACAACCGAAGCCTTGATCGGGGTCCATCGTCAGGGGCGATGCTCTCGCCTACGGGCACCACGAAAAACATCGCCCGTGAACGGGCTCCTGCGCGTGGGGCAGGATGCGCCTCAACCCGGTGGCCACGTCATCTGTCGACCGGCCAGCAGGTGCAGGTGCAGGTGGTAGACACTCTGCCCGCCGTGGCGGTTGCAGTTGATGACCAGCCGGTAGCCGTCCTCGGAAAATCCCTGTGCCTTCGCGTAGCGCGTCGCGGCCAGCACGAGCTTGCCGACCAGCGGGGCGTCGCCTTCCTCGAGGTCGTTCAGCGTCGGGATCTGCCGGCGCGGGATGAACAGCACATGCGTCGGCGCCTGCGCGGCGATGTCGCGGAAGGCGAGGATTTCCCCGTCTTCGTGGACGATGTCGGCGGGAATCTCGCGTCGGATGATCTTGTCGAAGATGGTCTCGCTCATGTCGGCCCTCCTCAGGCGATGGTCTGGCGACCGCCGAAGGCATGCGCCAGCGTGCCGCGGTCGATGAATTCGAGCTCGCCGCCGAGCGGCACGCCATGCGCGAGCCGCGTCGCGCGCACATTCGCGGCGCGGGCGAGCTGGCCGAGCATGTGCGCGGTCGCTTCGCCTTCGACGGTCGGGTTGGTGGCGATGATGAGTTCCTGCACTTCACCCTCGGCGAGTCGTGCAGCGAGCAGGTCGAGGCCGAGTTCCTTTGGCCCCAGTCCGTCCAGCGGCGAGAGCCGTCCGAGCAGCACGAAGTAATGGCCGCGATAGCCTGTGGCCTGCTCGATCGCCAGCTGGTCGACCGGCGATTCGACGACACACAACAGGTGCATGTCGCGCGTCGTATTCGCGCAGACCGCACAGACTTCCTGTTCGCTGAAACTGCGGCAGCGCCGGCAGTTGCCGATGCGTTCGCTGGCCTGCACCAGCCGCTCCGCCAGTCGTTTCGCCCCCGGCCGGTCGCGCTCCAGCAAATGGAAGGCCATGCGTTGCGCCGTCTTGTTGCCGACTCCCGGCAGGCAGCGCAGTGCTTCGATCAATTCGGCGAGAAGCGGGGATGACGACATGAAGGGGAGGCTTGGAGAAATGAGTCCGACTGACGAAGGGAGCGCTGTGGCCGCGGCAGGGTGGGAGCATGAACTGGGCAGGCAGCGGCACCGTGGCACACGGCCCTGCCGCAATGCGGTGCGTGACGGGGCCGTCCGCGAAGGCCTCGCCGCCGCACCTCAATCGAATATCAAAACGGCATCTTGAACCCGGGCGGCAGATTCAAGCCGGCAGTCATGCCACTCATGCGCTCCTGCGATTCCGCGGCGATGCGGTTGACCGCATCGTTGAAGGCGGCGGCAACGAGGTCTTCGGCCATTTCCGGGTCGTCGGCGAACAGCTGGCGGTCGATCGTCACGCGGCGCACCTCGTGGCGACCACTCATGACCACGCTGACGAGGCCACCACCGGCCTGGCCGGTGACTTCGAGCCGGGCGATCTCCTCCTGCGCGCGCTGCATCGATTCCTGCATGCGCTGAGCCTGTTGCATCAGGCCGGCGAGCGGACCTTTCATGGCGTGTCCTCCTGTGGGCGCACCGAATCGGGAATGAGCCGGCCGCTGAACGTATCGATGAGGGACTGCACGGCGGGATCACCCTGCAGGGCTTCATGTGCCTCGCGCCGGCGCGAAGCCTGCGCACGTGCGCGCTGGTCGGCCGGGCTGTCGACGACGGCAGCAACCATCTCGAAACGCACCTTGACGGGGCGCGCCAGCGTCTCGCCGAGCTTCTCCTCGAGCTGAGCAACCATTCTCGGCGCGGCAAGGTGCTCATGGATCGCGGCCAGACCAAGACGCAGCAAGGAACCCTCGGTACCGAGCAGGACCGCTTGCTGGGCGAGTTGCCCCACCGGGCCACGCAGGTCCGTACGCGCGATCAACGCTGCCCAGTCGTCGATCGCCAGCGCTCCGGTAGCTGTCGCTTCCGGCGCGATCGAGCGCGCCGGTGGCTGTTCACGCCCAGCCGCCGGCGTATGGTTCACATCGGGCCTGGCGCCCGCTGCCGGACGTGCCGGCGCGGTCGCAGGCCGCGTGGGCGTCGGTGCCGCGACCGCACCACCCCCCGTTGTGGCCGGCGCGAACGCGAGCATGCGCAGCATCGCCATCTCGAAGCCGGTGCGTGCGGTCGGTGCAAGAGCGAGGTCACGCCGCGCGTTGATCGCGATCTGGTAGTAGAGCTGGATTTCGCGTGCATCGATGCCTGCCGCCAACACGGCGATGGCCGGGTCGTCGGCCACGGCGGTCTCGACGAGCTGGCGCAACTGGATCGCGTGCAGCAGGCCGGCCAGTTCGTCGAGCACCTGGGCGAAATCGGGCGAGAAGCCGGCGATGCGTTCGATCTCCTTGAGCAGCGCCGCCGCGTCGTGGGCAACCAACGCCTCGAGCAGCACGCACACGCGCGCGCGCTCGACCGTGCCGAGCATGGCGTGCACCTCGAGCGCGCGCAGCTCGCCGCCACCATGCGCGATCGCCTGATCGAGCAGCGACAAACCATCACGCAGCGAGCCGTCGGCAGCACGCGCGAGCACGTTGACCGCCTCATCCTCGAAGGCGATGCCCTCGGCGTCGAGAATGTGGCGCATCTGGCCGATGATCTGCTCGGGTGTCAGGCGCTTCAGGTTGAACTTGATGCAGCGCGAGAGCACGGTCACCGGCAATTTCTGCGGATCCGTCGTCGCGAGCAGGAACTTGACGTGCGGCGGCGGCTCCTCGAGCGTCTTCAGCAGCGCATTGAACGCCGCCTTCGACAGCATGTGCACCTCGTCGATCAGGTACACCTTGTAGCGCCCGCGGGTAGGCGAGTACTGCGCGTTGTCGATCAGCTCGCGCACATTGTCGATGCCGGTGTTGCTGGCCGCGTCGATCTCGAGCAGGTCGACGAAACGCCCCGCATCGACCTCGGCGCAGGCCCCGCACTCACCGCAGGGCTGTGAGGTCGGTCCGTTCGCGCAATTCAGCGACTTGGCGAAGATGCGCGCGATCGTCGTCTTGCCGACGCCGCGCGTGCCGGTGAACAGGAAGGCGTGGTGGATGCGACCACCATCGAGCGCATGCGCCAGCGCACGCACGACGTGTTCCTGCCCGACCAGCTCGGAAAAGCGTCGCGGGCGCCATTTGCGCGCAAGGACCTGATAGGACATCGGAGCATCCGCTGGCGAAGCCGCGATTGTGCCGCGCTTGGGGCCTGCGCGGTAGAAGCAATCGAGGCGAGAAGGTCGCCGTCGTGGACTTGACAGTAGGAACGCACCCTGTGCGCAGTCATCCCTTGTTGCCACCCCAATCACGCCCAGGGTGCGCTCCTGCAGCCCCTTGTTCTTGTCGCAGCCAGCCCATACGGGTATTCTGCGCGGCCCGTTGCACCCGACCAGGACGCGGCGGGGCGCAGGATGCGGAGAGATGTCCGAGTGGTTGAAGGAGCACGCCTGGAAAGTGTGTAAGCGGCTTATCCCCGCTTCGCGAGTTCGACGGATTCGCCGGGAGCGAATCCGGACAGCCGCCAGGCTGGCCCCGAGCGCGAGCGAGGGGTGAGGCGCAGGAGGCGCCGAACCATCCCGCCCCGCACGTCGGGTCGGTGCTGTAACGGAGAGATGTCCGAGTGGTTGAAGGAGCACGCCTGGAAAGTGTGTAAGCGGCTTATCCCCGCTTCGCGGGTTCGACGGATTCGCCGGGAGCGAATCCGGACAGCCGCCAGGCTGGCCCCGAGCGCGAGCGAGGGGTGAGGCGCAGGAGGCGCCGAACCATCCCGCCCCGCACGTCGGGTCGGTGCTGTAACGGAGAGATGTCCGAGTGGTTGAAGGAGCACGCCTGGAAAGTGTGTAAGCGGCTTATCCCCGCTTCGCGGGTTCGAATCCCGCTCTCTCCGCCAACAAGTAGTCCAGTGAAAAACCCCGCTCGGGGCCAATCGAAGCCAGGACGCCCGAAGGCTGCCTTGGCTTTTGTCAAAAACCGATGCCCAAAGCATCGCACACGTCTCACGGCGACCCCGTCGGTCCCCTCGCGACGATAGCTTGCAAACCCCGCCAGGTCCGGAAGGAAGCAACGGTAGCGAGTGATTCGGGTGCCGGGGTGTGGCTGGCGGGGTTGCCACCCCAAACTTCGGTCGCCGTCTCGGGCAGGAACCGCCTCCGGCTTGTGGTCGCGCACCCCACTCATTTGCAACCACCGAACAAGGCGAGCACGAGCGATCTTGTCACTGAGGCCATCCAGCCGGTCGGAATGGTCCTCGCTCCAATCGACGGTGAACACGGGTCACTGCATCCACACGGATACACCCCTTCAAACCTTCGCTTCCGTCCCATCCGGATGCAACCACCCGGATACCCCACCGGCGTAGTGCTCGTTCTTCCAGATCGGCACGCGTGACTTGATCTCGTCGATGATCCAGCGGCAGGCATCGAATGCCGCGCCTCGATGGGCGGCACTGACGCCGACCCAGACGGCGAGGTCGCCGATTGCCAGCGAACCGACGCGATGCACCGCCGACGCCGCACACAGGTCGAAGCGCTGGCGCGCTTCGGCAAGGATTGCCAGCCCCTCGGCTTCGGCGAGCGGCACATAGGCCTGGTAGTCGAGCCGGAGCACACGGCGACCGTCGTTGTGATCGCGCACGCGGCCCTCGAAGCTGACGCAGGCACCCGCGGCGGGATCCTCGAGCGTGCGCATCTCGATGCGAGCGTCGATCGCGGTGTCGGCGAGGCGGAAGCCGCTCATCCGCCCGACACCGGCGGCACGAACACGATCTCGTCTCCGTCAGCCAACGCCTGCGTCCAGGCTGCGAAGGCGCCATTGACGGCTACACGCAAGCGCTCAGGCGCAAACACGAAGCCGTGGCGCGCGGCGAGCTCGGCATAGAGCGCGGCGGGATCAGCGGCGGCGCTCTCCAACGTCTCGCCATCGCAGCCAGCGCGATCGGCTAGGCTGGCGAAGTACAGCAATCGATACTTCATGGCGTGTCCTCGGCGGTGCCGACGTCACGACGTCCACCACGCTTGGCAATCAGGCGCAGGTCGGCGATGACGATCTCATGGCTCAAGGCCTTGCACATGTCATAGACCGTGAGCGCAGCGACGCTGGCACCGGTCAGCGCCTCCATCTCGACGCCGGTGCGGTGCTCGACGCCGACCTCGCAGCGGATCACCAATACCTGCGGCGTCTCGAAACGCGCATCGAGACGGCAACGCTCGATCGCCAGAGGGTGACAGAACGGAATCAATTCGTGCGTGCGCTTGACCGCCATGGTTCCGGCGACGATGGCGGTATCGATGATCGGCCCCTTGGGTGATCGCAGACCGGCCGCGTGCAGAGCGGTGGCGACCTCACGCGGAAAGTGCAGGCGCGCCTCGGCAACGGCGAGGCGCCGGGTCATGCGCTTGGCACCGACATCGACCATGCCGGCGCGTCCCTCGGCATCGACGTGCGTCAGCTTGTGCGGCTTCGCGGACGGGCGGGATTTGGCGCTCATCAGCCACCGATCTCGTACATTTCAATGCGTTCGCGCGGCATGGCCGAAACCCGGTTGCGCATCTCGCTGTAGCGGTCGTCTCGTGCCGACCAGGCACCGGCGATGATTGCGGCGAGCTCGGCATCGCTTGCGCCCGCGCGCAGCGGACCGCGCAGGTCGTGCCCCTGGCGCGCGAACAGGCAGGTGTAGAGCCGCCCGTCCGCAGACAAGCGCGCGCGCGTGCAATCGCCACAGAACGGCGCGCTGACCGAACTGATGAAACCGATCTCACCGCCGCCATCGGCGTAGCGCCAACGTTCGGCGACCTCACTGCCACGTCCACGTGGGAGCGGGACCAGCGGCCAGCGCCGTGCGATGCGCGCGCGCAGTTGTGCACTCGGCACGACGAGATCGTCGTTCCAGCCATTGCAGGTACCGACATCCATGTACTCGATGAAGCGCAGCACATGGCCGCTGCCACGAAAATGCGCGGCCAGCTTGTCGACCTCTTCGTCATTGATGCCGCGCATGACCACGCAGTTGATCTTGAGCGGACCGAAACCGGCGGCGCATGCCGCATCGATCGCGGCCAGGGCCTCCGCAACGTCGCCACGGCCGCCGGACAGACGCCGATAGATGTCGGCATCGAGCGCATCGAGGCTCAGCGTGATGCGCCCGAGACCGGCCTCGCGCAGGCCGGGGGCCAGAGCCGGCAGCAGGCTGCCGTTGGTGGTCATGGCGAGTTCGTCGATGCCGTCGATTGCGGCCAGGCGTGCCACCAGTTGCGGCAACTCGCGACGCAGCAACGGCTCACCACCGGTCAGGCGCAGCCTGGACACGCCGAGCCCGGCAAACACACGCACGATACGCTCGATTTCCTCGAAGCGCAGGCGCTGCGCCTTGCCTAGGAACTCGTGGTCACGTGGATAGGCATCTTCCGGCATGCAGTAGGGACAGCGGAAGTTGCAGCGATCGATGACCGAGATGCGCAGGTCGGTGAGCGCACGCGCGCGACGGTCGCGTGGCGGCGCGATGTCGATACGCAGCGGGATCGGCGAGGCCATCAGACGGCATCCGCCTGCGCGAGCATGACGTCGGCCCGCGGCGTCGCCAGTTCGAACCGGCTGCCCTGGCTGGCAACGCGATAGCCAAGCCGGGCGAGTGCCTGCCCTTCCTCCGCCGAACCATAGTGGTAGAGCACGAGGCGCGCACGCAGTTCCTCGGCGTATTCGCGCTCGATGTCGGCGATGCCGGTATGCGAGGGATTGCCCGCAAGCACGCAATCGTGGGCGACGATTTCGCCGTGCGCGGCGTGCATCGCCAACATCTCCGGCACCGGACGCGTGTCACCCGTCCAGACGATACTGCCGCGCAAGGCGAGGCCGAACGAGGTCATCGGCGCGTGGTGGCGAGTCGGGAACACGTCGAACCAGACACCCTCGTGCCAGAAGCCGCGCGACACCGGCACGAGGCTGAACGCATCCCAGAAATTGGCGCCGCCCTCGGCGAGCACCTCTGGATAATCGGCGACACGCGATTGCAGCACGGGCACGAGCGCGGCGTGTGCGTAGAGACGCACACAGCCACGCAAGGCCGCATCGAACCAGACCCGGAAGAACAGGCGCTCAAGACCGCCGATATGGTCCATATGCGCATGGGTCAGAAAAATCGCACGTGGTGGCGCGCCGTAGCGGGCCAGATAGGCAGTCAACGCATCGGGGCCGCAGTCGATCATCAGCAGCGGCGCGTGCGCGCGCTCGATGACCGCCGACGCCGAACCGAGTTCGACGGCGTTCGCGCTGCCGACGCCGAGGAAATGCAATGCCCAGCTCATGCCTCGCTCCCGGTCGCAGCCCGATCCGCCAAGGCATGCTGATAGGCGGCCAGCAACGGACGCCAGAACGCGGCATCGAACTCGGTCGGCGCCGAACCTGCCCCGATCTTCAGGAACGATCGATGCAGACGCGCGAGATTGGCCTGCTGCCAGGCCATGGCCGGCGCACGCAGGCGGCCGCGATCGAAGTCAATCAGCCAGATCGCGCCACTGGCATCGACCATGATGTTGTGGGCGTTGAGGTCGGCATGCCAAACGCCTCGCGCATGAAAGGTCGCAATCGTTTGGCCGGTGCGTGTCGCGCAGGCCGCATCGAGCTGGCCGACGGCAAAACGCTCGGCCAACGTCGTCGCGCCAACGATGCGTCGTGTGACCAGGTCGGCGCGATACCACAGACCCTCTCGCCGGGTGCGCGCGGCGACCGGCGCGGGCACGTGCAGGCCGGCGTCATGCAACCGCGCAAGCAGGGTGAATTCGCGAAAGCCACGTGTGCGTTCCGCGCCGGTATAGAGATAGCGATCACGGTTGAACCGCGCGACCAGGCCACCGCGCCGGTAGTGGCGCAGCACGCAGGGCCCGAACGGCGCATCGAACAGGTGCACGCCGCCACGCCCGCCGCTCTGCGTGCCGGCGCCGCCGTGGGCATTGAACCAGGCATCGTCGACGCGTTCGGGCAAGCGCGCATCAAAGATGATCGCGCCACCTTGCGTCAGCTGGACTTGCGCCTCGATCATCGCTCTGCCAAGGTGCCGCCGCCGCACGGCGGCCAATCGGTGGGAGTCTAGCAATAACCATGCGTCGCGCATCGAACCCGGCATCGGCCGCGCCGCCATCCTCGCTGTGCATCCTGCGCACCTCGGCGATCGGCGACGTGACGCATGTCGTGCCGCTGGTGCGCACCTTGCAGGCGCAATGGCCGCAGACGGCGATCACCTGGCTGGTCGGCAAGCTCGAACATCGCCTCGTCGGCGATCTTCCGGGGGTCGAATTCATCGTGTTCGACAAGGCCGCTGGCCGTGAAGGCTTCCGCACAGTGCGCGCGAAGCTCGCCGGCCGCCGCTTCGACGTCCTGCTGCACATGCAGGTGGCCCTGCGCGCGAATCTCCTGAGCATGCTGGTCAAATCGCCGCTGCGCATCGGCTACGACCGGCGCCGCTCGAAGGACCTGCACGGACTGTTCGTCAACTGCCGCATTCCCGAGCGCAGCGGCGAACACGTACTCGATGCGATGGCCAGTTTCCTCGAACCACTCGGTCTCGCGCAGACCGAAGTGCGCTGGGACATCCCGGTTCCCGAGGAAGCGGCTGCATTCGCCGAGCGCCATCTTCCGGCCGGGCCACGCACCCTGATCATCAGCCCGACCTCGAGTCACCGCCTGCGCAACTGGCGGCCCGAGCGCTACGCCGCGGTGGCCGACCATGCCGCGCACGAACTCGGCTGGCGCGTCGTGCTGTGCGGTGGTCCGAGCACGTTTGAACGCGAATTCGCCGACGCCATCCTCGGTCACATGCAGGCGCACGCGCTCGACCTCGTCGGCAAGGACACGCTCAAGCAACTGCTGGCCCTGCTGCGTCGTGCCGACCTCGTGCTTGCCCCTGATTCCGGACCGATGCACATGGCCAACGCGGTCGGCACGCCTGTGCTCGGCCTGCACGCGGCCAGCAATCCACACCGCTCCGGCCCGTATTCCGAGCGTCGCTGGTGTGTCGATCGCTACGACGCCGCCGCACGCAAGTACCGCCACAAGCCCGCCGAGGCCCTGCCCTGGGGCACCAAGCTCGAGTACAAGGGCGTCATGGACCTCATCACGGTCGAGGACGTCATCGAACGGTTGGAGGCTTTCAATGGCGGGATCGGGGATTAGGGATTCAAAAGACTGGGGCCGTCCTGTGCGGGATTGATCAGAGCATCCTTGAACCAATCCCGAATCCCAAATCTCCAATCCCGGTTTTTTGAGTGCAAACTCGATTTGTGCGGCGCATCATCGCCCCCGTGAACACATCTGCCCCGAAGCTGCTCCGATTCCCGGCACGGCCTGCGGCCACCCCGAGGGCCGCGTTGCATGCAGTCGCGCCGCCCGAGCCCCCTGCGCTGGGCACGCCATTCCTTTCGCGTGACGGCGATGCGTTGCGCCTGCGCCCGATCCACGCCGACGACGTGTCCGCGCTGTTGCGCGCGTTCGGCCGCATGTCGCCCGAGCAGATCCGCATGCGCGTGTTCCACGCCCTGACCGAACTGCCCGAACCAGTCGCGCGCTATCTGTGTACCCCACACCCGGACAAGGTCGCGGCCTTCGTCGTCACCGATGACGACGGCGGTGAAATCCGTGGCGAGGCGCGCGTGCATTTCGATCCGATCAGCGAAGGTGCCGAGTTCGCCATCGCCATCGACCCGGCCTTCACCGGCAAGGGCGTGGGTTGGGCCTTGATGACCCGTCTCATCGAAGCCAGTCGCGAACACGGCATGCGCGAAATCTGGGGCCATGTCCTCGCCGAGAATGGCGCCATGCTCGACCTCGCCGATCGTCTCGGCTTCGAACGCGCGCCGATCGCCGGCGAACCGGGGCTGCTGCTGGTGCGCATGGCACTCTGAGGGTCGTACTCTGCGATTGCGCTACACTCCGCGGCCCGCGCGCGCCCCGCCGCGCCGGCGATTCTCCCGCGCTTTCGTCCATGACCTCCCCGATCCCGAGCACACTCCCGCTGCCGACCCAGCCCAGGCTCCGGCGCTACTGGCATGCCCCGCACGGTTCGTCACTGGCCCTGCTCGTCGCTGAAGCGGGGCGCCGACATGACTCGCTGGTCGTTGCGGTCACGCACGACACCCACTCTGCGCATGCGCTGGAATCCGAGCTGGCCGTGTTCGCCGGCGACGGACTCGAGGTGCTGCATTTTCCGGATTGGGAAACCCTGCCCTACGACTTGTTCGCACCGCATCCGGATATCGTTTCGCAACGCGTAGCCACGCTGTACCGCCTGCCCTCGCTGACGCGCGGCGTGCTCGTCGTGCCGGTGGCGACGCTGATGCAGCGGCTCGCCCCGCGCAGCTACATCTCCAGCTCCAGCCTCGTTCTCGCGACGCGCCAGCGCCTCGACCTTGGCGTCGAACAGCGTCGCCTTGCCGCCGCCGGCTACCGCAGCGTTCCGCAGGTGCTCGAACCGGGCGACTTTGCCGTGCGCGGTGCGATCCTCGACATCTTCCCGATGGGCACGGCCGAGCCGTACCGCATCGAGCTGTTCGACGACGAGATCGACTCGATCCGCAGCTTCGACGCGGAAACGCAACGTTCGGCGGCCAAGGTCGAGCACGTGCGTCTGCTGCCGGCACGCGAGTTCCCGTTGACCGAGGACACCGCACGCAGTTTCCGCAACACCCTGCGCGAACGCTTCCCGATCGATCCACGCCGCTGCCCGCTCTACCAGGACATCCGCGAAGGCGCAGCGCCCGCTGGCATCGAGTACTACCTGCCGCTGTTCTTCGACGAGGGCCGCGCGGGCTCGACCGACACCTTGTTCGACTATCTCGCCGACAAGGCGCTGTTCATCCTTGGCGAAGGCGTACTCGATGCCGCCGAACAGTTCTGGCAGCAGGCGAGCGAGCGCTACGAGCAGCGCGCGCACGATGTCGAGCGTCCGATCCTGCCGGTCGCCGAACTGTATCTGCCACCACAGCAGTTGCGTGAGCTGTTGAACCAGCGCCTGCGCATCGACCTGGTTGCCCGCGGTGGCACCGAGCCCGCCACGGATCCTGGTACCGCACCCGCACCGAACCTGCCGATCAATGTGCGCCACGACGAACCGCTCGCCGCGTTCGCCGATTTCCTGCGTGCCTATCCGGGCCGCGTGCTGATCGCCGCCGATTCGGCCGGTCGCCGCGAACTGCTGATCGAGCAGTTCGCCGGCGGCGGCCTGAAACCGACCGTGGTCAGCAGCTGGAACGCCTTCGTCGCTGGCGACGAACGCCTGGCCATCACGGTCGCGCCGCTCGAGCGCGGTTTCGCCCTGGTCGAGCCGGCTCTCGCCGTGCTCAGCGAACGTGAACTACTCGGCGAGCGGGTCGCGCAGACGCGCCGGCGCAAGCGAGCGGCGCGCGATCCCGAAGCGGTCATCCGCGACCTCGGCGAACTCGCCATCGGTGCGCCGATCGTCCACGTCGACCACGGGGTCGGCCGCTACCAGGGCCTGCTCAAACTCGATGTCGGTGGTCAGGACGGCGAATTCCTCGCCATCGAGTACGCCAGAGGTGACCGCCTCTATGTGCCGGTCGCACAGTTGCATCTGGTCAGCCGCTATGCCGGGACAGCACCCGAGTTCGCTCCCCTGCATTCGCTCGGCGGCGACGCTTGGGAGCGTGCCAAGCGCAAGGCTGCCGAGAAGGTGCGCGACGTCGCCGCCGAACTGCTGGCGATCTATGCGCAGCGCGAGGCGCGCGAAGGCACCTCGATCGTGGTCGATCGCCTGCTCTATGACCAGTTCGCCGCGGCCTTCCCGTTCGAGGAAACGCCCGACCAGGCGCAGGCGATCGAAGCAGTCATCGCCGATCTCGCGCGCACCCGGCCGATGGACCGCGTGGTCTGTGGTGACGTCGGTTTCGGCAAGACAGAAGTCGCCCTGCGTGCGGCCTTCGTCGCCGCCACCGCCGGCCGCCAGGTCGCCCTGCTCGCACCGACCACCCTGCTCGCCCAGCAACACCATCAGAACTTCCGCGACCGCCTCGCCGACTGGCCGATCCGCGTCGAGGTGCTGTCGCGCTTCAAATCAAAGAAAGAAACCGAAGCCGCGCTTGCGCAGATCGCCGAGGGCAAGGTCGACATCGTCATCGGCACGCACAAGCTGCTGCAGAACGACGTGCGTTTCAAAAGCCTCGGCCTGGTCATCGTCGATGAGGAACAACGCTTCGGCGTACGCCAGAAGGAGCAGCTCAAGAAGTTGCGCGCCGAAGTCGACCTGCTCACCCTGACCGCCACGCCGATCCCGCGCACCTTGAACATGGCCATGTCCGGGCTGCGCGATCTGTCCATCATCGCCACGCCGCCGGCGCATCGCCTTGCCGTCAAGACCTTCATCGGCAACTGGGATCCGGCCCTGATCCGCGAGGCCTTCCAGCGCGAACTGCAACGTGGCGGTCAGGTGTACTTCCTGCACAACGAGGTCGAGACGATCGAGAAGACCGCACGAGAACTCGAAGCAATGGTCCCCGAGGCGCGCATCCGTGTCGCCCATGGCCAGATGCCGGAGCGCGAACTCGAGCAGGCCATGCTGGACTTCTATCGGCAGCGCTACAACGTGCTGGTGTGCACGACAATCATTGAATCCGGCATCGACGTGCCCAGTGCGAACACCATCGTCATCGATCGCGCCGATCGCTTCGGCCTTGCCCAGCTGCACCAGTTGCGCGGGCGTGTGGGTCGTTCCCACCATCGCGCCTATGCTTACCTGATCGTGCCGGACACGCGCGCCATGAGCGCAGATGCCGAGAAGCGCCTGGAAGCCCTGGCCTCGCTGGAGGAACTCGGCGCCGGGTTTGCCCTGGCCACGCATGACCTGGAAATCCGTGGTGCGGGCGAGTTGCTCGGCGAGGACCAATCCGGCCAGATCGAGGAAGTCGGCTTCTCCATGTACCGCGACATGCTCGACCGCGCCGTGCGCGCACTGAAGTCCGGCCAGGTTCCCGACTTCGACCTGACCAGTGAACACGAGGCCGAGATCGAGCTGCACCTGCCGGCTCTGATTCCCGACGACTATCTGCCCGACGTCAACGCGCGCCTGACCCTGTACAAGCGCATCGCCGGCGCGCGCGATGACGAGGCCCTGCACGAGTTGCAGGTCGAGATGGTAGACCGCTTCGGCGTGTTGCCCGAGGCGCTCAAGAACCTGTTCGCGGTCACCGCGCTCAAGCTGCGCGCGACCGCGCTCGGCATCCGCAAGCTCGAACTCGGCGCCAACGGCGGCCGCGTGCTGTTCATCCCGAAA
The DNA here is from genome assembly GCF_019634775.1 of Dokdonella sp. Classification (NCBI taxonomy): domain Bacteria; kingdom Pseudomonadati; phylum Pseudomonadota; class Gammaproteobacteria; order Lysobacterales; family Rhodanobacteraceae; genus Dokdonella; species Dokdonella sp. The sequence continues at coordinate 74,876 of NZ_JAHCAS010000003.1, forward strand.
CCGGCCATCGATCCGATGACGGTGATCCGCATGATCCAGACGCTGCCGAAGGTCTACGCGCTCGACGGCCAGGACAAGCTGCGCATCAAGCTCAAGCTCGACGGCGCCAGCGAACGCCTGCGCAGCGCGCAGGACATCGTCACGGCGCTCGGCAAGCGCAGCGACAAGGCCGCCTGACCCCGGTTCGGCATCGTCGCGCCAACGAAACTTCTACGAAAGCTCCACGCTTTCTCCATCGCGGCTGACGTTTCCCTGCACGCTGCGCATGCAGGCTGGCTTCGTGGACGTTCGCGTTCATGACCGAAACAGCGTCTCCCACGTCATTCGCAGGAGGAATGATCATGGAAGGTCGCCGCGCGACCCATCCGGGCCGTCGGTTGCGGCCGCAAGCGTGTGTTGGCCACGCGGCTCCCGCCAGCGCAGCGACAGGCAACTCAGGCCACCGTCGAGTTTGGCGTACTCGCCGATGTCGACGACCAGCGGCTGCAGGCCGAACCCGGCAAGCTGCGCGGCGAAAAGAGGATGACCGGCAGCGACCAGGACACGACCACCGATGCGCACGGCGTTCGCAGCGGCAGCTTCTCCGGCCACGGGCACGACCGGCTCGAAATCACGCAACAGCGGGTGGCTGCACAATTCCTCGACGACCGCGATGCGGCCGTCGCCGAGCCAGGCCAACCCGCTCTTGAGATGCAGGATCGAATCGAAGCCGCGAATGTCGATCGTTGCCGCATCAATCCCGAAACCCGCGAACCAGGCACCGAGCTGGTCGGCACCCGCTGCATTCGTGCGTTCCGACAGCCCGATGAAGGCACGCTCGCCGGCCAGGCAGACGTCGCCACCATCGAGCGTGGCCGGCGCCACGATCCCGGCACACGCAAGGCCGAGATCCACCAACGCGGCATGGACGGCATCAACCTCGCCGCGACGGCTCGGCGCACCCGGGCGTGCCAGCATCGCCGCCGTGCCAACAAGAACGGCCGTATCCTCGACGAAACACGCGTCCGCATGCCGCGGATCGGCCGGCAACTCGATCGGTTCGACACCGCAGGCACGCAGCGCTGCCACATAGCGGCGATGCTGGGCCAATGCCGTCTCGAGCACCGGCACGCCGGCTTCCACGCGCCGCAAGCCATCGACGAACGAAGCCGCCGGTGCTCGCACGAGGGCCCGCGTGAAACTCGTCGAGAGATCACTCATGGTCGTCCCCGGAGCACCGATCCGGTGCACGATCGATCGTCTGCACGCATGTCAAGGATCTCCGGGGAAACGCCTCAAGCCACATCGACCAACGGCACGAGATCGCTGTCGAGGGCAACCCGACCGTCGAACACGAAGCAGCGCCCTGCGTAGCCATGCCCTCCGACCCGTTCGAAGTAGCCGAGGATGCCACCCTCGAGCTGCCAGACGTGGTCGAAACCGTTGTCCTGCATCCACAGCGCCGCCTTCTCGCAACGGATGCCGCCGGTGCAGAAACTGACCACCGCGGCGCCAGCCAGTGCCTCACGCTCACGCTCGACGGCTGCGGGAAAGTCGCCGAAGCGCGTGATCGGCAGGGTCATCGCGGCTACGAACGTGCCATGTTCGACTTCCTCACGGTTGCGCGTATCGAGCAACACGAGCCGACGCCCGTCGTCGTCGCATCCGCGTTCGATCCAGCGCGCCAGCCGTTCCGGCGTGATCGCCGGCGCACGGCGCGCCAACGGCGCGGTGTCGTCGTGGCGGAACGCGATGATCTCGCGCTTGCGCCGGACCTTGAGCCGCGCGAACGGCACGCCGTGGCTGCGGCTGCGCTTGACCACGATGTCGCGGAACCTGGCGTCATCGCGCAGGGCGGCGATGAATGCGTCGATCGCCATCCCGTCACCGGCGAGGAACAGGTTGATGCCTTCCCCGGCAACGAGCACGGTGCCCTTGAGGTCGCCCACCTCGGCGAGTGCGCGCAGGCGAGTGACCAATGCATCCGCATCGTCGATCAGCGTGAAGTGGTAAGCGGCGATGTTGTCGATCATGGGGCGATTGTAGATCGCGCCCAGCCGATCACGTCATCCGCTTGCACAATGGGCGCGACTGGCGGTCAGTCGCAGTTTTCCATCTCGATGATGGCGAAACCCGTCTGGCGGATCTCCGCCTCGACCGCCGGCACGGCGAACTCGGTGTGGCAGAAACGGCATTCGCGTGCCTGCAGGGTCTCTGCCGGCACGCCCTTGGCGGCGAGGTAGCGACGCCCGTGGGCCAGCACGACGGCTTCCTGCCGGTCCGCGTCCTGGTCTGGCACGAGGATGTCGAAATGCATCCGGCGCCCGTCCGGGCGCACCACGTAGGTGTCGAAAACGGCGATTTTCATGAGGACTCCAACTGTCAGGCCGACCCGGATCGTTGCAGGGTATGCCACCCTGCGGCTGCTCCAGTGTGCACGCCTGCGCCAAGGGATGGGAAATCACGCGTACGCAATGCATGTCTTTCCGTTCAAGCCGAGGACTGCGCTGCACCTCGCGGCCCTTCCACATCGATCTGGTCGTTCCGACGCGCTTCGTGCATCCTCCGCCTCCGGATGCGTGCGCAGGCTGTTCGGCCCGGGTGGCGAAACTGGTATACGCAAGGGACTTAAAATCCCTCGGCCGCAAGGCCATGCGGGTTCGACCCCCGCCCCGGGCACCATTCGGCGTATCGGCATGACAGCGGGCGCAGCTCAAGGCGCGACGACGAAGGCAGGCTGGCCGTCTGTCGAGCCGACGCAACGCCGAGCTGCGCCCGCACAGGACGGTGACGCCGTTGTGGGATTGATCAGAGCATCCCTAGAATCACCGCTTTTCGATACGACCTTCCGCATGGCCATCCTCGACACTGCTGCGCTCGAAACCAATGCCGAGGTGAGGCGCGAACCGTTCGCGTTCATGCTTTCCAGGGATGTGCTGCCGGCGGCCGCGCAGGCTGCACTTGCAGCCGACTTCCCGCGCTATCCAAATGCCGGATTCTTTCCTTACGAAGAGCGCGACTGCGGCCCAGCGATCAACGCCCTGATTGCCGAGCTGACCGCGCCGGCCTTTGCCGACTGGATCGGCGCACGGCTCGGCCTGGAAGGGCTCGGGGCACGCCCGAGCCTGGTCACGATCTGCCGTTCGCTGAACCGCCGGCACGGTACCATCCACACCGACAGCCGCTCGAAGATCGCCACCGCCCTGCTCTACCTCAACCCCGACTGGCCGGAGACCAGCGCTGGCTGTCTGCGCTTCCTCGCTCGCGACGACAGTATCGACGCCCTCGTTGCTGAGGAAATCCGTCCGATCTATGGCAACTTCGTCGTGTTCGCGCGCGCCGACAACTCCTTTCACGGACATCTGCCCCACGAGGGTGAGCGTCGCGTGATCCAGGTGGCCTGGCTGACCAGCGAGGAAGAGAAACTGCGCAAGACGAAGCGTGGTCGTTTCGCGCGCCTGTTCAAGCGTCTGTTTGGCCGCATCGATCGTCGCATCGGCGCCAGCCGCAAGGACGACGCGGCGCACCTGGACTGAAGCTCCCGCTCAGACGTCCAGTACATCATCCATCGCGTAACGACCGGGTGTGCGACCCGCGATCCACGCCGCCGCCACGAGCGCGCCACGGGCGAAAACGTCGCGGCTGGTCGCACGGTGGGCGAGTTCGATGCGTTCGCCGTCGCCGGCCAGCCAGACCGAGTGTTCACCAACGATGTCACCAGCGCGGATGACCGCATAACCGAGTTCGCCCTTGCCGCGCGGTCCGCAGCGTGCCGGACCAGCCACCGGCAATGCGGCCTGGCGTCCCTGCCCGACCGCGTCGCCGAGCAGCAGCGCGGTGCCTGACGGCGCATCGCGCTTGAGGCGATGGTGCGCCTCGACGATCTCGACATCCCAGTCCGGCAGGGACCGCGCCGCCTGCGCGACGAGCCGGGTCAGCACGGCAATGCCGAGACTGAAGTTGGCGGCGAGGAGAACCGGAATCCGTCGCGAGGCGGCATCGAGTGCAGCAAGCTGTGTCGTCGACAGGCCGGTCGAGCCGCTGACGAAACCGATGCCGCGCGCGCATGCGGCGGCGAGTGCGTCGTCGAAACCATTCGCGCCGGTGACGTCGAGCACGACATCGCCGACCACGTCGGTCGGAAGCGCCTGGAGGTAGCTCGATCCGGGTGCGAAGGCACAGGCCAGCCCGGCGCTCGGCGAACCACTGCGAACGATCGCCGCGGCAATGTGTGCGCGGCCCTCGGCGCCGGCCAGGCGCATGATCGCCTCGCCCATGCGACCGGCGGCACCGAACAGGAGAATGCGTGTCGTCGTCGCCATGCCGGTCACGATCCACTCGACGGGCGGAAATGCCCGTGCGCGAGCATCGACGCTGGCGTGCGCTGGTGCAAGCCGGTCAGGACGTCACCCGGTCCCAGAACTGCTTGACGCCATCGAGCCAGGAGCGGTTGCGTGGCGAATGGGTTCGGCCTTCCTCGCCCTCGAAGGTGGCTTCGAAGCGCTCGAGCAATTCGCGCTGTTCGGCAGTCAGCTTGACCGGGGTCTCGATCACGACGCGACACATGAGATCACCAGTGCGCCCGCTGCGCACGGACTTGACGCCCTTGCCACGCAGGCGGAACAGCTTGCCGGTCTGTGTTTCGGGCGGAATCGTCACCGTGGCTTCACCGTCCAGCGTGGGCACGGCGAGCTCGCTGCCGAGCGCGGCCTGGGCGAAGCGGATCGGCAGCTCGCAGTAAAGATCGTCGCCCTCGCGCACGAAGATCTCGTGCTCACGCACACGCACCTCGACATAGAGATCGCCGGGAACGGTGCCGGCCGGGCCGGCTTCGCCCTGCCCGGTCAGGCGGATGCGATCACCGGTGTCGACGCCGGCCGGAATCTTGACCTGCAGGGTCCGCTCATCGTGCACGCGCCCCTCGCCCCGGCACTCCTTGCACGGGTTGGCGACGGTCTTGCCGCTGCCCGCGCAATGCGGGCAGGTCTGCTGCACCGAAAAGATGCCGTTCTGCATGCGGACGCGGCCCTGGCCACGACAGGTCGAGCAGGTCGAGGTCTTGCCGTCCGCGGAGCCGCTGCCTTCACACTTGCCGCAGGCGACGAGGGTCGGCACCTCGATCTGCTTCTCGATGCCGAACACGGCTTCCTCGAGGTCGAGTTCGAGCAGGTAGCGCAGGTCCGAACCACGCCTCGGACGGCCGCCACGGCTGCCGCCCATGCCGAAGATGTCACTGAAGATGTCGCCGAAGATGTCGCCGACGTCACCGCTGAAACCGCCACCGCCACCGCCCATTCCGTGCTCGAATGCGGCGTGGCCGTGACGGTCGTAGGCGGCACGCTTCTGCGTGTCGGACAGCACCTCGTAGGCCTCCTTGGCCTCCTTGAATTTCTCCTGCGCCGCCGGATCGTCCGGGCACCGGTCAGGGTGGTACTTCATCGCCAGGCGGCGGAACGAGGTCTTGAGCTCGCTCTCACTGGCCGTGCGTTCGACCGACAGGACTTCGTAGTAGCAGCGCTTGGCCATGAAAGTGCCGGGGTTGGAGATTCGGGAGTCAGGGCCCGCAAGAGCGTGGCGCCATGGCGATCACAGGCAGGCCGGGAAAGCGGCCAAAAGCGCCGCCCTCCCGTGTCCCTGGCGATGAATCAGGATGCCTTGCCCTTGTCGTCCTTCACTTCGGTGAATTCCGCATCGACGACGTCGTCGCCGGCCGACCCTTGCGAGTGCGCACCAGAATCGGCACCTGGCTGGGCGCCGGCCGACGCGGCGGCGTAGAGCGACTGCGCGACGGATTCGACGTGAGCGATCTTCGCCTCGATCTGCGCCTTGTCATCGCCCTTCATCGCCTTGTCGAGATCCGACAGCGCTTCCTCGATCGCGCCGAGTTGCTCGCCCGGTACCTTGCCGCCGTGTTCCTTGAGCGCGCTGCGCGTGGCGTGCACGAGCTGGTCGGCCTTGTTGCGCGTGGTGACGAGCTCCTGGAAACGCTTGTCCTCCTCGCGGTTGGCCTCGGCGTCTGCGACCATGCGCTGGATCTCGTCGTCCGAGAGGCCGGAGCCGGCCTTGATCTCGATGCGCTGCTCCTTGCCGGTCTTCTTGTCCTTGGCCGATACGTGCAGGATGCCGTTGGCGTCGATGTCGAAGGTGACCTCGACCTGCGGCATGCCGCGCGGCGCCGCCTCGATCCCGGCCAGGTCGAACTTGGCCAGTGACTTGTTGAAGCGGGCCTGCTCGCGCTCGCCCTGCAGCACGTGCACGGTGACCGCGCTCTGGTTGTCTTCCGCGGTCGAGAACACCTGGGTGTTCTTGGTCGGGATGGTCGTGTTCTTCTCGATCAGCTTGGTGAACACCCCGCCGAGCGTCTCGATGCCGAGCGAGAGCGGAGTCACGTCGAGCAGGAGCACGTCCTTGACCGTGCCGGAGAGCACGCCACCCTGCACCGCCGCGCCGATCGCCACCGCCTCGTCCGGGTTGACGTCCTTGCGCGGCTCCTTGCCGAAGAAGTCCTTGACTGCGTCCTGCACCTTGGGCATGCGCGTCTGCCCGCCAACGAGGATGACCTCGGCGATATCGGACACCTTCAGCCCTGCGTCGGCGAGGGCCGTACGGCACGGCTCGATGGTGCGCTTGACCAGGTCATCGACCAGCGACTCCAGCTTGGCCCGGGTCAGGCGCAGTTCCAGATGCACGCCTTCGTTGTTGACCTGCGTGATGAACGGTTCGTTGATGTCGGTCTGCTGACGCGAGCTGAGCTCGATCTTGGCGCGTTCTGCAGCCGAGCGCACGCGCTGCAGCTGGATCGGGTTCTTGCGCAGATCCACGCCGTGCTGCTTTTCGAACTCGTCGATGATGTAGTCGATGATGCGCTTGTCGAAATCCTCGCCACCGAGGAAGGTGTCGCCGTTGGTGGCCAGCACTTCGAACTGCTTCTCGCCATCGACTTCGGCGATCTCGATGATCGAGATGTCGAAGGTGCCACCGCCGAGGTCATAGACGGCCACCTTGCGGTCGCCACCCTTCTTGTCCAGCCCGTAGGCCAGCGCGGCAGCGGTCGGCTCGTTGATGATGCGCTTGACTTCCAGGCCTGCGATGCGGCCGGCGTCCTTGGTGGCCTGGCGCTGGCTGTCATTGAAATAGGCCGGTACGGTAATGACGGCTTCGGTCACCGGCTCGCCGAGATAGTCCTCGGCCGTCTTCTTCATCTTCATCAGCACTTGTGCGGACACTTCCGGCGGCGCCATCTTGCGGCCTTCGGCGGTCTCGACCCAGGCGTCGCCGTTGTCGTGCGCGACGATCTTGTAGGCAACCAGATCGAGATCCTTCTTGACCTCGGCGTCACTGAATTTGCGACCGATCAGGCGCTTGACCGCGGAGAAGGTGTTCTTCGGATTGGTCACCGCGCCACGGCGCGCGGTCACGCCAACCAGCACCTCGCCGTCCTTGAATGCCACGACCGATGGTGTCGTGCGGTCACCCTCCGAATTCTCGATGACGCGTGCAGCGCCACTCTCCATGACTGCGACACACGAGTTGGTCGTGCCGAGGTCGATACCGATGATCTTGCCCATTGTTCTGCTCTCCCGGAAAGTTGTCTGGTCTGCTCGACCACTGGCGCGAAACGTGGGGTTTTCGCCTCACCTTTCAAGCGCCTGCAAGAAGAAGAAATGTCCTGGTCAGGTCTGTCGCGGCCACCGCGCCCATGGATCGGGGCCCTGCGCGAGCAACCTCATACGCGCGCGGACCGATCCGCCTGCCGCCCTCAACCACCCGGCGCCTGGGCGACGCTGACCATCGCTGGACGCAGCAGGCGTTCGTTGAGGAGGTAACCCTTCTGCAGCACGGTGACGACAGTGCCGGGGGCCTGCGCATCGGTATCGACCATCGTCATCGCCTGGTGGCGCTCGGGGTCGAAGGGCGCGCCGGCCGGGTCGACGACGGCAAGGCCGAAGCTCGCGGCGATGCGCAGGAATTCCTTGAGGGTCAGCTCGACGCCGCTGCGCAGCCCACCCGCCTCCCCCCTGTCCGCAGCAAGGCCACGCTCAAGGTTGTCGAGCACCGGCAGCAAGTCGCCGAGCAGACGCTCGTTGGCGAACCTGCGCGCCTGTTCAAGGTCGCGTTGCAGGCGCTTGCGCTGGTTCTCGAGCTCGGCGCGTTCGCGCAAAAGGATGTCGCGCATCTCGCCGAGCTTGGCCTCGTACTCGTTGATGAGCTGGCCGAGCGCCTCGTTGCCGCCGGCCGCGGTTTCGTCCACCGCGGGCGCGTCGGCCGGATCCGGCACCGGATTCGTGTTCTCCATTTCGCCTCCAAACCAATTGAGTGGCCCCCGGACGGGTGGTCCACGTTTGCCCCTCGCAAGCCCGCCGACCCCTGCCAGCCGGCGATCCCGCCCCCGCTATTGGGGCGCGCCGGAGCGGTTCAAGGCACCGGAAATAAGCTGGGCGGTCGCCGAGACGACCGGGATCACCCGCTCGTAGGCCATGCGCGTCGGCCCGATCACGCCGAGCACGCCGAGCACGCGGCCCTCGACGCCGTACGGCGCGGTGACCAGCGAGTAGCCGTCGAGCGCGGCGAAACCGGCCTCCTCACCGATGAACAGGCGCACACCGTCGGCACGCGCGCAGCGCTCCAGCAGCTGCAGCAGGTCACGCTTGCGCTGGAATGCGTCGAACAGCTCGCGCAGGCGATCGACGTCAGCGGCCTCGTGCACGCCCATGAGGTTGGTTTGCCCTGACACCAGCATGTCGTTGTCCGCCGGAGCCTCGAACGCCTGGCGAGCCACTTCCACGGCGGTTGCCAGCAACCGATTGAGGCGCGCGCCTTCGTCGCGCATTTCGCGCAGCAGGCGTGCGCGGATCTCGTCGAGGCGCATGCCCGCGTAGTGGGTATTCAGATAGTTCGCCGTCTGTTCGAGCTCGGTCGATGTGTGTGGCTGCAAAGTCTCGATCACACGGTTCTGCACCTGACCGTCGGTAAAGACGAGGATGACCAGCACGCGGTTGGCATCGAGGGCGACGAAATCGATGTGGCGGAACGGGAACTCGTCGTGCCGCGGCACGCTGACCACGCCGACGAAGCGCGTCATTTCCGACAGCAGCGCACTGGCGCTGCCAAGCAGGGTCGGGGTCGCCGCCCCGGTCGGCAGCTCGCGGCGCAGCTGCTCGACCTGCGGCTCGCCGAGCGGGCGCACCTCGAGCAGGCTGTCGACGAACACCCGATATCCCTGTGCAGTCGGCACACGGCCGGCCGAGGTATGCGGCGCGGCGACCAGACCGGCCTCCTCGAGGTCGGCGAGGATGTTGCGGATCGTCGCCGGGCTGACATCGAGCCCCGAGGACTTCGACAGCGTGCGCGAACCGACCGGCTGGCCCTCTGCGATGTACTGCGAGATCAGCGTCCGCAGCAGGTGGCGCGAGCGTGGATCGAGCGGATGGTCGGAGTGGAATGACATGACGGCGCAGGATACACGCCGTCACCACATCACCGCGAGCAGGCAACCGCGCAGCGATGCCCCCAAGCCGGATCGTCCCGCGGCAATTCCAGCAACGATCGTCCAGTTAACCCGACGCGCGCGCCGGCGGGCTTGCGGCCATGCGTCGGGGCCACGACACTGCGCACCTGCCTCCACGGGTGTGCGCATGCTCCGCTCGCTGTACGTCAAGGATTTTGCCGTTGTCGACGAGGCCGAGATCGGCTTCGACCAGGGACTGACCGTCGTCACCGGCGAGACCGGCGCGGGCAAGTCCCTGCTCGTCGACGCCCTGCTCCTGCTCGCCGGTGGCCGCGCCGACGCGGCGATGGTCCGCCATGGCTGCGAACGCGCCGAACTGTCCGCCGAGTTCGACCTCGATGGCCATCCCGAGCTCGCCCGCTGGCTGCGCGAGGAAGAACTCGACGAGGACGGTGCCTGCCAGGTGCGCCGCGTGATCCGTGCCGAGGGCAGTTCGCGTGCGTGGATCAACGGCCGTCCGGTCACCCTGGCCCAGCTCAAGACCCTCGGCGCAGGCCTCGTCGAGATCCACGGCCAGCACGAACATCAGGCCCTGCTCGACCGCCACCAACAACTCGCCCTGCTCGACGCCTTCGGCCGCCACGAGGCCGAGCGCGCCGCTGTCGCCGAAACCGCGCGGGCCTGGCGGGACGTCGGTGCACGCATCGGCGCCCTGCCGCATGGCGAGGATGCCGCTGCGCGCATCGAGTGGCTCGAACACCAGGTCGCCGAACTCGAAGCGCACGCGCTCGCACCATCCGAACTCGAAGCCCTCGAACACGAACACCGCCGCCTCGCCAATGCCGGCCAGCTGGTGCAGGGTGCAGCCGGCATCGGCGAGAGCCTCGACGGCGACGGCGAATACGCGCTGACCCGCGTGCTCGGCCGCGCCCAGTACGAAGCGACGCGCCTCGCCGGACTCGACCCACGCCTCGGCGACCTCGTCGAACGGCTCGCCGAGGCACGCATCCAGCTCGAGGAAGCGGCCGATGCGCTGTCGCGCTACCGCGACGGCCTCGACCTCGATCCCGAGCGCCTCGCCGAGATCGACGACCGCCTCGCCCGTTTGCACGAACTCGCCCGCAAGCACCGCCGGCCGATGGCCGAACTCGCCGCCCACGGCGCGCATCTGCGCGAGGAACTCGACATCCTGCGTGGTGCCGGGACTGCCCTCGCCAAGCTGCAACGCGAACGCGAAAACCAGGCCGCTGCGTGGGCCACCGCTTCAAAAGCGCTCACTGCAGCGCGCCACCGCGCCGCCGACGGACTCGGCGCTGCGGTCGCCATGATGCTCGGCGAGCTTGGCATGGGCAAAGGGCGCTTTGAAGTCGTGCTCGAAGCCACCGATGGCAACGAACCCACCCCGCTCGGCGCCGAGCGCTGCGAGTTCCTCGTCAGCGCCAACCCCGGCCAGCCACCGCGCCCGTTGCGCAAGATCGCCTCGGGTGGTGAGCTCTCGCGCATCAGCCTGGCCATCGAAGTTGCCGCGCTCGGCCTTGATGAGGTCGGCACGATGGTATTCGACGAGGTCGATTCCGGCATCGGCGGCGCCATCGCCGAGGTCGTCGGCCAGAAGCTGCGCCGTCTCGGCAGCCAGCGCCAGGTGCTCTGCGTGACCCATCTCGCCCAGGTCGCCGCGCAGGGTCACGCCCACCTGAAGGTCAGCAAGTCCAGCGACACTGCGCAAACGCACACGCGCATCGACAGGCTCGACGAAAACGCCCGCGTGGATGAGCTCGCGCGCATGCTCGGCGGCATCGAGATCACTGCCACCACACGCGCTCACGCCAGCCAGATGCTGGCCCAAGCCCAGAACCAGCGCTGAGTCAGGCTGCGCGGATCAGGCCGTCCAGCGGACGCAGGCCTTTGCATGCCGGGAACAGCACGGACGCCACGCGCCCCGGATCGAGGCCGAAGGTCTGCGCCGCCGCGCTGGCAAGAACGGCATCGAGTTCGATGGTCGGTTTGAGGTCGCGACCTTCGTGGAGCGACGCGGTGTCGAGGCCAGGCCAGTCGGTGACTACGCGACCGCCATTCACCGCGCCACCCAGGAGCATGGCCACCGAAGCCGTGCCGTGATCGGTACCTTGGGTGCCGTTGACCGCCACCGTGCGGCCGAACTCGGTGGCGACCACGACCACGGTGTCGCCCCATGCGGTGCCCAGCCCGGTACGCAGCGCCGCCAGCAATTCGTCGAGACCACGCAGGCGCAGCGCCAAGCGCGGATTCTGTCCGTTGTGCGTATCCCAACCTCCGGTTTCGAGCATGGCGATGCGCGGGCCGTTGGCTTGCGACAGAAAGGTCGCCGCCAGCTTGCCGAGTCTGGCCGGTGTCTGCCGCGCAGACCCGTCGTCACCGGCCAGCGCACGAGCGGCCATGGCCGACGCCCACAACTCGTGCAACTGTGCATCGTCGGCGTAGAGGCGTTCGACGCGCATGAGGAGATCGTCGCTCACCTCCGGCAGGGCCGAATCGGCATAGGAACTGACCGGCGCGTTGCCACGCAGGGCCAGCGGTACGGTCGGCGACACGGCGATGGGTTCGGAGTCTCCCGCTGGCAACAATGCGCTCAAGCGATTGAGCCAGCCATCGCGTACCGCATAGGGTTGATCGGCACCGGATTCGAGCACGTTCTGGCCATCGAAATGCGAGCGTTCGCGGTATGGCGAAGCCACCGCGTGCACGAACAGGGCTTCGCCCGCGGCGTAGCGCTTGCCGAGTTCGCCCAAGGCAGGATGCAGGGCAAACGTGCCATCCAGCTTGATCGCATCGGCACTCGCAATAGCCAGACTGCCGCGCAGGCGCGCGTAACCCGGATCGGCGTATGGGATGACGGTATTGAGGCCATCGGCTGCGCCACGCTGGATGACGAACACGAAGCGACGTTCACTGCCGGCGCTGGCCATGGCTGGACGGGGCAGCAGCCACAGGCTGCCGGCCGCGGCACCCAGTCCATGCAGGAATCGGCGACGGGAAATGCTCATGCTCATCTCCTCAGGAACTCGGGCGCGACCAGCAGCAGCGCGAGACCCGTGCTGCGACTCTCCGCCGATGCGATCGCGCGTGCCGTCGACTGACCCAATCCGCCGTGCAACAAAGCCTCGCCGAGCGTGCGCGGATCGAAGCGGTCGCCGATACGTTCGGCGATCCGCTGAGCCACTTCGACGCGTCGCACCAGCGCATCGGGGCCGGCCCAACTGGCTGCCACGTCATCAAAACCGGCCGGCGAGCCGGGTTGCCAGACCGCCTGCCCGAGCTGCTGCAGCACCGCTGCGGATCTCATCTCGCCCACGTCGCGCACATCGATGCCACGCAAAATCGAAATCAGCCATTCCCAAGGCGTCTTGAACTTGCGCGCCGCAGGATTGGCACTCTCCGGTGCGTCAACGAGGGCGCGATACACACTGGGCAGGTCGCCATGCGTCTCGTCGAACACGCGTGCAAGACGATTGACCAGGACTGGCGACGGTTCATCGGCCACGAAATGTCGGACCAGCTTGGTCGCGATGTGCCGCGCCGTCGCCTCGGCCATGGCGAGATCATGCAACACGGCCAGCGCCTGCGCTTCGCCTTCCTGGGCGTAGCGACGGCCACGGATGGTGCGCACGCCTGGCTCGTGCAGGGCGTTGCGGAACATGAACTGCCCGGCCGCTTCCGCCTCGGCGCGACGCCCGATACCGCCAAAGCTCCAGCCGGTCAATGCGCGCGCAAACTCGGTGACATCTTCCTGGCTGTATCCACTGCGCACACCGAGCGTGTGCAGCTCCAGGATCTCACGGGCCAGGTTCTCGTTGAGCCCGGCCTTGCGTTCGCCGTTGCGATCGTTTCGGCGCCTTGCCAGCGGACTGTTCGGTCCCACCGACTGCACCTGGTCGAGATACAGCTGCATGGCCGGATGCCTTTCGACCGCCAGCAGCATGTCTTCGAAGCGTCCGAGCACATGCGGACGGATGGCTTCGAACTCGAAGGCGCCAGCCAGCGGCGCAACCACGAGCTTGTCCACCGAAATCGCAAAATGGTTCGACCAGAAGTGCACCAACCGTTCGACGAACGGCGTGTCAGTGGTGATTGCGGCATGGATGCGCGCATCGACAGCCTGACGGTATGTGTCACGCGCATCACGGCGCTGCTTGCGACGAGCGTCCTTGCGCGTGTCGTCACTCTCGTCGCGCATCGACAGGCGTGCCGCGCGCAACTCGCCAGCGAGCTCTGCGCTGCCTGGCAATGATTTCCACATCGATGGCCTGGGTTCGTAGCGTTCAAGCTGGTTGAGCAGCCACCGCCGCGGCGCCATGGAAATCGCGTCACCCGCCCGCGCGCCCAAGCCAAATCGATTGACGGCAATCAAGGTTTTCATGGTTGCTTGCGCTGGCGAGGCTTGGCGCGCTTCAGCGCATCGACCAACACGATGCGCTGGTCCGCCGGCAGGGATGCGGCAAATTCGACGACACCGGCTTCGATCCGTACGCGAATCGCCTGCTCGGCCGCCCGCGCCCGTTCCAGTTCCGCTTCAAGGGCGGCGCGATCCAGTCGCTCCGCACCGAGCAAGCGCGCAGCCTCAATGCGTGCCGCTCGTGCAGTTTCGCCTTGTTCTTTCATCTCGCGCATGGCCTCGCCGAGCATGCGCCGGAGAGTGCGCCGATGATCTGGTTCCAATTGCATCACGGCCTGACGCAAATGACCGCGACCTGGGTTGAACCCGGTCATCGCAACGGTCTCGGCACGCTTGTGCACCAGCACTCGGCTGACCAATGCCCCGAGCACGAACACATTGAGTGCGAGAGAGACGATCAGCAGGATCTGCAAACGACGACTCATCATGGCTGCCATTCCTCCCACTCGTACGCGCCAAATGCCGTGGCCTGGTCATCCGCCCAGTTCAGCGCAGAGGAGTCGTCCTGCGGCAGCGCCACCGGCAACAGCACACCGCACGCCGCCCCGGCCGCTGCCGCGCTGCCGAGGGCCAGCCCGAGCCACCATTCGCGCAACAGCGAATGCGACGCGCGTGGCCGAAATCCCAGGTTGACGCGGCGGATCAGATCCGCATCCGGCCCTGCCAGCACATAGGCATCCAGCAGTTCGTCGAACTCGAGCGCGACACTCTGCTGGCGTGCCGCCTCGGCATCGCCAGCCAGGAATCGCTTTGCCGCCTCACGCTCGGCTGCCGGCCATCGTTCCAGCCTGCCTCCATAGCTCGCCAGCAATTGCGCAAATCGCTCAGGTTTCACGTTCTTCCTCCAACAGCTGCTGGCGCAGATTGCGCCGTGCTCGGGACAGCAGGCTTTCCAGCGCCTCGACACTGATTTCCATCGCCGCCGCAGCCTCCTGGTTGGAAAGCCCCTGAAAGTGCTGCAGCACGATCGCCTCACGCTGCCGCTCCGGCAGCGCATGCAGAGCCTCCTCGACGCGCTTGCCGCGCTCGTCAGCCGCGATGCGCTGCTCGGGCAGCGGGTCCGGGTCGATGCGGTCCGGCACCTCGGCATCCGGGTGCGTGCGTCTGCGCATGCGCAAACGATCGTGGCACAGGTTCAGAGCCACCTGATGCAGCCAGGTATCGAACCTGGCAACGCCTGGCCGCCATGCCGATGCGCGCTGCCAGACCCGAAGCATGCATTCCTGCGCCACATCCTCGGCCTCGCTGCGATCACCGAGCATGCGTTGCGCCAACGCCAGCAGGCGCGGCAGCTTGCGCGACACCAGGGTCCGCGCCGCATGTCCCTCGCCCCGCCCAACGCGGGCGACCAGATCGATGTCCGGGTCGATGGCGTCGTGCGGATTCAAGCTGCCACCCTGTTCCAATGCCGTGTCCGCGCTCGGCTGCAACCGACGGCACACGGATGCCGCAACGCCATCCGTCCGATCATTCGGCACCTCCCGCAACACCCGAGTTGCTCCCAGCCCATCGTAGTCATTCACATGGGTACCGGCGACGTTCGCATCGATCGCCCGCCACTGCGGGACGGTCGACGCAGATCGAGATGACCCGCTCGACATTGACATGGACCGTCGGTGTGTTCGCATCGACCTGCACCGGCATGGACATGCACCCTTCGCCGCACGCGGCGCAGGCGTGACTTCAGAACTGACGATCGTTGCGTTGACGGAAGATGTTCGCGCTGGCGCGATCCTGACGCACATGCAGGCGCGCACGTTCGATCGCGTTCAAGCCACCACCGTCGGCACGCATTCGGGCTTCGGCCCGATCGATCCGGGCTTGCTGGTGGCTAAGGCGCGCCGCTTCCAGCCGGGTCAACTGACCGGCAGCCCGACCGTTCTCTATGCGCTGCTGCTGAACAGCCTGCCGGCCGTCGATACCAGCGTACGCCGGCATGGAAAGCATCCCCGTCAACGCAAGCGCCGCGCAGGTCTTGATCATCATCTTCCGTTCTCCTCTGATCATTCGTTCAAACCAGGCCAGCACGTGTGCGTGGCAACCCTTGAACGGCGCAGCGGGCGAATTCCGTCGCGAAGGATTCGATCGGGATTCAGGTACGGAGCCTCGCGGCCAAGCCGAATGGAGTTGCTCCATCCGCACGGGTGACCGCTACCCGGTTCCGTACCGGTGGTGACTCAGGAAGTCCGCCGTCCGTCCTGGGCCATCGATCGGGCTCGACGCCGCAAGTCCAACCCGGTGAACGTTGTCGCTGGAGTTCACTTGCTCTCCCCGTCCCGTCAATCGGAACGGACAGCGTCGCAGGCAATGGCCCGCACGGTCAGGGCCGGGACAGGCCCGAATCAACTGGTCGAACCCTCGGGATGCCCTGATCAATCCCTTGGGGGTTCGTCCATGCCTCATCCCTGCCAGATACGAAAAAAGCCCCTTGCGGGGCTCATTTTCGTATCTGGCGGAGAGAGAGGGATTCGAACCCTCGATAGAGTTTTTGACCCTATACTCCCTTAGCAGGGGAGCCCCTTCGGCCTCTCGGGCATCTCTCCGGAATTCTGTGGCTGGGCTTTGCAGTGCTGGCCGCCAGCACTCAAGCGTGACGGGGCCGCGACTTTACCGCACCCGCCAGCCTGCGCCAACCCACCGGCGGAAACGCCATGAACAGCCGCCGGCGCCGGCAGATCCTCACCGGCACTGAATGCGCAAAAGCCCGGATTGGGAACCCTGCCGTCTTGAGCGTGTTCTGGTTATCACGCAACGGCGTCACCGTCCTGTGCGGGCGCAGATCAAGGCGCGACGGCAAAGGCAGGCTGGCCGTATGTCGAGCCGACGCAGCGCCGAACTGCGCCCGTACAGGACGGCCCCAAGCTCTTGATTCCCTATGACGGGGTGACATCTGCAAGCCACTCACCGAGATTCACGCAATGCACGAATGCCGGCGGAGGAGTCTGTGTGACCTGTTCAGAGCGGTGCCACGACATCCGGTGGGATCACGCGACGCCAGGGAAACGCATGCGCCGGCAGGATCAGCTTTCACCAGTCGACGATACATCACCGCCTGAATGCTGTTCGCGCTTGATGCGCTGGTAGATCTCTTCACGATGCACCGCGACATCCTTCGGGGCGTTGATGCCGATACGCACCTGATTCCCCTTCACGCCGAGCACAGTCACGGTCACCTCATCGCCGATCATCAGGGTTTCTCCGACGCGGCGGGTCAAAATCAGCATGTTCTACTCCTTGGAAACACTTGTCGTCGATCCGGCATGTCTGCCCCGCGCGGGTACCCGTGAGCGCAACGGCGTCATGTCCTGAGACCAAGGCCAGTCTCCCTGACTGGTCCCGCGGCCCGTCCCCCAATGCGAAGCCTCGACCGGATCATCAGCGAAACCATTTGCAGCCTGCGCAGGCTCCGCTGAAACACCAAGCCTCGCGATACTAAGACATGCTCTCGAAGGGGCGCAACGGACGATGGTCATGGTGTGGCCATCCGTCCAGGGCGGGATCAATGCCCTGGCGCGAACGGAGTGCAACTCCATGAAACATCCACGATTCCCGCTCAGGCAGCGCGCTCGGCCACCCATTGGGGAACACCGGCGAGCGCGCCGGTGAGCTGTGGTGAGTCGACTCCGCCCCCCTGCGCCATGTCGGGGCGCCCACCGCCCTTGCCGTCGATCGCCCTGGCCACGTGAGCGACGATGTCGCCGGCCTTGATGCGGCCGAGCGCGCTGCCGCCGACACCACCGACGAGGGCGATCTTGCCTTCACTGCCGGAGGCCAGCACGATGACGCAGTCACCGAGCTTCTGCTTCAGCGTATCGACGCCATCACGCAGGGCCTTGGCGTCGAGGCCGTCGACACGCGCGGCGACGACCTTGATGCCGGCAACATCGACTGCCGTGCCGGCCAGATCCGAGGTCGCCGCACTCGCCGCGCGCGCCTTCAAACCGTCGAGTTCGCGCTCGAGCCTCTTCTGGCGATCGAGCAACTGGCGCAACTTGTCGACCACGTCAGCGGCGGATGACGACAGCAATGCGCCGATCTCGCCGAGACGCGACTCCTCATCGGTCACGTAGGCGATCGCCGCCGCACCGGTCAGGGCTTCGATGCGGCGTATGCCGGCAGCGACGCCGCTCTCGCCGACGATCTTGAACAGACCGATGTCACCGGTGCGTGAAACGTGCGTACCACCGCACAGCTCGGTCGAGAAGGCGCCCATGCGCAGCACGCGCACCTCGTCGCCGTACTTTTCACCGAACAGAGCCATGGCACCGGCTGCGATCGCGTCGTCATAGGGCATGTGGCGGACATCGACTTCGACATTGCCACGGATCTCGGCATTGACCAGCTCCTCGATGACGCGCAATTCCTGGCGCGTGACCGGCTGGAAGTGCGCGAAGTCGAAGCGCAGTCGGTCGGGTGCGACCAGCGAGCCCTTCTGCGTCACGTGCTCACCGAGCACCTTGCGCAGCGCCGCATGCAGCAGGTGGGTTGCCGAATGGTTGAGCACCACCGAGCGGCGGCGTTCATCGTCGACCATGGCGACGACCGGCTCGGAGGGCGTGAGTGCGGCCTTGCCATGCCAACGCCCGACATGACCATGGAACACGCCACCCAGCTTGATCGTGTCGCCGACCTCGAAGCGTCCAGCAGACGTGGCAAGCACACCGGTATCGCCGACCTGTCCGCCCGACTCTGCGTAGAACGGTGTGCGGTCGAGCAGCACGATCGCCTCCTCGCCATCAGCCAGCGTGGCGAGGCTGCGCCCGCCGCGGATGATCGCGACGACCTTGCCAGCGTCGGCGTGGATGGTCTCGTAGCCAAGGAACTCGGTCGGCGCAAGACTGCTGGCGACCTCGGCCGGCAACTGGCCCTTCGACTCGAAATGACTGGCTGCGCGCGCACGTTCGCGCTGTTCTTCCATGGCCTTCTCGAAACCGGCCATATCCAGCGAAAGCCCGCGCTCACGCGCGATGTCGGCCGTGAGGTCGACCGGAAAACCGTAGGTGTCGTAGAGGCGGAATGCGTCCACCCCGGGGATCGTGTCGCCTGCCCGGGCAGCGACGTCCTCGAACAGCTTCATGCCCTGTTCGAGCGTTTCACCGAAGCGTTCTTCTTCGGCCCTGAGTGCGCGCTCGACGAGCTCGCGCCTGGCCGGGAGTTCGGGATAGGCAGCGCCCATCTCGGCACACAGCGGCTCGACCATCTTCCAGAAGAATTCGCCGCGCACGCCGAGCATCCAGCCATGGCGCAAGGCGCGGCGGATGATCCGGCGCAGCACATAGCCCCTGCCCTCGTTCGAAGGCAGCACACCATCGACGATCAGGAACGCACAGGCGCGGATGTGATCGGCGATCACACGCAGCGACTTGTTCTCGAGATCGCTCGTCGCGGTCAGTTCGGCCGCGCGCCGGATCAGGGCCTGGAACAGGTCGATCTCGTAATTCGCATGGACGTGCTGCAGTACCGCAGCGAGGCGTTCGAGACCCATGCCGGTATCCACGCAGGGCGCGGGCAGCGGCGTCAGCGTACCGTCGGCGGCACGGTCGAACTGCATGAAGACGAGATTCCAGATCTCGATGAAGCGGTCGCCGTCCTCGTCCGGCGAGCCGGGTGGACCGCCGGCGATGTGTGCACCATGATCGTAGAAAATCTCCGTGCACGGACCGCAGGGGCCGGTGTCGGCCATCTGCCAAAAGTTGTCGGAGGCAAACGGCGCACCCTTGTTGTCGCCAATGCGCACGATGCGTTCGCTGGGAATGCCGACTACGTCCTTCCAAATTGTCCAGGCCTCGTCGTCGGTGTGGTAGACGGTGACGAGCAGGCGATCCTTCGGCAGCTTCCAGACGCCAGTCAGCAACTCCCAGGCCCAAACGATCGCATCGCGCTTGAAGTAGTCGCCGAACGACCAGTTGCCGAGCATCTCGAAGAAGGTGTGATGACGTGCCGTGTAACCGACCGAATCGAGATCGTTGTGCTTGCCGCCCGCACGCAGGCAGCGCTGCACATCGGCGACGCGTGCACCCGGTGGTTTCTCGCTGCCAAGGAACATGTTCTTGAACGGGACCATGCCCGAATTCGTGAACAGCAGAGTCGGATCACTCGACGGTACGAGCGAGGCCGATGGCACGATCGCGTGACCCTTGGAACGGAAGAATTCGAGGAAGTCGGAGCGGATTTCGGCGCTGGATTTCATGGAATCGGGCTGACAGGTGGCATGACGGACACGACCGACATGCGTCCGCGACAACCACCTCTCAATCGAAGTCGTCGTCCGGATCGCCGCACTCGGCGCGCGTGAGGGCGCTCACTGTGGCGGCATCGAAGCCGCGGCGCAAGAGAAAACCGGCGCGACGGGCACGCTCGGCGGACTCGACGGCCGGTTTGCGGCCGTAGCGACGCTCCATCTGACGGCGAGCGTTGTCCAGCCAGTCGGCTTCGACATCGGCCAGGGCGGAAGCGACCGTGGTCGGATCGAGGCCATGTGATCTCAACTCGGCGGCGATGCGCCGCGGACCGTAGCCCGAGGCAGCGCGACTGCGCGCGAGCACGGCCGCAAAGCGGGCGTCATCCTGGTAACCGCGTTCGACGACGCCATCGAGCGCTCCCTCGACCTCCGCCGGCGCATAGCCGCCACGTTTGAGCTTGTCGCCGAGTTCGCGCCGCGACTGCTCGCGCCGGGCAAGCAGGCTCAACGCCTTGCCGAAGGCGTCGGGTTTCGGACGCGGAGGCTTGGGCGCGCGCATGCCTACTCCGGCAGGTTCGGATGGATCGGGCGCCTGGTACCGACGCACCGCCGGACAATAGCCGGAAACGGGTACCGGCGCCGCATGCTTCCGCCCGGCTGGCAGCACTGATCCCGCCCGGAAAGTTCGATCAGTGGCCCGCTCCGATCGAGTGTGCAGGTCAATGCAAGAGCACGTTCAAACAAGACGGCCGCGCGCGAACGCCCCTTTCGCGACCGCCCTTCGACGGCGATGCAGGCCTGCCCCCCTCCGGCCTCGAAACCCGGCGATCGACTTCGCGCGCGACCGGAAGGGCCCAGGGCGTCCGTTGGCGACCTGGCGCAACGACCACACCGCCTCGCACCGACTCAGGCCTCCTCGACCTCGACCGCGGGCAACGGCGAGGCGCCACCCTTGACCAGCAGCTTTTCGCGCAACGCGGCGTCGATCTCGTTGGCGATCTCGGGGTGTTCCTTGAGGTATTGACGCACGTTGTCCTTGCCTTGGCCGATGCGGTCACCCTTGTAGCTGTACCAGGCACCGGACTTTTCGACGAGGTTGTGCAGCACGCCGAGTTCGATCAGCTCGCCTTCGCGCGAGGTGCCCTCACCGTAGAGGATCTCGAACTCGGCCTGGCGGAACGGCGGAGCGACCTTGTTCTTGACGACCTTGACGCGCGTTTCCGAGCCGATGACCTCGTCGCCGCGCTTGACCGCGCCGATGCGGCGGATGTCCAGGCGCACCGAGGCGTAGAACTTGAGCGCATTGCCGCCGGTGGTCGTTTCCGGGTTGCCAAACATGACGCCGATCTTCATGCGGATCTGGTTGATGAAGATGACCAGACAACCGGACTTCTTGATGTTGGCGGTGAGTTTGCGCAGCGCCTGGCTCATCAGGCGCGCTTGCAGGCCGACATGCGAATCACCCATCTCGCCCTCGATCTCGGCCTTGGGCGTCAGCGCAGCGACCGAGTCGACCACGACCACGTCGACCGCGTTGGAGCGCACCAGCATGTCGGCGATCTCGAGCGCCTGTTCGCCGGTGTCCGGCTGAGACACGAGCAGATCGTCGACCTTGACGCCGAGTTTCTCGGCATAGGTCGGGTCGAGCGCGTGCTCGGCGTCGACGAAGGCCGCGGTGCCCCCGGCGCGCTGGCAGGCGGCGATGACCTGCAGGGTCAGCGTGGTCTTGCCCGAGGATTCCGGGCCATAGATCTCGACCACGCGCCCACGCGGAAGGCCGCCGATGCCGAGCGCGATGTCGAGGCCGAGCGAACCGGTCGAGACCGTCTCGATCGACTCGTTGGCCTTGTCGCCCATGCGCATGACCGCGCCCTTGCCGAACTGCTTCTCGATCTGCGAAAGCGCGGAAGAAAGCGCGCGGCGCTTGTTGTCGTCCATCGGGGTCACCCTTGTTGAAAGTCGGCGAAGGAAAACGCGCGGCGTTCTCAGCGATTGAGACCCGGCGACATCGAGCGTGCGTGCACACCCGGGCTTGATTATCCCATACGGTCGCGCAGCGACCAGCGGTGATCGCCGCGTCAGCTTGTAAG
This sequence comes from Dokdonella sp., assembly GCF_019634775.1. Lineage (NCBI taxonomy): Bacteria > Pseudomonadati > Pseudomonadota > Gammaproteobacteria > Lysobacterales > Rhodanobacteraceae > Dokdonella > Dokdonella sp. The sequence goes on from NZ_JAHCAS010000003.1 coordinate 97,006, forward strand.
AATTCGCCGCACGCCGTCGAGTGCGGCAGCAACGGTCTGCCGGCGCACAGACTCGCGGTCGCCGTCGAAATGGAACAGTTCGGCATGCGCATAACCGCCGCGGCGCTTCCAGCCGATCCAGACCGTGCCGACCGGCTTGCCGGGTGTCGCGCCGGTCGGCCCGGCAATGCCGGTGACGGCCACAGCGACCGTCGCGCCGTAGCGCGCGAGCGCGCCTGACACCATCTCGACGCAGGTTTCCTGGCTGACCGCGCCAGTGCGTTCGAGCGTCTGCGGCTGCACGCCGAGCAGGGCTTCCTTGGCCTCGTAGCTGTAGGCGACGACGCCGCACTCGAACCAGCCCGAACTGCCGGCGATGTCTGTCAGCACCTTGGCTATCCAGCCGCCCGTGCACGATTCGGCCGTGACGATGGTCTGGTTGTGCGAGATCAACAGTTCGGCAATCGTGTTGCCGAGCGCAAACAATTGCGCATCGTCGGCGATGTCGGGGTTCATGATCGCGGTCGGGGCCGGCACGCGGCACAGGGAAAGTACGATCATACCCGACATGGCCGGCAACACCGGCGACTTGCCTCGACGATCCGTGCGCGGGGCATGCCTGTGGCCACTCCTCTCTCAAGCCCATGCGCCATTGGAAGAAGCGTTGAACGTGGGTACGGGCTGCCATAGCATTCCTGCCGCCGGGAGTCCGATCGCCTGCCCCGTGCGGGCGGCGCGGCGAATGGCAACCCGGAGACGGTGCCGCGGCCGACGCTCATCGCCGCACCAACGACCGTCCGTGTGAGCAGGCCGCCCGCTGACGGTGGGAGGAATAGCATGCAACGTGGATTGACAACCCTTGGCGCCATGGCACTTGCCGGTTTGCTGGCAGCCAGCGACTGCGGCGCACAGGGCTTGCCGAGTTTTCCGGGTGCTGAGGGGTTTGGCGCGGTGGCGACCGGCGGGCGCGGCGGACAGGTACTGTTCGTGGACACGCTGGCTGCCGATCCGGGCGGAACGCTGGGCTCGGGCAACCACGGCTCGCTCAACTGGGCACTGCGCCAGCCCGGCGCGCGCACCATCGTTTTTCGGGTCAGCGGCGTCATCGACGGGCCGGCGTGGGTGCGCTCGGGCGATGTCACGGTAGCCGGACAGACCTCGCCGGGCGGCATCATCGTGCGCGGCCTGATCTGCGGTGTGCATTACGGCGGCGAGGCCTGCGACAACCTCATCGTGCGCCATCTGCGGCTGCGTCCGGCCTGTCATCTGGCGCCGCCGGGCAACTGCCCCGGGGCGGACGACGCGCTGCGCCTGGACGGCGTCAAGCGCGCGATGATCGACCACGTTTCGCTGGCCAATGCCAGCGACGAGGCGCTGCAGCTGAGCTGGGCCTCGCAGGTGACGATCCAGAACTCCATCCTGGCCGAGACCGAGGGCGGGCACGCCATCTACGGCGGCATCCTCATCAACTATTCCAACGGCGACTGGCCACTGGACGGGATCAGCATCGTTCGCAACCTGTTCTACCGCATCAAGGGGCGGCTGCCGGAAATCAACTGCGAATCCAGTTCGCAGGACGACATTCCCCCGCGCCTGATCGATGCCTGCCAAGACATCCCGTTGCGGTTGGAAGTGTCAAACAACGCCTATTTCGATCCCTACTACTACCTCACCTACAACCCGTGGGTGGACGGTGACGAGGCCAACGGTCCGTTCCGGCTGCAGCTCAATCTGGTCGGGAACCGCTTCCGGGTACGGCCATCGTTTCCCTACGGCATGGTCGACCACGTCATGCTGGGCGTCGATGGCCACACCAGCCAGAACAGCCTTTACGTCAGCGACAACCGGATCGACCTGTATCCGGGCCTGGCCGACTATGCGCTGTTCTACTGCTGCAACGACTTCTCCACGACCCTGCCCGGCGGCAACACCGACCTCGGCAGCGCCACGCGACGCAGCACGCGGCACGCGTTTCCGCCGATCAGCTATCAGCCCGGCGACGGCCTGTTCGCGCTGCTGGCCCCGAGCGTCGGCGCGCATCCGCACGACCCGATGGACCGGCGCATCGCCGCCTCGGTGGCCAGCAACGTGATTCCCGCGGTGCCGCACGAACAGCCGGTGGCCAACGATGCGCTGGATCTGGATTTTCCTGCCGGTTCACCGCCACCGCCGCCGGTGGACAGCGACGAGGACGGCATGCCCGATGCCTTCGAACAGGCCCATGCCACGCTCGGGCTGAACCCGAACCTCGCCGACAACAACGGCCTCACCCTGTCCCTGCCCCTTCTGGGCGTGGCCGGTTACACCAATCTCGAGGTGTATCTGGCCTTGCTCGGCGGCGGCGGAAACGACCGCATATTCGACGACGGATTCGAGGGCGGCTGACCGGCAGCGACCCTGGTCGCATACCCCAAACGGATCGTGCGCAGCCGACAGGTTCCACAGTGGCCACGGGCATCGGTGCGGCAGCGGGACACGATCGCAGCCCACTCGATGCCGAGGCGGCGCAGGCATCAACGCCCCCAGGCGGCGACGCCGGCGACTTGCCGCGACGGTGCGCGCGCGTGGAATACCTCGCGTTTGTCGCGAACACGCGCCGCGATGGGCGAAACCGCCCTGCGCGCGAACCTGCTGCACCTGACCATTGGCCGAGAACACATGCTGTCCCGCGATGTTCAGCCCGTGGCGGAAGCAGACGGCCGGCGCGGCGGGACTCAATGAATCCTGCGTCGTGACCCGTTCCCCGGCGCGGGCAGCGCCGGGGAAGACTGGCAGCGCTAGGGATGTTCTGATCAATCCCACAACGGCGTCACCGTCCTGTGCGGGCGCAGATCAAGGCGCGACGGTCACTGTCGAGACTTGCATCGCATTGCGCCTGGTCGTGTTTGGACATTGCCTCGAAGCCATCACTCGAATCCATTGCTGAAAATGATGTCACCGGCCGATGGCCCGCTGATGGTGTAGGTGGTTGTCGCACCATCGTCAGTGTCGATGGCGGTGGCATCGGTGAAGGTGCGAATGGTCATGTCGCCGGGGGCACCGACGCCGTTCCAGGTCGCCGTCAGGATGGCGGTGTACGGCGTGCGATTGGGCAGCAGGCCGTTGCCATCGGTGAGCGAGATCAAGTGGCCTCCACCGGCGGTGAAACCATCGTTGCAGGGCAGATTGCCGCGACGACACTCCGCGTTGGTGATCTGCATGCCAACCGGTAGTGCGAAATCGGCGGTGAAGCTGAGGTTCTGACTCGGGCCAAGGTTGCTGATGTCGATTTCGACGGTAACCGTATTGCCTTGCCAACTGTGCCGCGTACCGGTCACTGCGAGATCGGTGATGCGCTGGATCGGCATCAGCAACTGCGCGCTGTCGTTTTCCGGAGTGTTGTCGCGGGTGCCACCGATGGCCAGCGGAACACTGCTGCGACCATTGATCACAAGCGTGCCATCGCCGGCCAGTTCGGTGAGGGTGCCGATGGCGACAAAGGTCGCCGTGCCGCCCACCGGCAGGCTGAGGGCGGCGTCGATCTCGTTGCCGAGGCAGGCGCCGAAGCAGGGAATGACCGGCGTGCAACTGCCACCCGCGGACGTGGTGCAGCCCCAGGCCGCGTTGTCGATCGAGTCAGTGAGGCCGGTGGGAAGGCCGGCGCGGAAGCGACCATTGCTCGTCGCCATCGGCCCGTTGTTGGTGACCGTCCAGGTGATCACCACGCCGTCGCCGGGAACCGCCTCACCCGTCCCACTGACCAGCGGATTGTTGGACTGCCCACTCACGGCGACGGAAAGATCGGAAATGGCCGGCGCGCTGGCACTGCAGTCGATGTCCAGCGACCAGTCGTGGAGCTGGCCGCTATCGCCGTTAGCGAGATCTTCGATCTTCAGTGTCCACAGGCCGCTGGCATCGGCGCCGTTGTTGCCGGTGGTGCGTCGGCCAACCAGTTCGGACAATGGATTCGCGGGAACCACATCGCCGGACAAGGCTGGATACCCCACCGGTGTGCCGCAGGCGGTCTGGGCCGGCGTGACCGCTGCATCGTCGAAGCTGGCCACGATATCGTCATGACCGCAGCTGCCGCTGGCAGCGCTGGCCGAGGCAGCCGGTCGATTCAGCAGTGTCACGATGCCCTCGCTGCCACCGATGAAAATCTGGCCGTTGGGATCGGTCAACGTCACGCGCAGGTCACCGATGTAGGTGTGCTCGATATCGAGGCCGACACGCACCCTCTGCACGTAGTTGCAGCTGCCGCCATTGAGGAAATTGATGGTGCTGGTGACCGAGCTGTTGTCCGCAATCGTTGCGCTGCAGTTGGTGTTGAAACCACCGCTGCTGCAGCGTGCACCTGGCAGGCTGGGCATGCTCGCGGCAATCACGAAGTCGGCCTGGATGCGCTGTCCCAGCGAATCCCAGCTGTTGTGGCCGCGGATGCCGCCGACAAGCAGGCGTACGGTCCGGCTGTTCCCGATGCTGGAGGGGGCAACGCCGCGCACCTGCAGCCAGTCGCCGTTCTTCACCCAGCGTGCGTTGCCCCAATCGCCGAAGCCGATGCGCAATTCGCCACCCAGCACCAGCGCCGGAACGTAGGCGCCGTTGTCAAGCCCGGTCACCTGCACCCAATCGGATTCACCAATGCTGTTCGGTCGGGCGCTGGCGGCGGCGAAGCTCACCGAGTTCGGCAGCGTGTCCCAGGGTTCGGCGCCGAAAGCTTCGCCGACGCGCATGGATAGCAGTGGCCGTTTGTTGGAGGATCCGATGTCGGTGTGGTTCGGCCAGCCCTGCGAAATCGTGTACAGGCTGAAAATCCTGCCCTGTCGCGACAGCGCCACGTCGTTGGCATTCAGGACGCCCTGGTGGCACTGATTGGAGAAGTCCGCGACTGGCTGCCAGTCGAACTGGCCGCTGCTCGAAAAGCCCGTGTCAGGCTGGCCGTTGGCCAGCAGCCGCGCCAGTCCCAGCGAGGCGTCATTGCGCATGCAGCTCCGCGGCGACAGATCGGACCGTGTGGCGTAGATCACCTTGCCATCCGGAGCGAGCGCGGCGCCGCCGAAGTCGAGGCTGCTGTTGGCCTGATCGTGCCCGAGTGTGGTCACGACCGGGTAGGGCAGAACGTCGCCATCCCGCGGTGCGTCCAGCCAGTAAAGCTCGCCGAGGTAGCCGCTGCCCTGCGAGTGGTGCGGCATGGCCTGCCGGATGTGGCCATTCGGCAGCGGCCACATCAGCTCGCTGGCCGGAGGACGGTAGAAGCCCACGAACGGGGCCGCTTGGAGATTTCTGAAAGGAGCGAAGGTGGTGTCGAACTGGCCGTCATAGCCCAGTCGCAGCGTGTTGATGTCGCGCCCGCCACTCCCACCAAGCTCGCCCAGCGTCACGAGGATGCCGTTGCCGGGCTGCTCGGCGACCGCAAACACCGTGTTGAAGCTGTTGTTTTGGGATAGCGGGAATTCGACCACGCCGTTCTCACCGAAGCCCAGGTCCTTGTAGCCATCGGCCTTGCGCAGCTCCACCAGTCCGTGTCTCTCGGTGCCCAATCCAAAGGGGCCCGGACGGGTGATTTCTCCACCCGCCACGATGCGCCCATCGCCAAGTTGATCGACCACCAGGCAGCGGGTTCCGATGTATGAACCTTCCCCGCCGAGGATCAGCACCCCATCCTCCGAGCCCGGCGCCCAGTTCAGGTCCTGCTGGCCGTTGGCGTCGAGCCGGGCGACATAGCCCATGGTACGGTCGGGGAACACGGCGTCGCCGCAGATCAGGGCGCTACCGTCGGGCAGCACCAGCAGATCGTTGACGGTCATGCCGTCCACGCCGTTGCGGCTCAGCGATGCCAGGCCGCTGACGCCGTAGGTGGCGTCGGCAAATCCGCCGGACATCATGCGGCCGATCAGTGCGACGGGTGCTGCGGTGTCGCCGGCGTCATCGCCACCGATGAGGATGCGGTTGTAGGCGTCCCAGGCAGCCACGCGAAACTCCCGGTCGGCGTCGATGTTGAGCTGGGTCGGGAACGGATTCTCGCGTTCACCATCACCGTCGAAGCCGGTGTCGGGATCGGTGGGCGCAGCATGGCCGATGGAGGCCGAGAGGACGAGCGCGATGAACGTGGTCAGGGACAGCAGGCGTCGTTGCATGGAGATGGCTCTTCGTGGTGATTTGCGAATGTCATTCCACGTTCCATGCCAACGGTATCTATCCTTTCTAATCAATTACCTACGCACGCTTGGTTCGTGATCGCGAACGGAAATCCACACGCATTCCGTCGTCGGGTTCGCAAACGCGAACGCATGCGCTAACCTGCGACCTTGACCGGTCGGGAACCATCGGCATGCAGCGGATCCGTGTCCATCTCGACGTGCTGGAACCTGCCGGCGCCGAACTCTCCCGTCGGCAGTTGGATGTCGGTCGCTACCGGCTGGGGCGCGGCGCCGATTGCGAGATTCGCGCAGCGCTGAATGGCCTGTCGCGTGAGCACGTGCTGCTGGAGGTGCTGCCATCCGGTGGCGTGATCGTCGAGGATCTCGGCTCCACCAACGGCACGCGTGTCGATGGCCTGCCGGTGCAGCGTGCGGCGATCCGCCATGGCGCCACACTGCAGGTCGGACCGCTGCAACTGTTCATCACGGAAGCCGATCCGCAACTGGATGGCCTGGCCTACCGCACCGGCGATGCGCCGGCGCCGACGGCAACCACCGATCCGGTGGAGCAAGGCACCCAGCTTCACACCCTGCGTGAACGCCTGCGTGATGCGCTGTGGGGTGGCGATGCCTCCTGGGAAGCCGCGCTGAGCCGACGCATCACGGCAATCGCCGAGATGCTGGGTGTCGAAGGCCTGCGGCTGACGCGCGTCGGTGCCTCGCCCTCGGCAACGACGATTGCGGCGGTCGGAGATGTGGAGAGCGCAAGCGAAGCACTGGCCGATGATGGGCGCTACCTCCTGTGTGCCACTAATGGAACGTTGAAGCGCCACCTGGGGCTCGCCGAACTCGCAGCGACCTGGCTGTCCTGGTTGCCCGATCCGCCGCCGACACCTCCAACCGCGTCGCCGCCGTTGCCATCCCTGCCCGGCATTGCGACAGCGGACGCCGGACTGCGCCGGCAAATGGATGCGCTGGCACGCCTGGCGCGCTCGCGCGTGGCAATTCTGCTGCTCGGTGAAACCGGCGCAGGCAAGGACGTGGTGGCGCGCTGGGTGCATGCCTGCTCACCGCGTGCCGGCGGGCCCTTCGTTGCGATCAACTGCGCCGCGCTGCCGCGTGATCTGCTCGAGGCCGAACTGTTCGGCGTGGAGAAGGGCGCGGCCACCGGCGTTGCCGAACGCCCGGGTGTATTCGAACGCGCTGACGGTGGCACCCTGTTCCTCGACGAGCTGGGTGACATGCCGCCGGAAACCCAGGTGCGCCTGCTGCGCGCGCTGGAGGACGGGCGCATCCATCGTGTCGGTGGCCGCAACTTGATCGCCGTTGACGTGCGTCTGGTCAGCGCCACCCATCGCGACCTGGAGCAGGCGGTGGCAGATGGCGAGTTCCGCCTCGACCTGTTCCACCGCATCGCCGGCTTCGAGGCACGAATTCCACCCTTGCGCGAGCGTCGCATCGACATCTCGCCGCTGGCGATCCATTTTTTCCACGAGGCGTTGGCGGAGTCGGGCATCCACAGCCCGGGCATCACCGAGGCCGCCCTGCGCGACCTGCAGGCCGCGGACTGGCCAGGCAACGTGCGCGAGCTGCGCCAGGCCATCCACAGCGCCACCGCGCTGCTGGCCGCTGGTGATGCGCTGGATCGCCAGCACCTGCCACCGCGACTGCGTGGTGTCGGCAGCGCCCGGCCGCTGATCGAACATGCGCCCGCTGGCGGAGACGTTGTCACCCTGGCGCATGCCACGGCGCAGGCCGAACGCAATGCCATCCTGCGTGCCATCGATGCCGCCGAGGGTGATGCGGAGCATGCCTGGACGCTGCTCGGCATCGGCAAGACCACCTACTACAAGAAGTTGAAGGAGCTCGACATCGGTCGCGGCGGCGACGGAGCGCTGCCCGCATGATTCCGGCAACTGCAGATGAGAACTTCGCCACCGAGCTGCTTGACCTGACCGAGTCGCTCGCACGAGAGCCCGAAGCCAGCGCGGACACCTTCGTCGGTCGCCGATTCGGCCGATTCCGTCTGCTGCGCGAACTTGGCCGAGGCGGCATGGGGCGCGTCTTTCTTGCCGAACAATCCGGCCCGGTGACAAGGCGGGTGGCGATCAAGCTGCTGACCAGTCGCCGGCTGGATGCCGAGGCCCGGCACCTCTTCGATATCGAGCGCGCAGTGCTGGCGCGCATGCAACATCCGGCCATCGCGCGGCTGATCGAAGCAGATACCACCGCCGATGGCATGCCCTTCTTCGCGATGGACTACGTGGATGGCCCGCCGCTGGATCGATACCTGCGTGAACAGGCGCCGACGCTCGACGAGCGCGTGTCGATGCTGGTCGAGGTGGCGAACACCGTGGCGCATGCGCACCGACAAGGCCTGGCACATTGCGACCTCAAGCCCAGCAACGTCCTGGTGCAAGCCATCGATGGGCGCTGGCAGCCGCGCCTGATCGACTTCGGCATCGCCCGCAGCGTGGATATGGCCGATAACGGGGAAGAGGCCGGCACGCCGGCCTACATGAGCCCAGAACAGGCCACGCCTGGTGCCATTGTCGATATCAGGGCCGACGTGCACGCACTGGGCGCGTTGCTGCTGGAGGCAGCGACCGGTCAACGCCTGCGCGACCCGTTGGATCTCAGCGGGCAGCCAGCAGCGCTGGTCAGGCAACGCATTCGCGAAGGTTGGCGCGCTCCGTGGCCGGCGCTCCCGCCGCAGGCCCTGCATGTGTCCCGCTTCCGCTGGCGTGAGCTGGGATGCATCGTCGACAAGGCCCTGGCCCATGATCCCGAGGCGCGCTATCCCGGTGCCGACGCCTTTGCCGCGGACCTCGTGCGCTGGCAGCAGAGCCGGGCGCTGATCGCCATGCCCTCCGGCTTTGGCTACCACCTGTACTGCTGGGTGCGGCGGCATCGCGCCATTGCGGCGTTGTCGCTGGGCCTGCTGCTGGCCGTGATCGTTGGCTCCGTCGCCACGCTCAATGCCTTGCACGAGGCGCGCCAGCAACGTGACGAAGTGATCCGGCGCGAGCAGGCGCTGGCCGAGACGGTGCGTTACCAACGGGCGCTGCTGGAAGGCATCGATCTGCGCCGCTTCGCCTCGCAGCTGGTGGGTGGCCTGGTGGAGAAGCAGGCTCGGCTGGATGCGGAAACCGGTGACGCCACTGCCGTGGCGCTGGGACAACAGCTGCAGAAGCTGGCGCCTGTGGACGTGGCGCGTTCGCTGCTCGGCTCACAGTGGCTGGATCCGGCGGCGTCACTGCTGGTCAGCACCGACGCCGATCCCGGCCTGCTCGCCGACATGCACTTGCTGCTCGCGCGCATCAATCGCCGCTTCAGTCGGCTGGACGAGGCGGCGGCCGAAGTGGCAGCGGCCCGCAAGGCCTATCGGCATTCCGGCAATGCGGAAGGCGAGCTGGCGGCGGATTTCGAGTCTGCGCGGATCGTGCAGTCGCGAGGCAACGCCGTGGACGCGCTGGCGCAGCTTGAATCGGTGCTGGCGACCATCCGCGAACGCCTGCCCGAGATGTCGCTGTTGCGCATGGAAGCCGAGGAAGCCTACGGAACGGCACTGGTCAACCAGGGGCGCTATGCCGATGCACTGGTTGCGTTCCAACTGGCGATTTCGCTTGGCATCGAAAGCGGGCGCAACGACAGCCAGTTCCAGGGCCTGGTTTCGCTGGAGGAGCGCACACAGCTGTACGCCGCCGGGCAATGTGATGGGGATCTGCTCTTGCGCATGCAGCGCAGGAGTGACGACTGGGCAGGACTGGACGATCCTTCGGCGCAAGCAGGCGCCCACTACAACCTCGGCAGCTGCCACTACTGGCGCGGCGAATACCGGGCCGCGCTGTCCGAGTTCGAGCGGTCGGTGGCGCTCTACCGGCAGTTTGGCGGTGACTACCATCCGTTGTTGCCGTCCCTGCGCTCGATGCGCAATCTGTCGGCATTGGGCGCGGGGAAACTTGAAGGACTGGAGCCGGCCCTGTCCCAGGCCGCGGTGGATGCCGAGCGCAGCAGCGGCAGCGACAGCGTTGCGGCACTGGTGGCGCGGCAGGCACTGGCCGAATTGTGGTCACGCCAGGGCAGCCATGAGCAGGCGCTGGCTGCCTACCGGCGCCTGCTGCAGGATGCTGCGGACCTGGAGCAGGCCAACCCTGCGCTGGTCATGGGCTGGCAGATCTTCAATGGCCAGGCGCTGCGGCGCGCAGGCAAGCTGAGCGAGGCGCGTGCGGCGTTGGCGAATGCCGCAGCCGCCTGCGAGAAACTGCAGGGCGAAAACCACATGGACTGCCTGTCGGCCCGCGTAGACGAGCTGGACCTGCACCAACGCGAGGCGCCGGTGCCCGTGGCGAGTGCTGCCGCGCTGTGCGCGCGCATCGATGCCGTGGCCATGCCGGATGCACTGCTGCGCAGTCGCTGCTCGGCGCTATGGTTGGCAACTCTGGAAGCCGACGGCGCAGGGCCGGAACGGATCGAGGCACTGCGCGTCGAGCGGCTGGGCTGGCTCGACGCGGCGCAACTCGACCAATACGCCGAAGAGGATGCCGCTGTCCTCCGTGCTTGGGTCCGCATCCACGACAGTACCCGATAGCGCCGTCGCTGCGAGGCACGCCAGTTCAAACGTCGGCACCCGCGCGCCATGTTGACGGCGACACTCCCGCGACCGTGCGGAACGCCCTGGAGAAGGCCGATGGCGAGTTGTAGCCGACCTCCATGGCCAACTCGGTGATGGACCCATTCCAGCCTGCGCGCAAGGCGGCTTGTGCCGCCCGAATGCGAATGCCGTTCAGGTGCGCGCGGAAGTGGAACGGCGGAATGCTTGCGAGCAAGGTGCTTGCCTGCTTCTCCGGCACGCCGACGCGGCGCGCAAAGCGTCGCAGGGTGAGGTCGGGGTCGCGGAAATGCTGGTTCTCGCCCAGTGTCCGCAGCAGGTCCGCGGCGGCATCGGCAAGCTCGGGACCTCGGATGAGACTGCGCAGCAAACGGGTGTAGTGGTCACCGAGATGACGCGCACCGAACCAGTGCATCGCCAGGATCGAGCTGGCAAGGGCGAACAACGTGCACCAGGCGACATAAAGAACGTTCGAACCGATCAGGAATACCAGCAGGAATCCCGCCCAGACGGCTGCCAGGATGCCCCGCATCACACGACCCCAGTGCGCCATTTCTGCCGGCGCCTGTGCATTTCCCGGCAGCAGGACGAACATGAATCCCCAAGCCAGCAGGGCCGTATACACCCACATCGATGCCGGGTCGCCGCGCTGGTTGGGTATCCAGGGCGACGCGACGGCGAAGCCAAGGGCGAGGCACAGCCCAAGCACTGATGCGGGTGTGAAACGCTCGCCACCCAGCGCCCTGCAATGGCCGAAGACGGCCGGCGGAACGAGAATCATGCCGGCCAGTCCGATGTTGAGCAGCCAGTCGGGCAGCACCACGAACGCGTTCAGGGAGGACTTGCCCATGCGCACGGCGAGCCCGCACAGGGCGAGGCACAACCAGAACGTCGCTGGATGCCTAAAACGCGGAGCGGTAGCCAGGTGCACGGCCAGCCAGAGCAATTGCAGCGTGCCCGCCATCAGCAATGCGGCCGCCACCAGACCCGGCATTTCAGGATTCATGCGTTGACAACTCCGGTTTCGTGAAGCTTGGGCGATGGCTGCGTGCCAGCCTCCGGAGACACCCCCGATGGAGTTGCACCATGCACATGAACCGAACCCGCCGCGACTTTCTGAAGACGGGCAGCCTCGCCGCCGCAGCCCTCGCCCTGAAGTCCAGGGCCGTGCTGGCAGACGCTGCGGGCAGCCCCGCCGGACCATCCCGTCGAATCGGCATTGCCGTCGTCGGACTCGGCAATTTCGCGGACATCGCGCTGCCACGCATCGCATCGTCCCGCCGGGCGCGAATCACCGCCCTGGTGAGCCGTGATGGCGACAAGGCCAAACGCTACGCATCGATCCATGGCATCGACCGGCAGCATCTCTACACCTATGACGATTTCGATCGCATCGCCATGGATGATACGGTCGACCTGGTCTATCTGACCTTGCCGGTCGGCCTGCACGCCGAATTCGCGATCCGGGCGATGAAGCTTGGCAAGCATGTGCTCAGCGAGAAGACGCTGGCGGCGTCGGTGGCGCAGGGCGAAGCCATGCTGGCAGTCGCCCGCGAGACCGGCCGGCATCTCATGATCGCCTACCGCACCTGCTTCGGACCGGCCTATGCGGCGGTAAGCGCCTTGATCGAAGGCGGCGAGCACGGCCGCGTCGTGCACGTCGATGCGCACAAGGGCTTCCCCATCAGCGTCCCTGGCGACAACTGGCGGTTCGACCGTCGTCTTTCCGGCGGCGGCAGTCTCGTCGACGTGGGGGTCTACAGCATCCAGGCGGCACGCATGTTCGGGGGCGGCATGCCGGTCGAAGTGAGCGCCCAGGCCAGCTCGCCGCGGGACCGGCGCTTCCGCGAAGTGGAGGACACCATCGCCTTCACCTTGCGCTTTCCCAATGGGGTCCTGGCCAGTGGTTCGTCGAGCTGGTCCTATCGCCTGCAGAATCGCCTCCGTGTGGGGCTTGAGCGCGCCTGGGTCGATCTGGAACCCGCATCGCCACTGCTGAACCAGGTGCTCACCATCGCCACCATCGAAGGCGGACATGCGGGGGAATCACGTCCCTTGCCGCAGCAGGATCAGCTGCCACTGATGTTCGACCACATGGCAGAGGTGATCATCGACGGACTGCCGTCCAAGGTTCCCGCGGCCGATGGCCTGAGTGATCTCTACATCATCGATGCGATCCATCGCGCGGTGTCCGGTACCGGTGTCGCCACGGTCCAGGCACGCCAGGCGGGGATGGCACCCGACGCCGCTGCCCGTGTCTGACACCAGGCCGAACCGCGTCGTGCGGCCGATGGGGGTGCAGCGCAGGGAAAGCGGAAGCATCACCGACGCAGGCGGCAACACCGGCGACTTGCCGTGGTGGCGCGCGCACGTGGGATACTTCGCGTTTGTCCCGAACACGCGCCGCGATGAGCGACTCCGCCCAGCACACGCCCCTGATGCGCCAGTACTTCGCCGCCAAGGCCACGCATCCGGATGTGCTGTTGTTCTTCCGCATGGGCGATTTCTATGAGCTCTTCTACGACGATGCGCGCAAGGCCGCGCGGCTGCTCGACATCACCCTGACCCAGCGCGGCACATCGGCCGGCGCGCCGATCCCCATGGCGGGCGTGCCCTACCACGCGGCCGAAGGCTACCTGGCCCGGTTGGTCAAACTCGGCGAGTCGGTGGCGATCTGCGAGCAGATCGGCGATCCGGCCCTGGCCAAGGGTCTGGTCGAGCGCAAGGTCGTGCGCATCGTCACGCCAGGCACGGTGACCGACGAGGCCCTGCTCGAAGAGCGCCGCGACAACCTGCTGTTGGCGGTGAGCGCCGGCAAGAGCGGCTATGGACTCGCCTGGGTCGATCTCGCCGCCGGACGTTTCCTGCTTGGCGAGGTCGCCGGGGCCGAAGCGCTCGCATCCGAACTCGCGCGGCTGCAACCCGTCGAGACCCTGGTCGGCGAGGATGTGGCGTGGCCGAAGTTCGTGACCGCCCTGCCCGGCCTGCGCAAGCGTGCGCCCTGGCATTTCGATAGCGAGACCGGGCGCCGCGAACTATGCCGCTTCTTCGGCACACGCGATCTTGTCGGCTTCGGTGCGGAAGGCCTGACCCTCGCCATCGGCGCCGCCGGCGCCCTGCTCGGCTACGTCGAGGAAACGCAGAAATCCGCATTGCCGCATCTGGGCGGACTTGCCGTCGAGCGCAGTGATGACACCATCGCACTCGACGCGGCGACGCGGCGAAATCTGGAACTCGACACGCACGTCTCGGGCCAGCGCGGCGCGACCCTGCTCGGCGTGCTGGACACCAGCGTCACGCCGATGGGCGCGCGCCTGCTGCACCGCTGGCTCAACCGACCCTTGCGCGACCGCGTGACCCTGCGCCAGCGTTACCACGCCGTGCGCGCCCTGATCGAAGCGCGCCGCATCGAGGCGCTGCGCGATGAACTGCGTGGCATCGGCGACCTCGAACGCATCCTCGCCCGCGTCGCGCTGCGTTCGGCACGGCCCCGCGATCTATCCACGCTGCGTGATGGCCTGGCGCGCACGCCAATCCTGCGTGCCCGCGTCAGCGGCATCGACAGTCCGCGCCTCGACGCCCTGCTCGACCGTCTCGGCGAACACGCCGGCACCGCCAACTTCCTCGCTGCGGCGATCGTCGAACAACCGCCGGCGCTGCAACGCGACGGCGGCGTCGTGCGCGCCGGCTTCGATGCCGAACTCGACGAACTGCGCGCGCTGGCGACGAACGCCGACCAATTCCTCATCGACTTCGAAGAACGCGAGAAGGCGGCGACCGGCATTCCGACCCTCAAGGTCGGCTACAACCGCGTGCACGGCTACTACATCGAGATCAGTCGCGGCCAGGCCGACAAGGCGCCGACCCACTACACGCGGCGGCAGACGATCAAAGGCGCCGAGCGCTACATCACCGAGGAGCTGAAGTCGTTCGAGGACAGGGTGTTGTCGGCTCGCGAACGCTCGTTGATGCGCGAGCGCGCGCTCTACGAGCAGGTGCTCGACACGCTCGCCGCCCAACTGGAAGCGCTGAAGTCGGCTGCCGCCGCGGTCGCCGAACTCGACGTGCTGGCCTGCTTTGCCGAACGTGCCGACACGCTCGACTGGAACGAACCGGAACTCGTCGACGAAGCGGGCATCCGCATAGGGCGTGGCCGCCATCCGGTTGTCGAGCAGGTGCGCGAGGAGCCGTTCGAGCCAAACGACCTCGCCCTCGACGACAGTCGCCGCATGCTGATCGTCACCGGCCCGAACATGGGTGGCAAGTCGACCTACATGCGCCAGGCCGCGCTGATCGTGCTGCTTGCTCACATCGGCAGCTACGTGCCGGCCGCGCGCGCCGCGATTGGGCCGATCGACCGCATCTTCACGCGCATCGGCGCCGGCGACGACCTCTCGCGCGGGCAGTCGACTTTCATGGTCGAGATGAGCGAGACGGCCAACATCCTGCATAACGCAAGTGAGCGCAGCCTCGTGCTGATGGACGAGATCGGTCGCGGCACCAGCACCTACGACGGTCTCGCATTGGCCGAGGCCTGCGCGCGCCATCTCGCCACGGTCAACCGCGCATTCACCTTGTTCGCCACGCACTATTTCGAGTTGACCGAACTGCCAACCCGGCACCCGACCATCGCCAATGTGCACCTGGACGCGGTCGAATACGGCGACCAACTCGTGTTCATGCACGCGGTCAAGGACGGCCCGGCCAACCGCAGCTTCGGTCTGCAGGTGGCCGCGCTGGCCGGCCTGCCGAAGAACGTGATCGCCGACGCGCGCCGCGTGCTGCAGTCGCTCGAAGACGGCACGCATGCGATGGCGGAGACTGCGGCGAAGTCGGATACAGCACAGCTCGGCCTGTTCGCGGCAGCGCTGCCTTCGCCGGTGGAGGAAGCCCTGCGCCGCATCGATCTCGATGGACTCAGCCCCAAGGCTGCGCTCGATGCGCTCTATCGTCTGCAGAGCCTGCTCGAATGAGGCATCGGCAGCAGCCCGATCGACATCCTCCTGACGAACTGGCGCAACGCATCGCCGGTTCCGCGACGCATCAATGCATCTCCAGCCGTTATCCGGCAAGCGATCGGTCGACATGAACGCACACCCAAGCCACGCATCCGCGCCGCACCCCTATTTCGCGTACATCGATGGACTGCGGGCCATCGCCGTGCTCGGCGTGATCGCCTACCACCTCGACAGCGGCTGGCTGCCCGGCGGCTTTGCCGGCGTCGATGTGTTCTTCGTCATCTCCGGCTTCGTGGTCAGCGCTTCCGTCGCCCGCTGGAACGGATCCGGCCTTGGCGGCTTTCTCGCCTACTTTTATGCGCGGCGCATCCGGCGCATCGTGCCCGCTCTCGTGTTTTGCCTGTTGAGCACAAGTCTGGCGTGCACCTTGTTCATTCCGTTCGCCTGGCTGAGTTCGGCGATCGAGACGACCGGCCGATACGCTTTCTTCGGTCTGAGCAATCTGTATCTGGCCAGCCACAACGAGAGCTATTTCTCGCCGACCGCCGAGTTCAACCCATACACCCACACATGGTCGCTGGGGGTGGAAGAGCAGTTCTACCTGCTGTTCCCGCTCCTGTTCTTCGCCTGGTTGCGCCTGGGGCACTGGCGTCGCTTCGCGGTCGTCCTGTTCGTGACCGCGGCACTGGCATCGCTTGCCGATGCCTGGATCCGTGGCCGGTCGGACCCGCCGGCCGCCTTCTACCTGATCACCTCGCGATTCTGGGAACTCGGCCTGGGTGTCCTCGTGTTCATGGCCGTCCATGGCACCGGCGCCTCCCGGGTACGGGAAGCCCGCTGGTACTGGCTCGTGCCTGCCGGCGCCTGGATCTCGCTCGCGCTGATCGCGCTGGCCCTGTTCATGTCACGGGAGCGCACCTTCCCGTTTCCGGGTGCCATGCTGCCAGTCATCGGCACGGCAGGCGCTCTCGCGATCCTGCAGTGGGCGCGCACCGACGCGGTGCCGGCGCGACTGCTCGCCAGTGCGCCCATGCGCTACGTCGGCACGCGCTCCTATTCGCTCTATCTCTGGCACTGGCCCGTGTTCGTGATCATGCGCTGGACCTGTGGGCTTGACGGGCCGGGCCCGACGACCGTGGCGCTCGTCGGCACATTCTGCATCGCCGAACTGTCTTACCGGCTCGTCGAGCAGCCTTTACGGCAGACACGCCGTCTGCACGCCATCCCCCGCATGGCGGTCGTGGCTTCCGGTATCGCCCTGGTCGTCGCCGCCTGGGCTGCGTCGGACCGCCTCATCGCGCTCAAGCCCAAGCTGTCGATGAGCACCGTGGCCCGGCATGCCACGGACTGGTACCCGCAACTGGTTCCGGTGATTCCGCAGCTTCCCGGCTGCCACCTCGTCGTAGGCACGGAAAGCGAGGGCGCGCGACACGCCCAGGTGTTTTCGCGCGGCGGTTGTGCCGAAACTCCAGGCGATCCGCGCCAGATCTTCGTCGTCGGCGACTCGCATGCCATGGCCTACAGCACCTTGTTGACCGAGCACGTCCTTCGCAGCGGCTCGACGGTGCGGCTCTATCCGAACATCGGCTGCACGTTTCTCAGCCTGCAGCCCGAACGTGAGCCTCCCGCATGCGTGGCGAACGGTCGCGAAGTGGTCGAGGACATCCTGTCGCGGGCCCGGCGTGGAGACATCCTGTTTCTCGCCGCCCTGCGACTGACCCGGCTGAGCACACAGTTCGCCATGGTCGACGAAGCGCAGGCCAGAGCGTCGATGCTCGGCGCGAACGCCCTGCAACGGCGCGCGCAGTCAGAAGAGGCCGCCATTGCGTTGCTCTCGGGCATTGCCGGCAACGGACTCGACATCCTGATCGATGCCCCCAAACCGGTGTTCCGCACACCGCCGTTCCGTTGCGCCGATGCGTTCAATGCCGGCAATCCGATCTGCGCCGCGGGCCTGCGGGAATCACGCAAGGACATGGAGGCGTATCGTGCGCCGGTGATGCGCAGCCTCGAACGAATCTCGACAGCGGTTCCGGCAGTACATGTGTGGGATCCCCTGCCCGAACTCTGTGGGGACGAATGGTGCGACTCCATGCGGGATGGCAAACCCGTGTTCTTCGATGGCGATCATCTGAGCGCCCATGGCAACAAGATCCTTTACCCGGCATTCGCGCAGGCGTTGCCGCTGCGCTCCGATGCGCCATCGGCGACGCATGCCGAGTGATCCCGCAGGGCGGACGACGGCACCCGGCGTACCGACGACGCCCCAGGAGCACGTTGCCCACATCGACGGCCTGCGTGCGCTTGCCGTCGTCGCGGTCATCGCCTACCACCTGCATGCACCCGCCATGGCCGGCGGACTGCATGGCGTCGACCTGTTCTTCGTGATCTCGGGTTTCGTCGTTGCCGCCTCGGCCCAACGCGGGGCGGTGGTGGATCTGCGTGGTTTCGCCGGACAGTTCTACCGCCGCCGCTTCCTGCGCATCGCACCGGCGCTGCTGACCTGTTTGCTCACCACCGCACTCGTCAGCATGCTCGTGGTCCCGTTGGCCTGGCTCAGTGACGCCAACGAGAAGACCGGCCTGTACGCCTTCTTCGGCCTGTCCAACCTGTTCCTCGCCTACCGGACCGACGGCTATTTCGCCCCGCGCGCCGAGTTCAATCCGTACCTGCATACCTGGTCGCTCGGCGTCGAGGAGCAGTTCTACCTGTTGTTCCCACTGCTGTTCTTCGCCTGGCTGCGCGGCGGGCGGTGGCGTCTGCTGTCCGTGGCAGCCTTCGCCGTCGTCTTCGCTGGTTCGCTCGCCGACGCCTGCTGGCGTTCGGCCCGCGATGCGAACGCGGCGTTCTATCTCACCACTTCACGTCTGTGGGAAATCGCAGCCGGCGTACTGCTCCATCAGGGCGCCAGGCGGCTGCGCTGGAAGCGAGGAGCGTGGGGCGCGTTTGCCGAAACGGGGGCCTGGCTGGCCTTGATCGCGCTCGTCGCGGTTTTGTGGTTGCCATCACGTGGCGTCGCCTCGATCGTCCCGCTCGTCGCGGCTGCAGTGGTGCTGCTGGTGACCCTGCATGGACGCGACGCGCAATCGCCCCTCGCACGCCTGCTCGGGTTGCCACCGCTGCTCGCACTCGGCCGTCGTTCGTACTCGCTGTATCTGTGGCATTGGCCGGTCTTCGTGCTGATGCGTTGGACGATCGGGCTCGAAGGACCGACGCGGATGGTCCTGGCCGTGCTGCTGACCGCCATGCTCGCCGAGGCCTCATGGCGATGGATCGAGCAACCATTGCGCCACTCGACGCCATTGCGACGTGCACCGGCATGGCGCGTCGTGGCAGGCGGCATCCTCGCCTTGTTCATGGCGGCGATCCTCGGCTACGGCGTGCGCAAATCGGCACCCTGGGCGTCGCTCAGCACGGTCACGCGCGATCGCATGGACTGGCAGGTGAGCGAACACGTCGGCTTGGCCGACGAGCCAGACTGCCGCCTGTCGATGCGTTCGCTCAACGATCCATCGCGTGGCGAGTATGCCGCCCGTGGATGCCAGGGGCGCACGCACGAAGGCCGCACATTGTTCGTGTTCGGTGATTCGCACGCGATGGCCTATACCGGCATGGTCACCGAATACGTCCTGCGCAACGGGGCCAAGGGCGTGCTCTATCGCAACCCGGGCTGCTCGTTCGCCTCGTTGCGCCCGGACGGCATGGGCGACGCCTGCCGCGGCCAGGCTGAACGCGTGCTCGCCGACATCACCGCTCGAGCGCGACGTGGCGACATCCTGCTGCTCGCCTCATTGCGTGTTCAGCGCCTGGGCGACCAGTGGGCACGTTTCGACGTTGGCATCGGCAGCGACCGCGACGATCCTGCGCGACGCGAAGTCGAAGCCGATCTCGTGCGCCGGCTCGCGCCGCTTGCCGCACGCGGCATCCATCTGGTCTTCGATGCACCGAAACCCGTGTTCCGTGCACCGGCGTTTCGCTGCAGCGATGCTTTCAACGTGATGAATCCCGTCTGCGCCGGCGGCCTTTCGATTTCCCGAGCCGATGTGGAGCGGCATCGCGCGGTGGCCCTCGCCAGCCTGGAGCGCGTGGCAGCCGCCCTGCCCGGCGCGGACATCTTCGATGCGACACCTCTGCTCTGCGATGTCGTTCTTTGCGAGGCCGTACGCGACGGTCGTCCGCTGTTTTTCGACGGCGACCACCTAAGCGGCCATGCCAACACGGTGCTCTATCCGGCCTTCGTCGCGCACCTCGAAGGCGGCGCGCGGGCGCACGACGACCGAACGCGGTAGCCGGAAAGCGGCTGCACCGGCACCACCCGGCGGCTGCCCGCGCGCGATCCGGGCATGCCTTTGGCAACTTCCCTGCGGCCATGCGCTCGTGCTTGCATGCGAACACGGCCGCCGCCGCACCCGCCAGCATCCCAGCGCCGAAGCCGTGCACTTCGTCTGCCCAGAGGAGAACTCCGATGTTGAACCGACGCCAGTTCCTCGCCACCGGCCTCACCGCCGCCGGCATCAGCCTGGTCGCCAGCCGCGGCCTGTTGGCCGCCTCGCCGTCGCCGATGCTGACCCGGCCGATCCCATCGACCGGCGAGCGCATTCCGGTCATCGGCGCCGGCACATCGGGCAGCTTCGAGGCCATACCCGGCAGCGGGAAATACGAGCAACTCAAGGACGTGCTCAAGGTGTTCTTCGAAGGCGGTGGCAGCGTGATCGACACCTCACCGAACTATTCCGGCGCCGACGAGGTGCTCGGCACCCTGCTCGCCGACGGCGGCTGGCGCGCGAAGACCTTCCTCGCCACCAAGATCGCCGCTGACTCACGCGCCGACGCCGAAGCGCAGTGGGCCGGGTCGCTGCGGCGTCTGCGTACCGACAAGGTCGAACTGCTGCAGGTTCACAACCTGCGCGAGTGGAAAACCCAGTTGCCGTATGCGCGCGAGCTCAAGGAGCAGGGCAAGACCCGCTACGTCGGCATCACCCACTACGTCGACCGTGGCCTGCCCGAACTCGAACAGCTCATGCGCAACGAGAAGCTCGACTTCATCCAGATCCACTACTCGGTGAACGCAGCGAACGCCGCGAAAACCGTGCTGCCGCTCGCCCAGGACAAGGGCATCGCCGTGCTGGTCAACCGCGCTTTCGATGACGGCAGGCTGTTCGCCAGGGTGAAGGAGCGTCCGCTGCCCGGCTGGGCGGCGGAAATCGGCGTGACTTCGTGGTCACAGATGTTCCTCAAGTTCGCGATCAGCCACCCGGCGGTCACCGCGGTCATTCCGGCGACCAGCAAGCCCGAGCGTCAGGCCGACCAGCTCAAGGCCGGGCATGGCCCATTGCTGAGTTCGGCCTGGCAGCGCGAACTCGTCGACACCTTCGCCTCCTGAGGTCTTGCCCATGCCGGCCGCGACGGCGTTCGCGCGTGCAATGTCGCGCCTGTTCGGCACCCGACCAGGCGAGGCGCCTGCGGTTGCCGCTGGTCTCGCCCTGTTCTTCCTCCTGTTCGCCGGTTACTTCATGCTGCGACCGGTGCGCGAGACGATGGGCATCGCCGGCGGCATCGACAAGCTGCAATGGCTGTTCACCGGAACCTTCCTCGCCACGCTCGCCGCAGTTCCGCTGTTCGGCTGGATCGCCTCGAAGGTCCCGCGACGCCGGATTCTGGCCTGGACCTATGGGTTCTTCACCCTGAACCTCCTTGCCTTCGCCGCGGGCCTCGCCCTGCGTCCGGGTGATCTCACCGTCGCACGCACGTTCTACATCTGGCTGTCGGTGTTCAACCTGCTGACGATCTCGCTGGCCTGGAGCACGCTTGCCGACGTCTTCGCGACCGCGCAGGCCAGGCGCCTGTTCGCGCTGATGGCCGGCGGCGCCAGCCTCGGCGGGCTCGTCGGCCCCGTGCTCGGCACCCTCCTGGTCGCTCCGCTCGGTCATGCCGGCCTGCTCGTGCTCTCAGCCATCTTCCTCGCCGCGGCCATCGCGGCGGCGGCAGTCATGCACCGTTGGCGCGACGGCCAGCCGGCCCCTGCACGAAGCGATGTCGACGCGGACCGTTCGCGTGCGCTCGGCGGCAATCCATTCGCCGGCGCAACCGCGGTGCTGCGTTCTCCGTACCTGCTCGGCATCGGCCTGTTCGTGATCCTGCTTGCCACGGCCAACACCTTTCTCTATTTCGAGCAGGCGCGCCTCGTCGCCGAAACCTTCCCGGATCGCACGCGCCAGACCCAGGTCTTCGGCATGATCGATGCGGTGGTCCAGACACTGGCGATCCTGACCCAGGCATTCCTGACCGGACACATCGCCCGCCGCCTCGGGGTTGGCGTGCTGCTCGTCGCCGTGCCGCTGGTTGTCGCCGGTGGCTTCCTCTGGCTGGCGCTGGCACCGGTGTTCGGCGTGTTCGTGGTGGTCATGGTGATTCGTCGCGCCGGCGAATACGCCCTCGCCCGCCCGGGTCGCGAGATGCTCTACACGGTCGTTCCGGCCGAGCAGAAGTACAAGGCGAAAAACTTCATCGACACCGTTTTCTACCGTGGGGGTGACGCGGTCAGCGCTTGGGCCAAGCACGGCCTCGCCCAGCTCGGTGAGCACCCCTCACTGGCCATGCTCATCGGCGCGATGCTTGCGCTGCTCTGGGCGGCAACCGGCGGCTGGCTGGCTCGGCACTATCGGCTACACGAGCGGCCACCGATAAATGTTAGTTAAAACAATGTGTTGAATGATTTTATTGATGTCATATCGAGGCCGTGCTTCCGCTTGGGATGTTCCGATCAATCGAGATTGATCGGAGCATTGCTTGGTCCAGAGCTGAAACGCCCGGCTTTCCACCATTCCCTATTCCCCATTCCCCGCTTCTTCCTTCAACGCACGCAACAGACGCCGGGCATGCTTGCCGGGCCGTGCGGGGGGATGGTCGAAGGCGGCACCAGTCAGCCGGTGCCGTTCCGCAATCTGCGCGCGCGCGGCGAGGCTGGCGGCGGTTTCGACGTATAGCGTGCGCGCCACCGGCGCCGGCCCGCGCTGTTCCGACAGTGCAGCGACATGCACGATGTAGCGCTCGTCACCGCGCCGGATCGCCAGTTCGTCGCCGACATGGATCGCCTTCGCCGGCTTCGCGCCGGCGCCATTGACGTCGACCTTGCCGCCGTCGATGGCCTGGCGCGCAAGGCTGCGCGTCTTGAAGAACCGCGCCGCCCACAACCAGATGTCAAGGCGAACGCTGCCCGTGGTTTCGCGCTCACCACGCACGCGCGTACTGCTCCGGCACGGCAATGTCCGCACCCAGTTCGCGTGCCGCACGCCGCGGCCAATACGGGTCGCGCAGCAACTCGCGGCCGAGCAGGACGAGGTCGGCCTCACCGCGGGCAAGGATCGCCTCGGCCTGCGCAGGCTCGGTGATCAGGCCGACCGCGCCGGTGGCGATGCCGGCTTCGGCACGAATACGTGCCGCGAACGGCACCTGATACCCGGGAGCGACCCGCAATTGCTGATGTGTGACCAGCCCACCACTCGACACATCGACCAGGTCGACGCCTTCGCCGGCGAGCACCCGCGAGAGCGCGATGCTCTGCTCGAGGTCCCAGCCACCATCGGCCCAGTCGGTGGCCGACAGGCGCACGAACAAGGGCAGGCGTTCCGGCCATACCGCGCGTACCGCTGCAACGACCGCGCGGGTCAGGCGGATGCGATTGTCGAACGTGCCGCCAAAGGCATCCTCGCGCCGGTTGGTCAGCGGCGACAGGAATTCGTGCAGCAGGTAACCGTGTGCGGCATGTACTTCGAGCAGTTCGAAACCGGCATCGAGCGCACGCTGCGCAGCATCGGCAAAGGCCCGCACGATCGCTTCGATGCCGGCCTCGTCGAGCGCCATCGGTGCTGGCTCACCCTGTGCGTAGGCGAGCGCCGACGGTGCCACCGGCATCCAGCCACCGGCACCGGCTTCGAGGCGCGCGCCGCCCCGCCAGGGCACGTCGACACTGGCCTTGCGTCCGGCATGCGCAAGCTGGATGCCGGCGACCGCGCCCTGTTCGTGGATGAAACGCGAGATCGGCAGCCAGGCTTCCACGTGCGCGTCGTTCCACAGGCCGGTGTCGGCCGGCGAGATGCGCCCGCGCGCTTCGATCGCCGTGGCCTCGGCGATGACGAGGGCGGCGCCGCCAACCGCACGCGAGCCGAGATGGACCAGATGCCACGATTGCGGCACGCCATCGACGGCTGAGTATTCGCACATCGGCGAAACCGCAATGCGATTGCGCAGGGTGATGCCGCGAAGGCGCAGCGGTTCGAACAGGCTCATGGGCGGGCTCCTTGCTCAGTGGGCGCGTACATGAGGTCGGCATCATCAGCCGGCAAGGCTTGCCGGGGCACATCGCCATCGAACTGTTCGCCGCCACGCATCCGCCTTATCCTGCCCGCATGATTCGATTCCCCTGGATGCACCTCGCCGCCTGCCTCGCCAGCGCCACGGCGATGGCCAGCGAACCGGCACCTCCCGACCTGCACGAACGCCTCGCCGCCTGTGCCGCCTGCCACGGCGACCAAGGCCAGGGCATGACCGGCAACGAGTACTACCCGCACCTGGCCGGCAAGCCGGCAGGCTACCTGTTGGCGCAGTTGCGGGCATTCCGCGATGGACGACGGGCATACGCGTCGATGAATTGGCTGATGCGCAACATGGACGACGCCTACCTCGCGCGCATCGCCGAGCACTACGCACGACTGCCGCCACGCTCGTCAGCGATCCCCATGCCGATCAGCGACGCCGACGCGACCCGCGCACGCCGGCTCGTCGAGAATGGTGATCCGGTACGCGGCGTTCCGGCGTGCACGGCCTGCCATGGCGAGAACCTTGCCGGCCAGGAACCAGGCATCCCGGCCCTGATCGGACTTCCACCCGACTACATCGTCGCCCAACTCGGCGCCTGGCGGACCGGCGCGCGCCATGCGACCGCACCGGACTGCATGGCCAATGTGGCCAAGGCGCTTGATCCGCGCGATCTGCGCCGCCTCGGCGACTGGCTGGCCACACGCGGTGCCGACCATTCGATTGCCGCAGCCCCAGCCGGAAGCTTCGATCTGCCGATTGCCTGCGGCTCGATGCCGGTTGCCGGGGGCTCGCGATGATCCGTCGCCTGTTCGTGGTCATGGCTGCCCTGTTGCTGCCTCTGATACTTGCCCTTGTCGCCGCAATCGCCGTCCTGCTGCCGCGTCAGGGTGGACTCGCGCCATTCCGGGTGCCCATGACCGGGTCGATTCCGGCGAGTTCGCCCGCCCTGATCGAACACGGCCGCTATCTCGCCACCGTCGGCAACTGCGCGGGCTGCCACACTGCACCCGACGGTGAATCACTGGCTGGGGGGCGCGCGTTCAACACGCGCTACGGCGTCGTCTACAGCAGCAACATCACGCCGGATCCGGAGCACGGAATCGGCGACTGGTCCAGCGAGGAATTCCGTCACGCCATGCGCCACGGCATCAGCCGCAACGGCGTACTGTCGCCGGCGTTCCCGTACACGAGTTTCCGGCGCCTGGATGACGGCGATCTCGATGCCCTGCTCGCCTGGCTGCGCAGCAGGCCGCCGTCCACGGCGGCACGACGTCCGCCGGTCTATGCATTCCCGGCCAACCTGCCGGGCGCAATGATTGCGTGGCGCCTGATTTACCTGCGCCGCGCACCGGAAATGCACTGGAGCGACGCACACGTGGCGCGTGGCGCGTATCTGGTCGAAGGCATCGGCCATTGCGCTGTCTGCCACGGCTCACGCGGCACCTTCGCGTCCCAATCCACCGGCCCGCAGTTGTGGGGCGCGCGCAATGCGGGCTGGTTCGCCCCGGCTCTGCACGGCACGGCGCTGGCACGTTTTGCCGACGGCGACCTCGCCCGCTACCTGAAGGGCGGCGCACCGGATGCCATCGCGAGCTACGGGTTGATGGCCAACGTGATCGCCGGCAACCTGCAATACCTCACGGATGACGACGCAGGTGCGATCGAAGCCTATCTGCGCCTGCTTCCCGCACCACCAGCCGAACCCGAGCCGCCGATGCGCGTGCGCGCCAATGATGAATCACTGGCCCTCGGCAGAAAGGTGTATGCCGAGCGCTGCGCGGACTGCCATGGCGAGCGCGGTGAAGGGGTCGCCGGCAAGTATCCGCCGCTGCAGGGCTCGAGCGCGATCGCCGCGCCGGATCCGGTCAACCTGGTGAAACTCGTCGCACTCGGCGCCATCGCCCCGAGCACGCCCACCCATCCGATGCCCTACACCATGCCGCCCTTCGCCCATTCGTTGAGCGCGCGGGACATCGCCGGCGTCGTCAACTTCCTGCGCGCACAGGAAAACCGCGACGCCGTGCCGGTGTCGGAGGAGGATGTGGGCGTTATGGGCGGGGTCGAGTAGGCGGTTTGATTCAGGTTTTCGGAACCCTGGAGGCTCCATGCGAATGACCTCACGCATCCTTTCGTTCGATGGAACCACATTCCGCTCGGAACCCGTCGGTTCGATGTACAAGGGATGCTCTGATCAATCCCGTTCGGGATTGGTCAGAGCATCCCAAGGAAGCGGCAGTCGAGTCTTCATGCGAGCGCCTCAAGCAGAATGAATCCATCGATTCAAACCGACGCCGCCCAGCAATACGGTTCGACCCGAATATCGGGCAAGCCAGGATGAACCCCGTCATCGAGCTCAACCTTTCGCTGATCCTGCTGCTGCCGTGGTATCTGGTGCTCGGCTGGCTCTACTGGCGCGTGACCGCGCGGGGCCGCGGTGCACGACGGAGCGCGCTGGCGCTTGGCGTGCTGGCTGCCGCCATCGCGGCGGCGACATGGGCCGGCGCCTGGGCGTTCGCTCATGCCGACCCGGCGGCCGCTGCGATCTGGAAGCAGGTGCTCGCTTCGGCGCTCGGCTATGGCGCGTTCCTTGGCGTGCTTGCGATCGGTTTCCTGGTCACACGTCTGAAGCGGTGACGCCGCCTTCATCGGACAATCCCCTCGTGTCGGAGGATGATTCGGCAGCGTCGGAAAGCCGCAAACGAAAAGGCCGCGGCTTGCGCCGCGGCCCCGGGTGTTTTCGCGAGCCGGATCGGGATCAGGCCGAGGTGACGTCTTCGGCCTGCAGGCCCTTCTGTCCCTGAACGACCTTGAAACTGACCTTCTGCCCTTCCTGCAGCGTGCGGAATCCCGTGCCGTTGATGGCGCGGAAATGCACGAAGACATCGGGGCCGCCCTCGCGGCTGATGAAGCCGAAACCCTTGCTCTCGTTGAACCACTTGACGGTGCCGACCTGACGATCCGACATTGAAACTCTCCGCAACTTGACTTGATACGCCCATACCCCGTGAAGGGCCTCCCAGTGCCATGCGTGCGTCGGAAGGGGGGCGAGCAAGCGGATCGCAATGGATCGTCCGGCATCGGCCCACGACCGCAACGACCGCGCAGGCATGACGGCCGCGAGTCTATATCAAAAAAATCAACCTTGCGACAGGGCCGAAAGTACCGGATTGCGGAGGTGCGTCAACCGATCCCGTGGCGACTCAGACAGCCGGTTCGACCGTGAAACTCTCGCCACAACCGCACTCGCCGGTCGCGTTCGGGTTGTGGAACACGAAGGCGGCGTTGAGGCCCTGGCGGCGGAAGTCGATCTCGGTACCGTCGACGAACGGCAGGGCCTTGGCGTCGACAAGCACACGCACGCCGTCCTGGTCGAATACGGTGTCGTTGTCGGCGACGCGGTCGGCGACGTCGACGGTGTAGGCGAAACCCGAGCAGCCGGTGCGCTTGATGCCGAAACGGACGCCCACGGCATCGGGCGCGCGGGCGAGAAAGTCCTGCATGCGCTTGAGGGCAGCGGCGGTGAGCTGGATGGCCATGGGGCGGTTCCCGGGATGACAGGGCGATGTTACATCGTAGCCAGCCGAGATCGTGGCGGCGTGCGCGGATTCAAGCCATCCGCACGCGTGGCGCGCGGCGCTTCCGCTATCATGTGCGGCTCCGCGCAACCATCCCGCTCCACATCGTCCCTGGAGTCCTCCCGCATGTCCGTCGTCAGTGTCAAACAGGCCCTTTCCGGCAGCATCGCCGCCGGCTCCCGCATTCGCGTGCGCGGTTGGGTGCGCACGCGCCGCGATTCAAAAGCCGGCCTGTCCTTCGTCAACGTCAGCGACGGCTCGTGCTTCGACGCGATCCAGGTGGTCGCCCCGGAATCGCTGCCGAACTACGCGAGCGAGGTGCTGCACCTGAGCGCCGGCTGCTCGGTCATCGCCGAGGGCGAACTGGTGCCTTCACAGGGCAAGGGCCAGGGCTTCGAACTGGCCGCCACGCACATCGAGGTGGTCGGCTTCGTCGACGATCCGGAAACCTACCCGATCCAGCCGAAGCCGCATTCGCTCGAGTTCCTGCGCGAAGTCGCACACCTGCGTCCTCGCACGAACCTGTTCGGCGCGGTCACGCGTGTGCGCCATACGCTCGCCGCTGCCGTGCACCGGTTCTTCCACGAACACGGTTACTACTGGGTCAATACCCCGATCATCACGACCTCGGACGCCGAAGGGGCCGGACAGATGTTCCGCGTCTCCACGCTGGACCTCATGAACCTGCCGCGCACCGACAAGGGCGGTATCGACTACCGCAAGGATTTCTTCGGCAAGGAAGCGTTCCTGACCGTCTCCGGCCAGCTCAATGTCGAGGCCTATTGCCTGGCCCTGAGCAAGGTCTACACCTTCGGCCCGACCTTCCGCGCCGAGAACTCGCATACCGCGCGTCACCTCGCCGAGTTCTGGATGATCGAGCCGGAGATCGCCTTCGCCGATCTCGACGAGGATGCGCGCGTGGCCGAGGCACTGCTCAAGTACGTGTTCAAGGCCGTGCTCGACGAGCGTGCCGACGACATGGCCTTCTTCGCCGAGCGCGTCGAGAAAACCGCGATCTCTCGCCTCGAAAACCTGGTCGATGCGCCATTCGAGCGCGTCGACTACACCGATGCGGTCGAGATCCTGAAGAAGTCGGGCAGGAAGTTCGAGTACGCGGTGGATTGGGGTGCCGACCTGCAGACCGAACATGAGCGCTTCCTCACCGAGGAACACATCGGTCGCCCGGTCGTGGTGACGAATTACCCGGAGAAGATCAAGGCGTTCTACATGCGCCTCAACGACGATGGCCGCACGGTCGCCGCGATGGACGTGCTCGCGCCGGGCATCGGCGAGATCATCGGCGGCTCGCAGCGCGAGGAACGCCTCGACGTGCTCGATGCGCGCATGCAGCAGTTCGGCCTCGATCCCGTCCACTACGGCTGGTACCGCGATTTCCGCCGTTACGGCACGGTGCCGCATGCCGGCTTCGGGCTCGGCTTCGAGCGCCTGGTCGTCTACGTCTGTGGCCTGGCCAACATCCGCGACGCGATTCCCTACCCGCGCGCGCCCGGACAGGCCGAGTTCTGATGCTCGCCACGCGCGAATTCCTGCTCGTCATGGGCCTTGGCTTCATCGTCGCCGGGCTTTCGACCTACATCATGACCTGGGTGCTGGTGACCGTGCACCTGCGCGACAAGCACCCGGCCGAGCGCGCACGCATCGGCGCCTTCCTGTTCACGCCGCGCGCCTTCGGCTGGTACCTGTGGCGGCGCTACCGCCGGCTCGGCGACCGTCTGCTCGACGGCATCGCACGCATGGGTTTCGCCGGCGCCTGGGGCATCGTTTTCGGCGCCGCCGCCACCTTCGTTTCCAACGCGCTCGGATGGCTTCCATGAGCGACGAAACCCTTTCCGCCGACGACGAAGCGGGTGCCGTCATCGAAACGCAATGGTGGTGTGTCGCCGTTGGCGACCTGCTGGTTTGGGCGCGCCTGCAGGTGTTCGGGTCGGGGCTGGCCGAGGTGCTCGATTCGAGTGGCGGCTACCTGCGCTATGACGATGCGACAGCCGCGCGCATGGCCCTGCTGGACGCCGAGTTCCGCGCATTCGACGGCCTCGACGAGGACGATGCTGCCGCCTTCGGCTTCGACCTAGGCAGCGTCGAGCCGCCCCGTGCCGGCAGCGACGAAGACCTGCTGCCGTTGATGACACTCAAGCTGTTGCGCCTGCAGTAGGCTGCATCGGCCACTACCCGAGGACTGCACGATGGATCTCGACCTGACCGGCAAGCATGCCCTCGTGCTCGGCGCCTCGCAGGGCATCGGCCGTGCCGCCGCGCATGAACTGGCCACGCTCGGCGCCGATGTCACCGTGCTCGCACGCTCGAATGACGCGCTCGAAGCCATCGTCGCGGCATTGCCACGACGCAGCGGGCAGAACCACGGCTTCGTTGCGGCCGACATGAACGAGCACGCGGCGCTGCGCGCCCGTGTCGAGGCGTTGGTCAACGTCACGCCGGTGCAGATCCTGGTAAACAATACGGGCGGCCCACCCGGCGGGCCGGCGCACACGGCCACGCTCGATGAGTTCCGCATCGCCTTCAATCAGCACCTGATGGCTGCACAGATCGTCGTGCAGGCCATCCTGCCCGGCATGCGCGCAGCGGGCTACGGACGCATCATCAACGTGATCTCGACTTCGGTGAAGGAACCGATCCGCAACCTCGGCGTGTCGAACTCGATCCGCGGTGCGGTGGCCAGCTGGGCGAAGACGCTGGCCGGCGAACTCGGCCCGGCCGGGATCACCGTCAACAACGTTCTGCCCGGCTACACGAAGACCCAACGGCTCGAACAGATCCTTGCCGACCGCGCGCAGGCGAGTGGCGAGAGCAAGGAGACCGTCAGCGCACGCATGCTCGCCAGTGTTCCGCTCGATCGATTCGCCGAGCCCCACGAAGTCGCTGCCGCAATCGCCTTCCTCGCCTCCCCCGCAGCGGCTTATGTCAATGGCATCAACCTGCCCGTCGATGGGGGGCGGACGTTGTCGCTTTGACCGCGCGCTTGCGCGAATCGCAGGCAAGGGATGCTCTGATCGATCCCGCAATGGCGTCATCACATCCACAAGATTCGCAGCGGGGTGGGCGTGGCGAAGTGCAGGCTGGTTGCCTGGGCGAGCCGCGCCCGCACAGGACGGTGACGCCGTCGCGGGATTGATCAGAGCATCCCAAAGGGTCCAAACACCCGCCGCACCACCGCCAACGATGCCGGCATGCGCCGCACATGCCGTGGATCGCCACACGCGACGCTGACACCGTTGAGGGATGGTTGGGAGCGCCCCGGACTTCGCGCGAGCGACGAAAGTCGCCCATGCATCGACGCAGATCACCCGCGGTTCGCACGCCGTGCCCGCGCGGCATCCAGAAACGCCCGCATCAGCGGATCGGCTGCCAGCAAGCCGGGGTCACGGCCGTCGTGGAATTCAGGGTGCCATTGCACGCCGACGATGAAACCCGCGCCCTCGCCACGGATAGCCTCGATCACGCCATCATCGGACCAGGCATCGACACGCAGACCTGCACCGAGGCGCTTGATGCCCTGGTGGTGGATCGAGTTGACGCGCGCGGCACGGATCCCAGGATGGACCGCCGCCAGCAGGCCGTCTTCGGCGAAGCGCAGGCCATGGCCGTGCTCGTCGTAGGCCTCGGCCTGCACGTGCCGTTCACGGGTGGCACCATCGGCGCACAGATCCTGATACAGGGTTCCACCGAAGGCGACATTGATGAGCTGGTGGCCGCGGCAAATGCCGAACACCGGCTTGCCGGCGCCGGCAAAGCCGCGCACGAGCTCGAGTTCGAAACGGTCGCGCACGGCATCGATTGCGCCGAGCGTGTGCGTCGGCTCCTCGCCATAGCTGCGTGGATCGATGTCGGCACCCCCCTGCAGGATCAGGCCATCGAGCGAGGCGACGATGTCATGCATGTCGATGTGGGCAGGCCGGATGAGGCTCTCGCGCTCGACCGTCGGCAGCATGACCACCATGGCCCCAAGCGACATCACCCAATGCGCGACCGATTGCTCCAGGTACTGCAGGGTCTTGCCACGGAAGCCGAGTTCGGTCGGCACCTGACGCAGGATGCGCGGCGACACGCCGATCAACAGTTTCGAAGTCTCGTCGCTCATGGGTTCAGGATCGCCGCGAGCCGATCCATGATCGGCGGATGCAACTCGTTCAATGACACCCGGATCACTGCAGGCTGCGCAAGGCCTCGAGCACCGCCGGTCGCAATGTCGCCCGCAGCGCTTCGTCTTGCGATTCGCTCGCATTGACGTAGAGCACAAGCAGCAAAGCCTGCAGATTGTGCCGGCGCGCGAGGGTGATCCGTGAGCCAAACAGATTGCCGTCCTCGGGCAGGGCAGCGATGCCGGCGAACCAGTCACGCCATTGCTCGGTGGTGTATCGATGGTGTCCGGCGATGTAGAGCAGCGGCAGCGCCAGACGTTCCGGCTCACCGTAGACATAGAAGTGACCGCTTGCCGGCGCGACCTGGCTGGCGAGCGCATCGACGATGCGGTCGATGCCGTCTGCGGAAACGTGAGGATGCACGGCCAGTTGCGCCAGCAGGTCGGCACCGTGCGCAACCGCATGGCGCCAACCGGCGCGTGCATCGAAGCCGCGGTAGTCGCGGATCGACTCGAACCAGTCTGCGGTGGTATCGACGAGGCCACTGATCGCGGCAGCGTCGAGCAACGGCTTGTGTCGATCCGAACCAACCAGTGCGGCGAGCACGAGGGCCGAAAACGAGGCGCGAAAACCGACCGTGTCGGCCGGTGTGGGCGACAGCTCGCGGGTCAGGCGCGCGAGCAGAGACGTGCGCGTCTCGGCACCGAGCCGAGCATCGCGCAGCCAAGTACTGATCGCCTCGTAGGCGATCGCGTCACGCAGTCGAGGATCTGGATTGCCGAGGCAATCGACGAGTTCGAGGGCAAGCGCATCGCGCTCATCGGCATCCTCGAGCGCGAAGCCCGCTTCGGCGAGCGTCGTCAGAGTCGCCCTGGTCGTGCCGGCAGGCGGACACGCTGCCTGGAGATTCCCTGCCTGGGTCGATGCCAACAGGGCAACCAGGACCAGCCACGGATTGATCGGACGCATGAACCCTCCTGTCCGGGCCAACGGATGTCAGATGATACGCATGCGGACGCCCGCGGCAGCGTGAACGGGATCCACCATGCCGCCCCCTGGTCGCACCGCGGGGCCTTGGAGGATCACTCGTGCGGTCGCGGCGACAGGACACATACTGCAGCGCATGTAGATGCACTCGCCTTTCTGTGTGATAGTCGCTCTAGGGCGACGGCGCATCCAGGCCGGGTGCGTACCGGCGCCGCACGGTGTACCACCAGAATGGGGAGTTGAATCAT
This sequence comes from Dokdonella sp., assembly GCF_019634775.1. Taxonomy (NCBI): domain Bacteria; kingdom Pseudomonadati; phylum Pseudomonadota; class Gammaproteobacteria; order Lysobacterales; family Rhodanobacteraceae; genus Dokdonella; species Dokdonella sp. Next base: position 129,921 of record NZ_JAHCAS010000003.1, read on the forward strand.
GCGAACGTTATCGATAACGGCATCCCTGCTGACTGCTTTCGCGAGCTGCGCATATGCACAGGAAGTACTCGACTGTGCCAAGCTTTCCAACAGTGCGCTGGCGGAACCGCAGGACTATGCCATCCAGTGTGCGGCCGCCATCGAAGCCGCTCCGGCACCGTTGGCGCCACTGCTGCCGAACGCGCCGTCGGACACGGGCTATGCCTACAACATGCGCGGCGTCACCGGCAGCGCTCAAGGCCTCTATTCCTTCACGCTGAGCACGTTCGGCACGCAAGCCTTCGTCGGCGATCCGGGCGCATCGTTCTACGCCTTGGACTTCGACCCGACCGGCACCACGCTTTATGCCATCCAGTCCGTCACCGGCAATCCATCGGTGTTCGGTACGGTGAACACCGCAACCGGCGCGTTCACGTCCCTCGCCCCGGTGAGCGGCCTCACGGGCACTGACGCGCCAACCGGCCTCAGCATCGATCCGGTCACCGGTGACGCCTTCCTGTCGACCGCGACCAACATCTACTCGTTCAACCTCGGCACCGGCGCGGCGACGCTCATCGGCTCGACCGGCGTCGCGAGCGGAATCATGATCGACATCGCGATCAACTGTGATGGCGACATGTACGGTCACGATATCAGCACCGATTCGCTCTACTCGATCAACCGCGCGACCGGCGCGGCCACGCTGATCGGCGGGCACGGGCTGGCGGCGAATTTCGCCCAGGGCATGGACTTCGACAACAATGACGGCACGCTCTACGCCGCGATCTACACCGGCGGCGGCACCTACACTTATGGCTCGTTCAACCTGACCACCGGCGCGATCTCGCCGCTGCACACGAATACGCCATCGGGTGAATGGGAACTCGCCATCCCGACCACCTGCGGTCCGGTCGTGCCACCGAGCGAAACGGAGCCCAACGACTCGAAGGCGGAGGCCAACACGCTGCAGCTTCCGGGTTCGAACCGCACCGCGGTCATGACCGGCAACTCGACCGCTGCGACGGGCAGCGGCATCGACACCTTCCTCGCCAAGACCTCCGCGCAGGCCCCCGGCTTCTATCGCCATCGCTTGATCGTGCAGAGCACCACCCCGGGACACACGATCTCGATCCGTGGCCTCTCCCAGTCTGGCGGCGTGATCAATCCGAACTCCGATATCGCCGTGCAGACGAGCAGCACGACGACGACTCCGGCGAGGTTCATCCAGTGGTACACCAGCGGCGCACCAGCCGATCTTTACGTGCGCGTGACCGGCACCGCGTCGACGACCGATGACTACAGCCTCGACTATGAGGTCGAAGCGGTCACGCCGGTGACGGGACCGAGCGGCATCGCGGTCGGAGAGGTGACGATCACGACCGTCGGCCAGACCTCCGTCGATACCGACATGTGGATCCACGATGGGGCGCGCTTGGCAATCCCCGACTACGGCAACGACGACGAGCCCGCACCGGGATCGTCGTCTCAGTCGCGCGTGAGCGAGACGTTCGATCCGGGTGTCTACTACGCCGCCGTATCCACCTTCAACCTCGCGAACAACCTGGCCAGTCCGGCCACTGACAGGTATCGCAGCGGCTCGGTCGTCGACTTCCCCGGCGTGACCGTCAACAGCAGTACTTCGAGCTCAACCGATCTTGATGTCTCGATCGGCGGTACGCCCGTGACGGTGGTCCGCGACGGCGTATTCGGCGTGCAGTTCGTGCGCTTCGTGGTCGGCGCCTACGAGATCGAAGGCAACGACGACAAAGCCACGGCGAACACGCTCGTGCTGCCTCCGAACGACGCCACCAGCGTCTTTTCGGGCAACTCGACCTCGTCGACCGGCACAGGGCTCGATTACGTCCGCGTGACCACGGCTGCGCAGGCTGCCGATGGCTTCTACCGCCACCGCCTGATCGTCACCAGTGACACGCCCGGGCACACACTGACCATCCGTGGCCTCAGCCAGAGCGCAGGTGCGGCCAACCCGACGTCCGACATCACCGTGCAAGCGAGTTCGGCGACGACCACGCCGGCGCGCTTCATCCAGTGGTACACCACCGAAGCGCCAGCCGACATCTATGTGCGGGTGGCGGGCACCGCCGCGACCACGGCCGACTACTCGCTCGACTACACCATCGAGGCGGTCGTGCCGGTCGCCGGACCGGACCTCACCGAACCGACGGTGACGATCACCACGATCGGCCAGACGACGACCGATACCGACTTCTGGGTCTACGACGGCGATCGCCTGGCAATCCCGGACTACGGCAACGACGATGCCATCGGCACGTCGGTGTTCCAGTCGAATCTGGTCCGCGCGTATGCCGATGGCACCTACACGCTGGCGATCTCCAACTGGCAGTTCGCAAACGACCAGACCGCACCCATCGACGACGGCTACCGCTCGGGCTCCCTGCTCGACTTCCCAGGCGCGATCGCCAACACAAGCACGACGCTCAACGCGGCCCTCAACCCGAGCATCGGTGGCACCAGCGTTCCGCTCACGCGCGCCGGCCCGTTCGACGTCGGCTTCGTGACGTTCTCGGTGTCCGGGGACACGATCTTCAAGGACGGCTTCGACGAAGCAGAACCGATGCCGTAGACCGTCGATGGCTTGATCGACCCGCGAAGCGGCATGGCTGCTTCGCGGGTCTTTTTTTTCAGGATGTTCCAGCGCGCCGGCCTCCTTCGCACGCCGCAGAGGCGCGCATGCACGCGTTCCATTCCGCCCTGGCGTATGCTCGGCACCATGAACAGGAATCTGCGGACGTGTGCATTCGGCAGCGTGCTCGCCTGCCTGACCGGCTGCATGACCCGATCGGTCGTAGTCGAAGCACCGGCACAACCAGACCATATTGCGCCCGCTGCCGAAGCGCGTTTCGAGACCGTCGAGGGTCGCGGACCGGACGAGATCGTCGCTCTGCGTGCAGCGCCGGCACCGGCGCGACCGCAACTCGTCGAAGGCACGACACCGCTTGCCGATCGACGCGCGCAGGCTGCCGATGGCCACGCGCATGTGGGCAGCATCCGTTTCGCCGCCGATGATCCCCGCGCCGAAGACAAGGCCTACGCTGCAGCAAGCCGCGTCGGCGCCGACCGCATGCTCGTCTATCGCCACCACGTGCCGGCAGAAGGCGCAGGCGAGGAATACCTCGCGATGTACTACGTGCGCTTAAAGCTGTTGTTCGGCGCGACATTCCGCAACCTCACCGCGGCCGAGCGTGCAGGCGTCGACAACCGCAACGGCGTGCAGATCGGCTCGGTCATCACCGGCACGCCGGCTTCGGATGCGAACCTCATGCCGGGCGACTTCGTGCTCGCCTTAGACGGCCGCCCGTTACGCGACCGCGTCGAGTTCCAGTCGCTGCTGCGCGATGCAGCCGGCAGGCCGGTGACGCTGACCGTCCGCCGCGGCGAGGTCACGCTCGAACGTGTCGTGCGCCTCGGCGCGTTGCCGCAAGCCGGAGACCCGTAGGAGCCCCTTCAGGGGCGACGCTGTTCGTGGTGGTATCGAAGAGCACCGCCCCGAAGGGGCTCCTACGACCCTTGTCCCGGCAGCGCCAGCACCGCCTCGCCACGTTCCAGCGCCGCGGTGCCGCTGCGCGCGATTTCCAGCACGTCGGCAACTGCACCGAGGTCGGCGAGCACCGCGCTGACGTGAGCCGCATCCCCGGCGAACTGCAGTGTACGGGTACATCCGCTCGCGTCGAGCACACTGCCGCCGCGGGCTTGGGTGAAGTCGGCAATCGCGGCCTGGTTGTGCGGCGTCGCCACCACCTTGACGATCAACAACTCCGATTCGAGATGCCCACGGCTGGTCAAGTCGGCGATCTCGAGCACGTCGACGAGCTTGCGTGACTGGTTGATGATCTGCGCTATCACTGCATCGTCGCCGGCCGTCACCAGGGTCAGACGCGAGACCTCCGGATGATGGGTCGCAGCCACGGTCAACGATTCGATGTTGTAGCCGCGTGCGGAGAACATCGCGGCCACGCGCGACAGTGCGCCGGCTTCGTTCTGCAGCAGGATCGAAATGATGTGACGCATCAGAACATCTCCGAAGGCCCAGCCTCGCGCGACTGCATTGCAGAACGCGACGGAATGTGATCGCCGGTGATCATCTGCGCATAGGTCATGCCTGGACCGACCATCGGGTAGACGCCGGCATCGGGATCGATCATCACCTCGAGAAAGGCGGGACCGTCAAAAGCGATGAAGTCCGCAACCATGGCGTCCACCTCGGCGGGATTCTCGAGGCGTCTTGCCCAGGCAAAACCGTCTGCCGCAGCGGCCTTGATGAAATCCTTCTTGTGCAGGCTCTTGTCGGTCGCCGAGAAGCGTCCCTTGAAGAACAGCTTCTGCCACTGACGCACCATGCCATCGCCGCAGTTGTTGAGCACGACGACCTTGACCGGCAGTCCGTAGGTAGTGACGGTCTCGAGTTCACCGAGGTTCATGCGGATACTGGCATCGCCGTCGATGTCGATCACGACCATGTCGCGGCGCGCGAACTGCGCACCGATCGCCGCCGGCAGGCCGAAGCCCATCGTGCCCATCGAGCCTGAGGTCAGCCAGCGACGGGGCGCGGTGAAGTCGAAGTACTGCGCCGCCCACATCTGGTGCTGACCGACCCCAGTGGCGATGATCGCGTTGCCTCGGGTGATCCGGTTGATCGCCTCAATCACCGCGTACGGCTGGATCAGCGCGTTGCCACGGTCGTAGTTCATTGCATAGGTACGCTTGAGCGCAGCGATGTGCGCATGCCACGGCGCATGGCGACCCTGACCGAGCGGATCGATACCACGCGCATCGGCAAACACGCGCAGTGTGTCCAGCGCATCGGCAAGGTCACCGAGATGGTGCCAGTTGACGCGCTTGACCTTGTCGATTTCGGCCGGATCGACGTCGAAGTGGGCGATGAACTTCGCCCCGGCGGCAAACTGGTCAGGCACGGCAGCGACGCGGTCGTCGAAACGCGCACCGACCGCAATGACGAAATCGCAGTCCTCGACCGCGTAGTTGGCAAACGCGGTGCCATGCATACCGAGCATGTGCAGCGACAGTGCTTCAGTGGTGTCCGCCGCACCAAGCCCCATCAGCGTGGTCGTCACCGGCACGCCGAAGCGCTTGGCGAACGCACGCAGTGATGCCGTCGCTTCGGCGGCGATGACGCCACCGCCAACATACAAGAGCGGCCGTTCGGCACGCTCGAACGCATCGAAGAAGCGCGCGCACGCGGTTTCGCCAAGCCGCCTGCTGGCGATTGCCTGCAGGCGCGCGCGATAACCAGGCACTGGCAGCGTACCGCTGCCGGCAAACACCAATGCGGCGTTCTGCACGTCCTTGGGAATGTCGATGACGACCGGGCCGGGCCGACCCGTGCGCGCGATCTCGAATGCGGTGCGCAATGTGGCCTCGAGCCGGGCCGCATCGGTGACCAGGAACACATGCTTCGCGCAGGAACCCATGATGCTGCTGATCGGCGCCTCCTGGAACGCATCGGTACCGATCGCTGCGGTAGGTATCTGACCGCAGATGACGACGATCGGCACCGAGTCGGCCATCGCGTCGCGCACCGGCGTGACCGTATTGGTCGCACCCGGCCCGGAGGTGACGAGGGCCACGCCGACCTTGCCCGAGGCGCGCGCGTAACCCTGCGCCATGAAACCTGCCCCCTGCTCGTTCGCCGGCACGATCAGCGGCAGCGGCTCGCTGCCGTCCGCTCGCGGATGCTCGCGGTTGTAACGGAACACCGCGTCGTAGACCGGCAGGATCGCTCCACCGGAATAGCCGAACACGACATCGACACCTTCGTCCGCCAGCACCTGCACGACGATGTCGGCACCGCTCATCGGCGTGCCGGCAAGCGCATGGGTGTCACAGGATGGTCCGGGTTGCAGCATTGCGTTCATGACATCGTCTCTCTGCTGTTCTGCTTCTCCGCGGGGGAACTGCGAAAAGTCCTGCCCTGCTCGTCATCCGGGCGAAAGCCGGGATGACGGTGTTGAGAGTTCTCGGAAGCTCCAACCAGCGGGTATGAAAAGAGGTCCTCACCTCTGTTCGTTCAGCCAGGTCATCTTGCTGCGCAACTCGGCACCGACCTTCTCGATAGGGTGATCAAGGTCGGCCTGCTTGAGGCGCTGGTAGTTCGGCAAGCCAGCGGCGTACTCGGCGGTCCAGTTCCGGGCGAAGGTGCCGTCCTGGATGTCGCGCAGCACGTCCTTCATGCGCTCCTTGGTGGCGGCATCGACGATGCGCGGGCCACTGACGTAGTCGCCATACTGCGCGGTCTCGGAGACATAGGTCAGCATCTTGGTGATGCCGCCCTGATAAAGCAGGTCGACGATCAGTTTCAGCTCGTGCAGCACTTCGTAGTAGGCGATCTCGGGACGATAGCCGGCTTCGACGAGAGTCTCGAAACCCTTGATGACGAGTTCGCTGGCGCCACCGCAGAGCACGGCCTGCTCACCGAACAGGTCGGTCTCGGTCTCCTCCTTGAAGTCGGTTTCGATCAACAGGGCGCGCGCTCCGCCGAGGCCTGCCGCATAGGCCTTGGCCAGGTCCGCCGACTTGCCGCTGACGTCCTGGTAGACCGCATACAGGCAGGGCACACCGCGACCGATCTCGTATTCGGTACGCACCAGATGACCCGGCCCCTTCGGCGCGACCAGGATCACGTCGATGTCCTTGCGTGGCACGATCGTCTTGAAGTGCACGTTGAAACCGTGTGCGAACAGCAACGCGGCGCCGGGCTTGAGGTTCGGCTCGATGACTTCGCGATACAGCGCCGGTTGCACCATGTCCGGGGTCAGTACGGCGACGAGATCGGCGTCCTTGACCGCATCGGCCGGGGCCACGACGGTGAAGCCATCGGCGCTCGCCTTCGCCGCGGTCGGGCCGCCCGGGCGCAGGCCAACGACAACATCGAGGCCGGAATCGCGCAGGTTGAGCGCATGGGCACGACCTTGGCTGCCGTAACCGAGCACGGCAATGCGGGCGCCCTCGAGAGCGGCGGTGGTGACGGTGGAATTCATCGTGTTGGTCTCCAGGGAAGGCATGACGGGGTTTCTGAATTCGTTGGGGGAAGTCAAGCGTCGGTGACCGCGCCGCGCGCGGCGGAGCCGACCAGACGCACATACTTGGCGAGCACGCCACGTTCGACCTTCGGCGGCGGCGCGATCCATTCGGCACGGCGTGATTCGAGGTCGGCGTCGGTATCGATGACTCGGCGGGTGGCATCGATGACGATGCGATCGCCGTCGCGCAGCAGGGCGATCGGTCCACCGAGCGCCGCTTCGGGCGCGATGTGACCGACCATGAAGCCGTGCGTGGCACCGCTGAAGCGACCGTCGGTCATCAAGGCGACATCGTCACCGAGGCCACGGCCGACCAGGGCAGCCGTGACCGCCAGCATCTCGCGCATCCCGGGGCCGCCGACCGGGCCTTCATGGCGGATCACGACGACGTCGCCGGCCATGATCAAGCCGGCCTGCACGGCCTTGAACGCAGCCTCTTCGCCGTCGAACACGCGCGCCCTGCCCTCGAAATGCAGGCGGCCCTTGCCGGCGAGCTTGAGGATGCAGCCTTCCGGTGCGAGCTTGCCGTAGAGGATCGAATAGCCGCCGCGCGGCTTGAATGCCCTGTCGACCGGAACGACGACTTCCTGCCCGGACGGCGCCGGTGGTGCCGCTTCGATCTCGGCGAACAGGCTGCGGCCGGTGATCGTCGGCGTATCGTAGACCAGGTCGGCTGCACGCAGCTCGCGCAGCACCGTGGTGAGGCCGCCGGCCGCACTCATCTCGATCGCCGTATAACGACCACCGGGCATGAGGTCGGCGATGACAGGCGTCGCCACCGAGGCCGCCTCGAAGTCTTCGAGTTCGAGTTCGACACCCGCCTCGTGGGCAATGGCGAGCAGGTGCAGTACCGCGTTGGTCGAACCCGCGGTGGCTGCCGCCATGCGCGCGGCATTGCGGAACGCCTCGCGGGTCAACAGGCTGCGCGGACGGCGCTGCGCGTGCAGCGCCTCGACGGCCAGTTCACCGCAGCGTCGCGCGACATCGCGCTTGGCCGGATCGGTCGCCGGCACATCGTTGAAGCCGAGCGGACTCAAGCCCAGCGTGGTCAGTACCATCGCCATGGTGTTGGCGGTGAACTGGCCCCCACAGGCTCCGGCGCCCGGACAAGCCTTCTGCTCGATCGCGGTGAGGCGCGCGTCGTCGATGCGACCTGCACCATGCGCGCCGACCGCCTCGAACACCTGCTGCACGGTGATCGGCTGACCGTCGAGCGTGCCGTGCGCGATGCTGCCGCCGTACAAGGCGACGCCCGGAATGTCGAGCCGCGCCAATGCCATCGCCGCAGCCGGAATGGTCTTGTCACACCCGCACAGCACGACCATCGCATCAAGGCTGTGCCCATCGACGGCCAGCTCGATCGAATCGGCGATGACCTCACGACTGACCAGCGAGGCGCGCATGCCCGGCGTGCCCATGGCAATGCCGTCGGTGACCGCGATGGTGTTGAACTCGATCGGTGTCGCGCCGGCCGCACGCACGCCTTCGGCGGCAGCCTCGGCCAGCTCGCGCAGGTTGAGGTTGCACGGCGAGATGTTCGACCAGGAGTGCACGATGGCAACCATCGGTCGACGCACGGCGTCCTCGTCGAGGCCTGTCGCGTACAGCATCGCCCGTGCCGGCGCACGGTCCGGGCCGGCCTTCATCACGTCACTGCGTAGCGGGATGCGCTTCCAGTCCTTTGTCTTCATGCGGCCACCCTGCACTTCCCGGCAAGACGACTGAGCACGGCGGCGGTGACCTGCTGCGTGCTCGCCTTGCCGCCGAGGTCGCGGGTCAGCTCATCGTGCTCGAACACGGCATCGACCGCCGCCTCGAGCGCATCGGCCTCGGCATCGAGCCCGAGCGAGTGGCGCAGCAACAGGGCGGCACTGAGGATGGCGCCGATCGGATTGGCCACACCCTGCCCGGCGATGTCCGGTGCCGAGCCGTGGATCGGTTCGTACAGGCCACGCGGTCCATCGCCCAGCGAAGCCGACGGCGACACACCGAGCGACCCGGCGAGAGCGGCGGCTTCATCGGTCAGGATGTCACCGAACAGATTTTCAGTGACGATGACGTCGTAGGCCGAAGGCCGCGTAAGCAGCAGCATCGCCATCGAATCGACGAGTTGGTGTTCGAGGGCTATGTCGGAGTATTCGCCAGCTACGCGTGTCGTCGTGGCACGCCACAGGCGCGAGGTCTCGAGCACATTGGCCTTGTCGACCGAGGTCAGGCGGCGGCGCCGTCGACGCGCCAGCCCGCAGGCACGACGCACCACGCGCTCGACCTCGCCAACCGTGTAGCGGCATTCATCGATCGCGGCGTCGTCCTCGCGCTGCTTGCGGCCGAAGTAGGCACCGCCGGTCAGCTCGCGCACGAACAACAGGTCGATGCCGGCGAGGTTCTCGGGCTTCAGCGGTGAATGCGCGGCCAAGCGCGGATGCACGCGCAGCGGCCGCAGGTTCGCGTACACGCCGAGTTTCGCGCGCAACGCGAGCAGACCCTGCTCCGGGCGGACCGTGGCCTGCGGGTCCGACCATTTCGGGCCGCCCACCGCACCGAGCAGGACGGCATCAGAAGCGAGACAGGCGTCGATCGTCGCCTGCGGCAATGGTTCACCGGTTTCGTCCATGGCGATACCGCCAATGTGGTGCTCGCTGAACTCGACGACATGCCCTGCTTGCGTGGCGACCTCACGCAGCACGGCCACCGCCGCGGCGCTGACTTCCGGACCGATGCCGTCACCCGGCAAGACCGCGATGTGGGCTCTCATGCAATTGTCTCCGTTGGGATATCCGCGCGGGTACGCTCCCACGCCGCGATGTCGGCTTCGGCATCGAGCAGGAACCCGAGCTGGTCGATGCCGTTGAGCAGGCAATGGCGCGCGAAGCCGTCGAGGGCGAAGGCGAACACGCGCCCGTCCGGCAGCGTGAGCGTGCGTGCGGCGACGTCGATGGCAAGTTCGAGGCCCGGGCTGTCCAGCAGCACGCGATGCTCGGCCTCGGCCAGCACGATCGCGAGCAGACCGTTCTTCAGCGCATTGCTGCGGAAGATGTCTGCGATCTCCGAGGAGATCACCGCCTGCACGCCGTAGTCGAGCAGCGCCCATGGCGCATGCTCGCGCGAGGAGCCGCAACCGAAGTTGCGCCCGGCGACCAGGATCGCGCAGCCCTTGGCCTCGGCGCGGTTGAGCGGGAACTCCGGGTTGTCGCTGCCATCGGCCGCGTAGCGCCAGTCGTTGAAGGCATGGCGGCCGAGACCGGCGCGTTCGGTGGTGGTGAGGAAACGCGCCGGGATGATGCGGTCGGTGTCGATGTTCTCGAACGGCAGCACGGCCGTGCGCGAACGCACTTCCTTGACGGGTTTCATGCGGCGTGCTCCAGGAAGGCGTCGGGGTCGGTGATGCAGCCGCTGACCGCGGCGACTGCGGCCACCAGCGGGCTGGCCAGCACGGTACGCGCGCCGGGCCCCTGCCGCCCCTCGAAGTTGCGGTTACTGGTCGAAACGACGAGTTGGCCGGGCTGGGCGATGTCGCCATTCATGCCGATGCACATCGAACAGCCGGCGTCACGCCACTCCGCACCGGCGTCGGTGAACACGGCGTCGAGTCCCTCGGCCTCGGCCTCGCGCTTGATGCGCACCGAACCGGGCACGACCAGCATGCGCACGCCGGCGGCAACCTTGCGGCCGCGCAGCACCGCGGCCGCCTCGCGCAGATCGGACAGGCGCGAATTCGTGCAACTGCCGATGAAGACCACGTCGACCTTTTCGCCGGTGAGCGGCCGGCCACCTGCGAAACGCATGTAGGCCAAGGCCTTGGCTTCCTGGGCATCGCGTGCACTCGGGATCGGCGCGGCGATCGGCGTGACCATGCCCGGATGCGTGCCCCAGGTGATGGTGCGACCGATCTCGGCGGCATCGATGCGCACCTCGCGGTCGTAGCGCGCGCCGTCGTCGCTGCGCAGGCCTCGCCAGCCTGCGACGGCGCGGTTCCAGTCCGCGCCTTGCGGCACGCGCGCGCGTCCGGCCAGCCAGGCAAAGGTGGTTTCGTCAGGGGCGATCAGGCCGGCACGCGCGCCCGCCTCGATCGACATGTTGCACACGGTCATGCGCTCCTCCATCGACAGCGCCTCGATCGCGCTGCCGCGATACTCGAGCACGTGACCGGTGCCGCCGCCGACCCCGATCACGCCGATCACGTGCAGGATCAGGTCCTTGGCACCGACGCCGGGACGCAGGTGACCGTCGACGTGGATCGCAAAGGTTTTCGGTTTGCGCTGCAGCAGGCATTGCGTGGCCAGCACGTGGCCGACTTCGGTCGTACCGATGCCGAAGGCGAGTGCACCGAAGGCGCCGTGCGTGGCGGTGTGGCTGTCGCCGCAGACGATGGTCATGCCGGGCTGGGTCGCGCCGAGCTCGGGGCCCATCACGTGCACGATGCCGCGATTCTCGCTGTCCCAGCCATTCAGCTCGATGCCGAATTCGCGACAGTTCGCCTCCAGCTGGCGCACCTGGTTCTCCGCTTCCACACTGGCATAGGCACGTCGGCCGTTGGCATCCGCGGGCGTGGTCGGGGTCGAATGGTCGAGCGTGGCGAGGACGCGTTCGGGGCGACGTACGCCGCAACCGCGCGACCGCAGTTCGCTGAAGGCCTGTGGCGAGGTCACCTCGTGGATCAGGTGCAGATCGATATAGAGGATGCCCGGCGTATCCGTCGTTTCGGCACGCACGACATGCGCATCCCAGATCTTGTCGATGATCGTGCGCGCGCTCATGCGGCGATGACCTCGTCGGCGCGCACCGGCGCCGCGGCATGCACCAGGGTCAGCCAGCCACGTTCGTCACGTGTACGCCCGTCGAACAGACCGAAGAAGGCCTGCTGCAGCGCACGCGTGATCGGGCCGGGCCTGCCGGTGCCGACCGGCTTGCGGTCGACCGAGCGCACCGGCGTGATCTCCGCGGCGGTGCCGGTCATGAAGATCTCGTCAGCCGTGTACAGCGCCTCGCGCGGCAGGTCGCGCTCCTCGACCCGGTAGCCGAGGTCACCGGCCAGCGCGATCACGCTGTCACGCGTGATGCCGGCGAGGATGCCTGCGCTGGTCGGCGGCGTGAGGATGAGACCGCGTTTGACCAGGAACAGGTTCTCGCCCGCGCCCTCGCTGAGCAGGCCGTTGTGGCCGAGCGCGATGCCTTCGGCATAGCCACCACGCTGCGCCTCGAACGCGATCAGTTGGCTTGAAAGATAGTTGCCGCCCGCCTTCGCCCAGGCTGGAAACGTGTTCGGTGCCGGCCGGTTCCACGACGACACGCACACATCGGCACCGTGTTCGAGCGCGTCGCCGAGGTAAGCGCCCCAATCGAGCGCCATGATCGACACGTCGACCGGTGAACCGGCCTTGGGCAGCACGCCGAGACCGCCCGCGCCACGGAACACGATCGGCCGCACATAGGCCGACTTGAGGCCGTTCGCCGCAATCAGTTCGAGGCAGGCCGCATTGATCTCGTCCTCGTCATAGCCGATCTCGATCTCGTAGATGCGCGCCGACTCGAACAGGCGGCGCGTGTGGTCGGCCAGGCGGAAATACGCAGGCCCCTGCGGCGTCGCATAGACGCGCTCACCCTCGAACACCGAGGAGCCGTAATGCAGCGCATGCGCGCTGACGTGCACCGTGGCCTCATGCCATGGCTTGAGCTTTCCGTTGTGCCAGATCAGGTTCGACATGGGTTTCCTCACGCGGTAGCGGCAATGGCGGCAGGTGAACGTGCATGCATGCGTTCGATGCGATTGGCCACCTCGAGCGCGGCCAGTGCGGCGGCTTCGACGATGTCGGTCGACACCGCCTGGCCACGCAGTTCGCGGCCTTCGTGCAGGGCGATGATCGCGGCCTGCCCCTGCGCATCTCCGCCTTCGCTGAGCGCACGGATGTTGAACTCGTGGATCGTGAAGTCGTGGCCGACGGCACGCGATACGGCGCGCAGCACCGCATCGACCGGACCGTCGCCGAGTGCCGCCTCACTGACCTCGCGACCATCCTCGTGGCTGAGCTTCACCGAGGCCGACGCCTTGGCGCCGACGTGGCTGGTCGCATGCAGGTGGCTCAGCGTCCACGGTCCCGAGGCTTCCGGATCGTGGCCGAGCGCGATCGCCTCGATGTCAGCGTCGAACACCTCGCGCTTGCGGTCGGCGAGCACCTTGAAGCTGGCGAAAGCCACGTCGAGCGCGGCATCGTCGAGCACGTGCCCGAGTGATTCGAGACGCTCGCGCAGGGCGTGGCGGCCACTGTGCTTGCCGAGCACGAGCTGGGTCCTGGCGACGCCGACATCCTCGGCGCGCATGATTTCGTAGGTGCCGCGATGCTTGAGCATGCCGTGCTGATGAATGCCTGATTCATGGGCAAAGGCGTTCTCGCCGATGATCGCCTTGTTGCGCGGAATCGGCTGACCGGTGATCTGCGAGAGCAGGCGCGCGGTCGAGTGCAGGCGCTGCGTACGGATGCCTGTCTCCAGCCCACCGAAGCATTCGGAACGCACGCGCAGGGCCATCACCAGCTCTTCCAGCGCGGCATTGCCAGCGCGCTCACCGATGCCGCCAATCGTGCATTCGACCTGGCGCGCGCCGGCCGCCACGGCGGCGAGGCTGTTGGCTACGGCCATGCCGAGATCGTCATGGCAGTGCGAACTGAACACCACGCGCTCGGCGCCCTTCACGTTCGCACGCAACCAGGCGAAACGTTCGGCGATTTCAGCCGGCGTGGTGTAGCCGACCGTGTCGGGCACGTTGACCGTGCGTGCGCCCGCCTCGATCACGGCTGAAAACACCTCGGCGAGGAATTCAGGTTCGGTGCGGATCGCATCCTCGGCCGAAAACTCGACGTCCTCGCACAGCGTGAGCGCGCGGCGCACGCCGGCAACCGCCGTGTCGACGACCTGTTGCTTCGACATCTGCAGCTTGAACTGGCGATGCAAGGGACTGGTGGCAAGAAAGGTGTGGATGCGTGCCTTCGGCGCATGCGCGAGTGCGCGGCCGGCGCTGTCGATGTCACCAGCCTGGCAGCGCGCGAGTGCGCAGATGCGTGGGCCGCGCACGCTCCTGGCTATCGCCTCCACCGAAGCGAAATCGTCGGGCGAGGCATGCGGAAATCCTGCTTCGAGGATGTCAACGCCGAGGTCAGCCAGCGCCGAGGCCATGCGCAGCTTCTGCGCGCGGCTCATCGAGAAGCCGGGTGCCTGCTCACCATCACGCAGGGTCGTGTCGAAGATCAGCACATGCCCGGCACTGCCCGTGCTGCGTACGTCATCCACTGCATCTGTCGCTGCATCGTTGTTCATCGCTGACTCCCGGCGGCCGGGCCGGCATGCGTGAAGGCAACAAAAAACCCCGCTTCGTTGCCGAGTGCGGGGTTTCAGGGTGTTGCTGCCGCTGTCACGCGTACCCTAGCCCGCACCTCCGCAGGTAATGAGAAGTACGCTCGCAAGAAGAACCGGCACGCCGCCAACAGCCGCCCCCGAACGACCCGGACGACACACCGTCGAAACAATCCCAAGGTGGCTGCTGCAGCGCGACATGGATCGCACGCTAACCGAGGCTTTGCAGCGCTGTCAAGCACGGATTCACTGGTTGCGACTGCAACAATTCAGACCCGCGTTCGGACGTCTGGATGTCCATGCCCAGACGCATGTGCCAGGCCACCGTCGTCGCCCGCAGCGGCGCGCGATCGCTTCAGGGGCTGCGCGCCGCTCCCTTGCGCTGGCGCACCTGCTCGACCACGCGTTCGAGGAAGGCCTGCGGCAGATCCGCGCGCACCGGTACGCACCACCAGTCCGCACGCGCCCAATGCGCGCACTTGACCGCGTCCTTCTCGGTCATCAGCACCGGAAGGGCTTCGCCGAAGGCGAAGTCGGCCTCCGTCAGGGCGTGGTGGTCCGGCAAGGCATGCTCGACCACGACCACGCCGTGCGCGCGCAGTTGGGCGAAAAAACGCGCCGGATGACCAATACCGGCGACCGCGTGCACACGCTGCGCGGCGAAAGCAGCGAGGGGGCGCGAAGGTTCTGCACCGGCCAATGCCACGGCGATGTCGCCCTCGAGGCGCATCGGCACTTCGCCGGCAGCGGCCGGGCCACCATTGCAGACCACGAACGCCATTTCGGCCAGCCGTGCCACCGACTCGCGCAATGGGCCGGCCGGCAGCAGACGGCCGTTGCCGAAGCGGCGCTCGCCGTCGATCACGCAGATCTCGAGGTCACGCGCGAGCGAGAGGTTCTGCAGGCCATCATCGGCAATGACGACATCGACGCCTTGGGCGAGCAACAGGCGCGCAGCCCGGCCGCGGTCGCGCCCCACCGCCACCGGCACGCGCGTACGCCGCCGCAGGAGACTCGGTTCGTCGCCGACTTCGGCCGGATCGGGACGATCATCGAGCAGCAGCGGGGAACGCACGCGACCACCATAACCACGACTGACCACGCCCGGGCGGAAACCCTGCGCGCGCAGGGCCTCGACCAGGGCAATGACCAACGGCGTCTTGCCGGTACCGCCAACCGTGAGATTGCCGACGACAATGACCGGTACCGGCAGGCGCGTCACCCGCCGCAGGCCGAGCGTCCACGGCGCACGATCGAGCAGGCGCAGCCCTTGGTAGACCGGCACCAGCACGCGCAGCCACCATGGCACTGGTTCATGGCCGTACCAGATGCGTTCGATGCGCACCGCGTTCACGGATCAACGCCGGCGATCGCCGCTTCGCCGTCCTCGAAACGCACACGATGCAAGGCCGCGTAGCGCCCATCGCGCGCGATCAGCTCGGCGTGCGTGCCGCGCTCGACGACGAGTCCATCGTCGAGCACGACGATCTGGTCGGCATGCTCGACCGTCGACAGGCGGTGGGCGATGACGAGCACGGTGCGTTCGCGCATCAGGCGCGTCAGCGCATCCTGTACGAGACGTTCGGATTCGGTGTCGAGCGCGCTGGTCGCCTCGTCGAGAATCAGGACCGGCGCATCCTTGAGCAGGGCGCGCGCGATGGCGATGCGCTGGCGCTGCCCCCCCGAGAGCAGCGCCCCGCCCTCGCCGGCCTGCGCGTCGAGCCCGCCGGGCAGCCGCTCGATGAACTCCATTGCGTTCGCCGCACGCGCTGCAGCCTCGATCGCCTCGCGAGATGCGCCGGCCAGCGCGCCGTAGGCAATGTTGTTGGCGATGGTGTCGTTGAACAGCACCACGCGCTGCCCGACCCAGGCGATCTGCCGGCGCAGGCTGTCGAGCCGGTGATGCGCGAGTGGCACGCCGTCGAGCAGGACTTCGCCGGCATCGGCGTCGTAGAAGCGCGGGATCAGGCTGGCAAGGCTCGACTTGCCACTGCCGGAACGGCCGACCAAGGCAGTCACCGAACCCGGCGCACAACGCAGGCTGACTCCGCGCAGCGCCGGCTCGTCACGCCCTGGATAGCGCATGACCACGTCGCGCAGTTCGATCTCGCCGCGCACGCGCCCGACGTCGAGCGTGCCCTCGTCACGCTCGGGCGCGGCATCGATGATGGCGAACAGGTTCTGCGCAGCGGCGACGCCCCGCTGCATCATCGCCTGCACCGTGGTCAGGCGCTTGAGCGAAGGCAGCATGGTCAGCATGGCCGTGATCAGGGCCATGAATGCGCCCGGCGTCATCGTGTCGATCATCGACGGCCGCGTGGCAAAGAAAATGACCAGAGCGAGTGCACTGGCAGCAACGATCTGCACAACCGAGGTCGACAGCGCATTGGTCGCCGACACCTTGAGATTAAGGCGGCGGTTGCGCTCGTTGATCTCGCCGAAACGGCGGCGTTCGCCGTCCTGGCCGAGATAGACCTTGACCTCGCGATGGCCCTCGATGGCCTCGTCGACGATGCCGGTGACCGAACCGACCGAATGCTGGATCTTTCGGCTGATGCGCCGATAGCGGCGCCCGACCAGCCAGGCGACCGCGGCGATCAGCGGCGCCATGACGAACAGCAGCAGGGTGAGGCGGGCGCTGTACCAGAGCATGACACCGATCATGCCGAGCACGGTCAGGCTGTCGAGCACGAACACCTTGACCGCGTTCGTGCTCGCCTGTGCGACCTGTTCGACTGTGTAGGTCAGGCGCGCGATCATCTGTCCGGACGGCTCGCTGTCGTAATGGCTGGCCGGCAGATCGAGGTAGCGCGAGAACACTTCGCCGCGCAGGGTCTCGACCACCTCGCGTCCTATGCGCGCCAGACTGTAGTCGGCACAGAAGGTGGCGATACCGCGCACGACGAACAAGCCGACGATGATCAGCGGCATCCAGAAGATCGTGCGCGCATCGCGGTCGATGAACAGATGATCGAGCATTGGCTGGATCAGCCAGGCGAACAGCGCGGCGACGCCGGCATCGAACACCATGCCGGCAATGCCGGCGAACGCATACAGGCGATGGCGCGCGGCATAGCCGAGCAGGCGCCGGTAAGTGGCGAAGGCGCCGGCCGCCATCGCGCTCAGTCCACCCGCGCCGGAGTGGTCAGCACCGTCATCGGCTTCCCTGCGCCTTGGCCGGCGTGGTTGCGATGGTCAGCCGCTCGAAGCCAAGTTGACCGAGCGCATCCATCGCCGTGACCACGGCCTGATGTGGCGTCATCGCATCGGCACGCAACACGACCTGGCGCGCGCGATCATCACCGGCCACGCGCATGAGCGCTTCCTTGAGCGTCTCGACCGACGGACTCAACACCTCGTTGTTGTCGATGAAGTAGCGCCCCTCGGTATCCACGAGGATCGTCAACACACGGCTGTCCTGGTTACCCGCGTTGGCCGAGGCTTCGGGCAGGGTCACCTTCATGGCCGAGTGCTGCACGAAGGTCGTGGTCATGACGAAGAACATGAGCAGGGTCAGAAGGACATCGATCAACGGGATCACGTTGATCTCGAAGTCTTCCTCGCGGCGGCCGGCAATGCGCATCGTCGTGGCTTCAGCCGGCCGCGCGGGCTTCGCCGGCGATCGTCAATTCGTCGGTCAGCGCGAACACCTGCTTTTCCATGTCCACGACCAACCCGGACACGTGGCCGCGGAAGTAGCGATGGAAGAAGTACGCCGGGATCGCCACGCACAGGCCGCTGGCCGTGCATACCAGCGCCTCGCCGATACCGCCGGCCATCTTCAACGGATCGCCGACGCCACTGACCATGACCGCGAAAAACATGCGGATCATGCCGAACACGGTGCCGAGCAGGCCAAGCAATGGAGTGATCAACGCGATCGTGCCGAGCGTGTTGAGGAAGCGCTCCAGCCGATGCATGACGTGACGGCCGGCGTCCTCGACACGCTCCTTGATGACCTCGCGTGGGCGATTGCGCACATCGAGCGCAGCGGCGAGCAGTTCACCGAGCGGTGAATTGCGGCGCAGGGCATCGATGTGCTGCGGATCGAGCTTGCGCGTTCGCGCCCAGCTCAATACCTGCTCGCCGAGTTCGGGCGGCACGACCGACTTGCGCCGCAGGGTCCAGAACCGCTCGAGGATGATCGCCAGGGCCACCGCCGAACAGATCAGGATCGGGATCATTGCCCAACCGCCGGCTATCAGGATTTCAAGCACTTGCAACCACTCCATGCAGGAAACGGACGCCGCGCCCGGTATCGACCCGGCGCGGCCGCAGGATGATAGCAGGCGAGTCGGGGATGGCTTGTGGCAGGGGACCACATTCGTGGCGTGGACCCCAGTGACGTCATGCCGGCGCAGGCTGGCATCCGGCTCCTGCGGCATTGGTTCTCCGGACGAAAAACCAACGCAACAATCGCATTCCGACCGCCAGCAGCACGCCCAATCTCATTCGAACCTCCACCACGCCCCGCGCATCTCCCGACAACGCCGCACTCCTCCTCCATCCCGCGCAAAGCGACGTTCCAGGCAACCCGAAAATGCGGTGCTCTCCAGCCTGATGCCGCGCTCGCGATAGCGCGCGACGACGTCGGCGTGCGGATGGCCGAAACGGTTGCGATGGCCGGCGGAGATCCAGGCTTCGTCCGGCTTCAGCGCGTCGAGGAACGCGGCCGACGAGGCCGTGCGGCTGCCGTGGTGCGGCACGCTGGCGAGCAGGGGGCGCGGGACCGTGCCGACGTCGGCAGCGATGGCCGGCTCGATGCGCGCCGAGATGTCCCCGGTCAACAACAGCGATCCATGCGGCCCCGATACCAGCAACACGCAGGAGCGGTCGTTGCCCTTGCCGGCCGCGGACGGCGGCGGCAGCAGGTGGAAGCCGACATCGTTCCATGACCACGTCTCACGTTCACTGCAAGGCTCGGCCGGCAGGCGCAGGCGTGCAGGCTCGCCGGCCGTGATGGCTGCACGCGGAAACGCGAGGTGCACGGCTTCGACGCCGCCGGCGTGGTCGTTGTCGCCGTGGCTGACCACGATGCGTTCAAGTGCATGCACGCCGAGCGCGCGCAAGGACGGCACGACGATCGCCTCGCCGACATCAAAGCCACCCGGATGGCGCGCGCCGGTGTCGTAGACCAGGGCATGGTCCTGCGTGCGCACGAGCACGGCCAGCCCCTGTCCGACATCGAGCATCGTCACCGAGAAGTCCCCCGTTGCCAGCGGTGCACGCGCCGGCAACAGCATCGGCAGCACGAGGATGACGCCGCACCCGCGCAGCGGCACGCCACGCGGCAACGCCAGCCAGGCGAGGCCGACGAGGGCCAACGCGAACGACCACGCCGGCGCGTCGGGAAACCCGGATTGCGCGAACGGCCAGTCGGCCATTGTCTTCATCAGCCACCAGCACGGACGCAGCGACAGTTCGGCCAGGTGCAGCAAGGGCACGCCAAGCGCCGGCGCGATCATCAGCAACAGGCTCGCCGCGACCGTCACCGGCACGACGATGAAACTGATCCAGGGTACCGCCACGAGATTGGCCAGTGGCCCGACCAGGGAGGCCTGACCGAAGAACCACACGCTCAATGGCAACAGACTCAGGCTCAGCCACAATTGCGCGCGCGGCATGTCGCGCCACGCCGGTCGCTCGTCGCCGACCGGCGTGGTCACCGCGAGCAGGATCGCCACACCGGCGAACGACAGCCAGAACCCCGCCGACAGTACCGCCAGCGGATCCCAGGCGACGACCGCCAGCGCGGCAAGCCCGAGAGCCTGCGGCACACTGCTGCCGCGCCGGGCGAATCGCGCCACCAGGGCGATCGCGATCATGAGCAGGGTGCGCAGAGTCGGCAGCCCCATGCCGGCGAGCAGGCCATAGCCGAAGGCGCAGAGCAACGCGACCGGCGCCTCGACCAGCGGCCCCGGCAGGCGCGTGACCAGGCGCGGCCAGCATTTCCATGCGCGCCGCGCGAGCCAGGCACCGAACGCAGCGAACATGCCGACGTGCAGACCCGAGATCGCGATCAGGTGGCCGATGCCGGTTGCACGCAGGACGCGCCAGTCAGCCTCGACGATACCCGACTGGTCGCCAACCGCGAGCGCACGCAGCAGCGTGGCCGCAGTGCCCATATCGAGTTCGCGATCGATCGCCGCGACGATGTGCGCGCGTGTGCGGTCGATGCAGTTCGCGGCGCCATCGTCGAGCTTCGCGTTCACGTTCGAACGCCGCACATAGCCAACCGCAACGCGACCGCGCTGCGCGGCATTGCGTTCGCTGTCGCCGTGGCCAGGGTTGACCAGGCCGCGCGGCGGACGCAAGCGCAGCACGAGCCGCCAGCGCGAACAGGCCTCGAGCACGGGCGCATCGTCGTACCAGGCCAAGCGTGCCGGCCCGCCAAGGGCGATCGGTTCGCCGTCGAGTTCGGCCCGCTCGATTCGGAACTCGAAACGCGTGCCGTCGGCACCGACGCGCGGCAGGTCGCCGATCGTTCCGGTGACGACGAAATCGCGGCCATGCAGTGACACCGGCAGACGCGCATCGAGCCAACCGTCGGCGCGCACGATGGTCCAGGCGAAGCCGAGCACGAACCACAACGGCACCCGATCGCCGTATCGATGACAGATGGCAACGCACGCGGCAATGACCAGCAACGGCATCACCGTCGGCACCGGCAGGAACGGCAGCGCCTGCACGGCCACCGCACCAGCCAGGGCGGCAGCTGCGCGCGATGGCGTCAACGCCGGCAGACGCCAACCGTGGGGGATTCCGAGTCGCATCCCTGCGTGCATCACGCCTCCTTCCTGGAGCGGTCCGCCGACGGCGGGTGTCCGATTGTGAACCAGCCTGCAGGCAGATGCGAGCCACGCGGCGCTCGGCGTGCACTGCCCCTTCCCTTGTCCACGCTCGCTGCGACGCCCACAATGCCGCAAGCCGCGAAGGAGCCATCTGCATGAAAGCCTCCGATCTGTTCGTCAAGGCACTCGAAGCCGAAGGCGTGCAATACGTGTTCGGCATTCCCGGCGAGGAAAACCTCGATCTGCTCGAATCGCTGCGCAATTCATCGATCAGGTTGATCCTCACCCGCCACGAACAGGCCGCCGGCTTCATGGCCGCAACCTACGGTCGCCTGACCGGCAAGGCCGGCGTCTGTCTCGCCACACTCGGCCCCGGCGCGACCAACTTCGTGACCTCTGCCGCCTACGCCCAACTCGGCGGCATGCCGATGCTCATGCTCACCGGGCAGAAACCAGTGAAGCTGTCCAAGCAGGGACATTTTCAGATCGTCGACGTGGTCGACATGATGCGCCCACTGTCCAAGTACACGCGCCAGATCGTTTCCGCCGACAATATCCCGGCTCGCGTACGTGAGGCTTTCCGCCGCGCCGAGGACGAACGCCCCGGTGCCGCGCACCTGGAACTGCCCGAGGACATCGCACGCGACCCGACCGATGCGATCCTGATCCCGGCCAGTTACAGCCGCCGCCCGGTGGCCGACGAAAAAGCCGTCGATCGCGCGATCGCGGCGATCCGCGAGTCGAAACGCCCGCTGCTGATGATCGGCGCGGGTGCGAACCGCAAGACCAGCAGCCGCATGCTGCGCGATTTCGTCGACTACACCGGCATTCCGTTCTTCACCACGCAAATGGGCAAGGGCGTGCTCGACGAGAACCATCCGCTGTGGCTCGGCAATGCCGCGCTGTCGGATGGCGACTTCGTGCACCGCGCGATCGAACATGCCGACTGCATCATCAACGTCGGCCACGACGTCATCGAGAAGCCACCGTTCTTCATGCGCCGCGGCCTGCGCACGGTCATCCACGTCAACTACCTCGGCGCCGAGGTCGACACCGTGTACTTCCCGCAGATCGAAGTCGTCGGCGACATCGCCAACACGATCTGGCGCCTGCGCGAAGGCATCGACCCGCAGTCGCACTGGGACTTCTCCTACTGCGACACCGTGCGCAGCCACCTTGAGGCGCATCTCGCCAAGGGCCGCGACGACGCGCGTTTCCCGATGTACCCGGTGCGCATCGTCGACGACGTGCGCAAGGTCATGCCAGACGACGGCATCCTCTGCCTCGACAACGGCATGTACAAGCTATGGTTCGCACGCTACTACCGATGCAGCCTGCCGAACACCCTGCTGCTCGACAATGCACTGGCGACGATGGGCGCCGGCCTGCCATCCGCGATCGGCGCGAAGATCGTCCATCCGAATCGCAAGATCGTCGCCGTCGCCGGCGACGGCGGCTTCATGATGAACTCGCAGGAGATCGAGACCGCGGTGCGCCTCGGCCTCGACCTCGTCGTGCTGCTGCTGCGCGACGATGCCTACGGCATGATCAAGTGGAAGCAGGCGCACATGCATTTCCCGAACTTCGGCATGGACATGGGCAACCCGGATTTCATCGCCTACGCCGAGAGCTACGGCGCGCACGGCCACCGTCCGCAGAGCGCGGACGAATTCGCCCCGCTGCTCGCGCGCTGCCTCAACACGCCGGGCGTGCACCTGATCGACCTGCCGATCGACTACTCCGACAACGACCGCGTACTCAATCGCGAGATCAAGGAACTGAGCGCGGCGATCTGACGCCTCCTCCACTACTCCGCAGGTGCCCGTTCACGGGCTCCTGCAAGGAGCGATTCGAGCCGCGGCGTTTCCACATCATCCACCCGGATTCCGCGAACCGGGCGACGTGCCACCAGGAGCGCGAGATGCTCAAACCCGCCTACCCCTACTACCTCGCCAACGCAGCGGTACACGCCAACACCGATCTCGAAGTCACCGACAAGTACACCGGTGAGGTCGCCACGCGCGTGGCCATGGCCGATGCGAAGGCGATCGACGCCGGCATCGCCGCAGCGGTCGGGGCAACCGAACCCATGCGCCGCTTCACGCCGTACCAGCGCCAGGCCGTGCTCGAGCACTGCGTCGCGCGCTTCCGCGAGCGGTTCGAGGAAATGGCGATGGCGCTGTGCATCGAGGCCGGCAAGCCGATCAGGGACGCGCGCGGCGAAGTCACGCGCCTGATCGACACCTTCAAGGTCGCCGCCGAGGAAGCCGTGCGCATCGACGGCGAGACGATCAACCTCGAGATTTCGCCACGCGCCAAGGGTTACCGCGGCTTCACGAAGAGGGTTCCGATCGGACCATGCTCGTTCATCTCGCCATTCAATTTCCCGCTCAATCTCGCCGCGCACAAGATTGCGCCGGGCATCGCCGCCGGCTGCCCGTTCGTGCTCAAGCCGGCCAGCCGCACGCCGATCGGTGCACTGATCATCGGTGAGATCCTTGCCGAAACGGACCTTCCGAAAGGCGCGTTCTCGATCCTGCCCGCGCATCGGGACGGCGCGGATCTGTTCACCACGGACGATCGCCTCAAGCTGCTCTCGTTCACCGGCTCACCCTCGGTCGGCTGGGACCTCAAGGCACGCGCCGGCAAGAAGAAGGTCGTGCTCGAACTCGGCGGCAATGCGGCCTGCATCGTCGACGCCGACCAGCGCGCACGTCTCGACCTGGTGGTCGAGCGCCTGGTGTTCGGCGCGTTCTACCAGTCCGGGCAGAGCTGCATCGGCGTGCAGCGCATCCTCGTGCAGGAAGACCTCTATCCCGAACTGCGCGAGCGCCTCGTCGCGGCGACCAGAAATCTCGTTGCCGGCGACCCCAAGGACGAAAACACCTTCGTCGGCCCGATGATCGACGAGAAGGAAGCCAAGCGTCTCGACGACTGGATCCAACAGGCTGTCGCCGCCGGCGCGAACCTGCTCTGCGGCGGCACACGCCACGGCACGATGCTCGAGGCGACCCTGCTCGAGAACGTCGACCCCGCTCAATCCATCAGCTGCATGGAAGCCTTCGGCCCGGTCGCCGTGCTGCAGCCATATCGCGACTTCGACGAGGCGATCCGCATCGTCAACGACAGCACGTTCGGCCTGCAGGCCGGCCTGTTCACCAACGACATCAACAAGGCCATGCACGCCTGGGACGAACTCGATGTCGGCGGCGTGCTGATCGGCGACGTGCCGAGCTTCCGCGTCGACAACATGCCCTATGGCGGCGTCAAGGATTCCGGCCTCGGTCGCGAGGGCATCCGCTATGCGATCGAGGACATGACCGAATTGCGCCTGCTCGTCATCCGCGACCGATAGGGATGCCCTGATCAATCCCACAACGGCGTTCCCGTCCTGGGCGGTGCCGGCCCAAGCAGGTGTGGCCACGCGGGACTCACCGCACGGTCCATCCCGCTTCGCGGGGAGCAGGCCGCTGGCGGACGCCGGTAGATGGATGCCTCAGTGGCGTGCCGGGCCGGTCGATGATGTACCGACGAGATCCCGCCACAGCGCCTCGTCATCCGGGCGCCAGAATTCGCCGGCCAGGTCGCGTTGCTGGCGCAGCCAGTACGTGGCGCGCTCGCGATCGTTGCGCGCCAGGGCGTGGCGCACCAGGGCGTGGCGCGCCATGGCGGCAGCGGCATGAGTCCGCTTGCCGGCTCGTTCACAGTCAGCCAAGGCCTGCACCGCTTCGTCGCCATCACCGACACCGTCCGCGACACCGATCCGCGCGCATTGGGCACGCGCGAGCAGTTCGACATCGTTGAGCTCTCTTGCCAGCGCCAGCGCGCGGTCCAGGCCGGTCGGCACCGATTGTGCGGCTGAATCGGGCAGGCTCGCCTGGATCAGGAGTGCTTCGGCCTCCAGCGCACGGTCGCCCTGCTCGCCGGCTGCCGCCAGCGCTGCGGCTACCGCAGCGAGGGCAGCGTCGGGATCGCCGTGCATGGCGGCCAATTGGGCACGCTCCAGATCGACACGAATCAGGCCACGATGGTCGTTGGCCGCGTGACACGAACGTGCGGCATCGTCGAGGTCACGGCGTGCCCCATCGGGATCGCCGCGCAAGCGCGCGATCCATGTCAACTTGAGGTGGGCCAAACAAAGGGCGGCGGCATTGTCGGCGCTGCGTGCCGCGGCCAGGCTGCGACTGATCGCGGCCTGCGCGTCGGTCAGCCGGCCCTGCGCGACCAGCGCATTGCCCAGTCGCGCCAAGGTGTCGGATTCGAGCAGCGGGTCGCGATGAAGCTCGAAGATGGCCGCAGCGCGCGCATAGCTCGCCTGAGCGGCGACCGGACGGTCACGCGCCATGTCGATGCTCGCCATGGCCGCCAGACTCTGGGCGAGATCGTGTTCCTGGCCCAGCGCCTGACGGATTTCCAGGCTGCGCGTGATCCATGCCGCGGCCTCGTCGTGGCGACCACGGTCCAGGGCGAGAATGCCCAGATTCTTGCTGACGCGGGCGATCTCGGCCTGTTGCCCTGCCTGTTCGAAAGCCGAAAGCGAGCGGCGCAGCGCAGCTTCGGCGTCATCGAAGTTGCCACGCAGCGCCGCAAGACTGCCCAGGTTCCCCTCCACGGCGGCACGGCGCAGGCCGTCGTTGTCACCATTGAACAGCGCCGCTGCCGAAGTGATCAGTGCCTGAGCGTCGTCCAGGCGGCCCTCACGCCAGGCGAGGATGCCTTGCCCCACCAGCGCTTGTCCCTCGTACAGGCGATCGCCACGCGCCCGAGCGAGCTGCGCCAGCTCGTCCAGCGTCGCGCGCCATTCGTCGTTGCGGCGCAAGACCTGCAAGGCAAGACTCAGCTGGTAGCGGCTGGCCAGCAGCTGCGGGTCGGCGGCGATGGCCGCCTGCAGGTGATGTCGCGCGGTTTCGGCGTCCCCCCCCAGGCGCGCATCGACGCCGCGTGCGTGCGCCTCGTTGGCGAAGGCGATGCTCGACAAAGGAGCCGAATGGCTCGTGCCGTTGTCCGGCAGGAGGTGGCGGGTTGCATGTGCGGTGGCAGCCAGCGCCAGCGTCGCCGGGTGCTCGCCGGCCAGGTGGATGGTGTTGCTGGCGCCATTGCCGAGCACCACCAGTTCCACCTGCAGGCCATCGTCGGCCCGCAGCAGGCGACCGGCGAAGACCTGGCTGGCACCAGCAGCGCTGCCCAGATACTCCGCCTGGGCGCGGGTGTCGGTGAGATCGGGGCGGGCGTCGAGCAGGCTGCGGATGCTGGCTGGCGACAGGGGCTCGATGTGGCGGTCACTGGCGATGGCATCGGCGACCAGGCCTTGCAAGCCACGTCGCGCCCAGTCCAGCCCGTTGTCGCCACTGTCGTTGCGCCAGGGCAGCACCGCGATGCGCAAGGGATCGCGAGCCGCCTCGCGTTGCTGCCAGATCATGCCCATGCCGATGCCGGCCAGCAGCAGCAGTGCCGCGCCAGCCAGACGGCCCCAGCGTCGCCGCGACAATGATGTCGGTGTCACGGCCGCGGCATGCTCTGCCTCGACCGGCAATACCGGCTCAACCGGTCCGATGTAGCGGTAGCCGGTACCGCGGACAACGTCGATCCAGGCCGGGTCACCGCCACCGGCGGCCAGCGCCCGACGCGCCTTGGACACAGCCTGGGCGATGACCGAATCGGAAGCGATGTCGCGACCCCAGACCGAGACCAGCAGATCATCCTTGCTGACCACGCGCTCGCGCTCGGCAACCAGGCACGCCAGCACATCGAAGGCCTTGCGCTCGAGTGGCACCGGCTGCCCGTCGCTGCCATACAAACGCAGTTCGCGCAGGCTCAGACGCAGCGCGGCGAGCATAAATCCGTCCGTCCGGTTGCTGGATCTGCCTTCGCTATTGACCATGCCGCCCGTCTCCGTGCCTGTCCCTGAGCGCCCCCACGACCACATGCCGGCGGTCCTGCACCGGCGAGACCCGGTGGCAAGGCTACATCGGCACGGCCGTCCGGGCGACCGTTGAGCTGGCAAGGCGAACGATGGGGGCTGGTCATGGCACCCGCAGCATCACGGCGAACGGGTGCTCCTGCTTGATGCTGGATTGAAGAATGTTCTCGCCGCCCGAGAACGATTCTTCAAGCAAGTTCATCACGGCTTCAAGCAACACGATACGCGCAAGCGCAGCCTGAGCGGCACATCCACTTGGGGATATCGGCATGACCCACGCATCCGTCCTCTCCGCCTCGCGTGCCCGCGACCGCGGATCATCACGTGCGCCCTTGCAGCAAACGCTGGCCTTGCTGGCGGCGCTGATCGCCGCGCCGCTGTCGGCGGCCACCCATACCGTCATCAACGCCAACGACGCCGGCCCCGGCAGCCTGCGTCAGGCCATTCTCGATGCCAACGCCAACCCCGGTGCCGACAGCATCGTGTTCGCCATCCCCGGCAGCGGCACCCACACCATCGCCTTGCAGACCGCCCTGCCGGCGATCACCGACACCGTGCTCATCGACGGCTGGAGCCAGCCCGGCGCCAGCAGCAACAGCCTCGTCAATGGCTGGAATGCGCAGACCCGGATCGAACTGGACGGCATGGCCCTGCCCAGCAGCTTGCGGGGCCTGCAGCTGGCCAGCGGCGACGGCAGCCAGGTGCGCGGCCTGTCGTTGTACAACTTCGCTGCCGTCACCATCGGCATCGAAGCCAACGACGCCGTGATCATCGGCAACCTGGTCGGCATCCGCGCCGACGCCCGCACGCACGGCAGCCGTGGCTACGCTGGCCTGCTCGGCAGCCAAGGTGCCATCGAGGCCTATCGCTCCGCGCCCAATCGCGGGCACAACATCCGCATCGGAGGCCCGGCGCCTTCCGACCGCAACCTGGTCGGTGGTGTCACCCATGGCATCAGCGCGTCCTATGGCGCCGGCAACATCGAAAACACGGTAATCGAAAACAACTGGATCGGCCTCGACGGCACCGGCCTGGGCGTGATATCGACCAGAGCCGGCATCTTCGTCATCGGTGGTACCGGTACGGTAATCCGCGACAACGTGGTGGTGGTGACGAATCTCGGACCGTTCAATGGTTCGGGCCTGGGCATCAACCTGCACTGGAACACGACCGGAGCGGTGGTCCAGGGCAACCGCCTGGGTGTCGACCCGGTCGGTGACGGCATCGTCGTCGGTCTGATCCCGATCGGCATTTCCACTTACGGCATCCACGTCA
The DNA here is from genome assembly GCF_019634775.1 of Dokdonella sp. Taxonomy (NCBI): domain Bacteria; kingdom Pseudomonadati; phylum Pseudomonadota; class Gammaproteobacteria; order Lysobacterales; family Rhodanobacteraceae; genus Dokdonella; species Dokdonella sp. Next base: position 158,312 of record NZ_JAHCAS010000003.1, read on the forward strand.
GCCACAACAGCGTCCAGGACGTTCTGATCGGCGCCGAGGACGATCCGACCGCGGCCAACCTGATCGCGCACACCGGCAACAAAGCGATTGTCGTCGAAGGCACGCCGAAGCGGATCCGGATGGCCGGCAACCGCATTCCGGAAGTGGAAGGTCTGGTCCGGTTCGCCATCGACCTGTTGTTGCCCAGCGGCCCGAACAGCAACGATCCGCTGGACGCCGACACCGGTGCCAACGAACTGCAGAACCACCCCGAGCTGGTTTCGGCGACCACCGCCGGCAGTACCACCCAAGTGCTGGGCACCCTGCATTCCGCGCCCCAGACCACGTTCCGCGTCGAACTGTTCGAGGCCACCGCGTGCAGCGCCTATGGGCGCGGCCTGGCGGCGCGGATGGTGACCGCGCAGGACGTGACCACCAACGCTGCCGGCGATGCCAACATAGCCGTGCTGGTGCCGGCGATTGCCGCTGGTCGCTTCCTCAGCGCCACCGCCACCGACCCGGACGGCAATACCTCGGAGCTGGGGCCATGCCTGGCGGTGAGTGGCGGGCCGGCTCCAGGTGCGCTGCGTTTCAGTGCCGGCCGCTACCCGGTGGCGGAGAACCACGGACCGGTACTGCTCACCGTCGAGCGCGTCAACGGCAGCGATGGCGCGGTCAGCGTGCGCGTCGCCAGCGAGGACGCGACCGCGCAGGCCGGCGCCGACTATCAGGGCATCGACACCGTGCTGAGCTGGGCCGATGGCGAATCAGGCCCGCGCACGCTGGCGATGGACATCGCCTTCGACCTGGTCGAGGAACCGACCGAACACTTCGCCGTGCGCCTGCGCGAACCGACCGGCGGCGCAGCGCTGGGCACGTTCAGTGGCACGGTGGTGGTGATCGCCAACGTGCCCGACGTGATTCTCTTCGACGGCTTCGAGGGCTGACCCATGCGCCTGCCCCATTGGCTTGCACTGGCGGCGATCGCCGCACCTGCCGCCAGTTTCGCCAGCGGCACCGATGGTCAAAGCGGTACGAACGCCAACGTCCAGATTCCGTGGTCCAGCGCCGATGCCGGCGCCGCGGTACTGGAAAGTGGCGGTCTGCGCCTGTCCGCCACCATCGGCCAGCCCGATGCGCCCACGATCACCGTGGTGCAGGGCGGTCCGCTGCGCCTGCGTGCCGGCTACTGGCTGACACCCGGCGAACACACGGATCTGATCTTCGCCAACGGCTTCGAAACGTACCTGCCCAACGTCGAACAAGGAGAGACGCCATGAACCGCCTGATCCCGCACATCGCATGGCTGCTGCTGTCGGCGCTGGCCGCCACCGCCCATGCCGACGATGCCTTGGTCGTCAGCTACGAGGAGCTGATGGCGACACGCGGCGAGCTGCCGACCGACACCTTCAGCTACCAGGGCGAGCTGGTCGCCGACGGTGTGCCGGTCAACGGGCCGACCACCTTCACGTTCAGCTACTGGGATGCGTCCAGCGGCGGATCGGTCTTCGGTGCGCCGTTGACGATCACCAACGTACCGGTCCTGGCCGGACGCTTCTCGCTGGCCCTGCCGGTGATGTTTCCCACTGGCACTCAGCTCGTCTACATGCAGGTGGCGGTCGAACACGGCGATCCGCCGCAGAGCGTCGTGATGGGTCGTCAGCCGGTCATGGCCTCGCCGTTTGCGACCTACGCCCACCAGGCTGGCCAGGCCAATTCGGCGCAGAATGCGGTCAATGCGCAGAATGCGGTTAATGCGCAGAACGCAGTCAATGCGCAGAACGCAGTCAATGCGCAGAACGCAGTCAATGCGCAGACGGCCGCGTCGGCAAACCTGGCGTATAGCGCCGTCGACGCGCTCTTCGCCCAGGCGCCATGGCGGACCGATGACAACGGGTTGCACTACAACGGCGGACGTGTCGGTATCGGCACCAGTGTACCCGCGGCCCGCATGGACCTGCTTTTGGCGCCGTCGGTGACCGATACGATCGGCTTGCAGGTGCGTCACCACGGACCGGTCAACACCTCCGGTATCCGGGCCGAAGTGGTCGGCACCGGCAGCGGTGGCGCAGCAGCCACCGCGGTGGCTGCCATCGCCAGCGCCACCAGTGGCAGCACCATCGGCGTGCACGCCAACAACGCCAGCAGTGGCGGACTGGGTGTTTTCGCCTACGCCCAGGCCACCAGCGGCAACACCATCGGCGTGCTGGGTCGCAGCGCCAGCCCCGCCGGCACCGCCGTGCGTGCGTGGAGTTCGGCGACCAGCGGCAACGCCAACTACGCGCTGAGCGCACGCAACGACAGTGCGGACGGCTTCGCTGGTCATTTCGTCGGCGGTCGCAACTATTTCCAGGGCCGCACCGGCATCGGCCTGGACAATCCGTCCGACCGCCTGCACGTCGCGGCGCCGGCCGGGGAGTCGGCGCTGCGGGTGCAGGTCGACGGCACCACGCGCCTGCGCGTGCATGCCAACGGTGGCGTGGCCGTGGGCGTCAACACAACCCCGCCACCTGCGGGCCTGTACGTCGAAGGACCGATCCAGACCGCGCCGGTGACGCGTTGGCTCAGCATCGATGGGCGCACGTTCACAGTGAACAATGACCGCTGGATCGCTAGCGACACAGGTGGACGCGGCGGCCCTGCGCAATACATCCGTCTGGTCGCCGCCGCACGCAGCGTGAATTCCAGTGCGCCCGTACAGTTGCCCCACGGCGCGGTGATCACCGGTCTGCATGCCTGGGTAAACGACAGTTCCCCCGATCACGATGTCACTGTCCGCCTGTTGCGACGCAGCCATGCGAGCGGCGCCGCGGTGCAGATGGCCTCAGTCAACAGTACCGGCGTTCAGGCTGGCGTCATCCCCTTGCAGGTCGTCAGCATCGGCAACGCAACCGTGGATAACCAGAACCACGCCTACTACCTGCACGCCGAGTGGGGCGCCGAGCAGACGCTCGCGCTGGCGGAGCGCACGGCGCTGTTGTCGGTACGGATCACCTACACGGTGAGTTCACCGACGCCATGAACGCGGCCAGCCCGACCGGAGCGATGCCACGACTGCCTGAAGCCGTTTCCTGCCACGGGTACGTCGGTGAAAGCGGACTAAGGCGACCGCCGGCAGCACCATCACCCGAACCGCGCCAACCGGTATGCCGTGGGATCGATCGAGGTCGGCTGACCGGACAACAGCTCGCCGACCAGCTTGCCGGTCAGCGCCGACATGGTCACGCCGAGCATGCCATGGCCGGTGGCGAGACAGAGGTTGTCGATGCCGGGAGTCACGCCGACGATCGGCAGGTCGTCCGGCGTCATCGGCCGCCATCCATACCAGTCTTCCTGGCGTTGCGCGCCTTCCGGTTCGCGGAGATAGCGCTCCGCGCCGTGGCGCAACGCGTCGAGGCGAGTGCGGTTGAGCGAGCTGTCGTAGCCGGCGAACTCCATCGTGCTGCCAAGGCGGTAGCCGTCGGCCCAGGTCGTGACGCAGACGCTGGCTTCGCGCAGGACGATCGGCAGGTGCGGCGCGAGCGTTGGACGCGAGTACGTGATCGAGTAGCCCTTGCCAGGCTGGATCGGCAGGTGCAGGCCCAGTTTGCGCGCGAGCAGCGGCGACCAGGCACCGAGCGCGAACACGACATCGCGCGGACGATACGCAAAACCATCGCCGATGACCGCCGTGATGCGCGCACCGGCACGCTCGAAGCCGGTGACGCGGGCGTTCTCGACCAGATGGCCACCACGTGCACGGACACTGGCGGCAAGGCCGGCAACGTAGCGATCCGGGCGCAGGCTGGCATCGCCAGGGAAGAAATAGCCCCCGGCCACACCCGGCTTCAATGCCGGTTCGCGCGCTTCGATTTCGGCACCATCGAGCACGTCGACGGAAATGCCGACATCACCGAGCGCGCGCGGCAGCCATTGCGATCGTGCGTACTCGCGGGCGTCGCGGTAGACATACAGCGTGCCATCGGCGCGGAAACCGCAATCGATGCCTTGGTCACGCACGAGCGCCTCGATCAACTGGCGCGACTGCACGAGGAACGGCGCCTTGGCCGCGGTGATGCGCACGAAGTCGCGCCAGTTGCACAGGCGTGCGCTGCGCGTAAACCAGCGCCAAAGTGCCGGATCGAAGCGCGGAACTACGCGCAGCGGAGCATCGGCCTTGAACATCCAGCGCAGCGCGTGACCGATCGTGCCCGGCATGGCCAGCGGCGTGGCATGGCTCGGCGTCAGCGTGCCGCAGTTGCCGTACGAACTGCCGCCACCGATGCGGCCCTGCTCGAGAACAGTGACCGCACGTCCGCCAGCAAGCAGGTAGTGTGCGCAGGCCAAGCCGATCACGCCACCGCCAAGGATCAGCACATCGCAATCGCGCATCGTCATCGCTCGATTGTAGTCCGTCATTCGCCCAGCAGGAGCGGCGCGAACAGCAGCTTCCAACGCAAGCCCAAGGCGATCACGCCAAGAAACACGAGCACGACGAAAACGTGGCGCAGGCGGCGACCGGCACTCCAACCACGCGCGCGCCAGGCCGCCGGCACGGCCAGTGCGCAGAACAGGCTCATCACCGCGACGATGTGCAGGGCGATGCTGGCTACCCCAAGGGCTGGTGTCGGATGACGCACGACGATCTCGCCGCCGGCTGCGAGCATGCCGGCCACGGCGGCAGCGAGCAGGACCAGGGCGATCAGCCAGCCGGCTGCCGTCGCGATCAATACGAAGGCAACCGCGCGGCCGTCGCGGATGCGCGCCCGCTCCGGCAGCGCACCGCGCCGCCAAGCGCAGAGCAGGACCCCGAGTGCGGTCAGCGCGAGCACGCCAAGTGCCGCCAGAAAAGTCGATGGCTTGTCGATGAAGCCGACCCGCTCGAACACGGTGTGGCCATAGCTGCCGGCATAGCCGCCAATGGAGCCATCTGCCATTCGCTGGAAGGCAATGCGCTGGCCGCTGTCGACGGCGCGGAATACCAGTGGCGACTCCTCAACGTAGCGTGTGGACGCGGCTGCGCCGTCGATCACCAACGCATTGCCATCGACGCGCACGCTCATCGCCCCATCGAGCAGCACGGCCATCTTTTCGAATGTCGAAAAGTTGCGTCGCGCCGACAGGTAGGTGCCAACAAAACCGGTTGCGCGCCCGGCGAAGTCCGATGGCTCCGCAGGCGGTGGCGACGGACGTGCGTCGGCGAGCAGAAACTCGAGGATGTGCCGTGGCAGTTCGCGCGCGAGCCGGCGCCCGCTGGCGGTATTGGTCGAAACGAACACGCCGAGCCCGGCATCCGGCAGGACGACGAGGTTGCTGTGGAACCACAACGTAGCACCGCCATGCTCGAGGCTTTCATGCCGGCCATGGCGTTCGCGGAAGAAGCCGTTGGCGATACCACCCACGGCATCGGCATTGCGCACATCCACCCCCGAGAGCTCGGCAAATGTCGCCGCACCGAGCACGCGCACGCCATCGAGTTCGCCGCCACCGAGCAGCATGCGCAGGTAGCGCGCCATGTCGGCGCCCGTACTCGAGGCCGAGCCAGCCGGCGCGAGCGGGGCTATGATCTCGAACGGCTGGGCGAGGTGGTGGCCGTTTCGGCGCACGAAACCCTGCGACCACGCGCCGGCCTCGGCCTCGGTCGCCGGTTCCGAGAAGCGCGTCGCCTGCATGCCCAGCGGTACGAACAGGCTGGCGGCAACATGGGCCTCGAACGGCTTTGCGACCACGCGCGCGACGATCGCGCCGAGCAGACCGACCGAATAGTTGGAGTAAACCGCCGCCTGCCCCGGAGCACGCACGCGACGCGGGCGATAGGTAGCGAGGTAGTTCTCGAGGCTGCGCGCATGCTCCGCGTCGAAGCGGAACAGGTGGCCGAGCGCGCTGTCCTCGAAACCAGCCGTGTGGGTGAGCAGATGATGCACGCGCACCGCCGGCCAGCCCTCGTCCGGCAGCTGCAGGGCAGCCGGCAGGTAGCGGTTCACCTCGGCCTGCAGGTCGAGCCGCCCCTGCTCGGCCAGTTGCATCGCCGCCAGGTAGGTGAAGGTCTTCGATACCGATCCGAGCCGGAACAGCGTCGTTTCGGGATCGACCGTACGGGCAGGCGCGAACCCGGCATGGCCATAGCCGCGCAGCAGGCGTGTGCGCGAGCGGTCGACGACGGCGACGACGGCACCCGCGATGCCCTCGTCCTCGAGCGCGGTCGCCATCGCGCCGTCGACGAAGGCCGCCAGTTCCGCATCACCGGGGCCGACCGGCCCGGTCACGGCTGATGGTTCCCCGGCTTCCAGCGGCGGCAGGATGGACTCGGGCGCCTGCGCCATCGCGGTCAACGCCAGCAGCAACCCTGCGCCAAGAACGGCAAATCGTGTCGACATGTGACCAAACCCCGTTCATCCGACCCGGGGCTCGGTCCCGGTTGTGCGCGAAAGGCTAGTCCAATGCGCGATTCCTTGCCGCGCAGCAGTTGGCACGAACACTGCTTCATGTCAGATGTCCACCCGCCAAGAGGCCCAACGATGAACGCGCCGACCAACGAACTCCTGCTCGCCCTCCGTGCCCCCACCTCGGGCTGGCTGGCAGCGGTCATCTGCGCCCTCGACGAAGCCCTGCTCGACCACGATTTCAGCCCGGCGCACCGCGAACTGCTGCGCAACCTGCTCGATGCCGGCGAGGTTCCGACCGTCGTTGCCAACGCCGCCCAGGATCGCCTGCAGCGTTTCGAGGAAGCCGTGCAGACCCTGCACGAGGCCCTGATCGGAAGTCCCGAGCCGGTTGCCGAATCCGCCCCCGCGCGTCGTCACCTGACGCTCTGCGCCTGATCAGCGGGAACACTCCCGAAATCGTTCAACCGCGGCTGAAGCCGCCCCCACGAATCAATGCCCTGTGGGAGCCGCTTCAGCCGCAAACAATCGATCAGCGCATCCAGGCCGTTGACCAGACGCCGAAGTTCGCGCAGTTTCGACCGATGCGACGCGCCTTCCTCCCGGCGATATTCCTCCTGATCCTGCTTTCCGCCTGCGGCCATGCGCCGCCACGCGACGATGCCCGCTCCCGCCCGGCATCCACGCCAGCCAACCGATCGGCCGGACACACCGCCAATGCGGTGCTGTTCCGGGCGCTGGCCCTGGTCGGCACGCCGTACCGCTACGGTGGCAACACGCCGGAAGGCGGCTTCGATTGCAGCGGCCTGGTCGGCTACGTGTTCCGCGACGCCGCCGGCATCGATCTGCCGCGCACCTCGGCCGCCATCGCCGCCCTGCCCTCGCCCCGGCTGGCCGCCGACGACCTGCGCAGCGGCGACCTGGTGCTGTTCGGCAACCGCCGCACCATCACCCACGTCGGCATCTACGTCGGCGAGCGCCGCTTCGTGCATGCCCCGAACAGTGGCGGCACCGTGCGCCTCGACAGTCTGGACACACGTGGCTGGCGCGAAACCTTCCGCCACGGCCAACGCATCATCCGCTGACGCGATCGCGCGCGTCAGTGCGCGTGACCACCCGCCGAATGCACGTGACCATGGGCGATTTCGCTCTCGTCGCCATCACGCACGCCGATGATCTCGATGTCGAAGCGCAGATCGCGGCCGGCGAGAGGATGGTTGAGATCGACATCGACGACACTTGAGCCGACCTTGACCACGGTGACCATGCGCTGCCCGCCCTGCTTCATCGCCAGCGTGGTCAGCATCCCGGGCTTGAGGCGTGCGGCGTCGCGGAAGTATTTCTTCGGCACACGCTGCAGGTTGCCGGGCTGGCGTTCGCCATAACCGTCCGCCGCGCTCACATCCACCGTGAAGCGCTCGCCGGCGGCACGGCCGAGCAGGGCCTTCTCGATCCCGGGAATGATGCCGCGATGGCCAACCAGCACTTCGATTGGGGTACCGGCGGCACGCGAATCCTCGATGGCCTCACCGTCCGTGCCGGTCACGCTGTAGTGCATCGTGACGACCTTGTTGTTCTCGATCTGCATGCCGCGCTCCGCCACCGGTTCGAAAAAGGGCGGCGAGGCTATCACTTCACGCCACTGATTGCAGCGGAACGGCGCCGCCGCGCGCGCATCACGGCGAGGATCCGCGCGCGCTCGTCACCGATCCGGCGCGAACGCTCGACCCGTTCCGGCACCACGGCGCCGTTGTCGAGCCCCTCCCTGAAAACGCGGAAACGTTCCCAGGCCTCGAGCACGTGACGCATGCGCCGGGCAAGCAGTTCGAGCATGACCGCATCATCGAGCAGGCCAATACCGGCCATGTGATCGGGGATGAGGTCATCCGGGTCGCTGAAATAGGCCAGCACGGCAAGCGCGTCACCGCGCTCGGGCTCGGGCAGCGCCCATTCGTCGTCTTCGAACATCAGCAACAGGCGCTGCACGTGGACGAGGCGCCGGCGCACATAGGTCGGCACGCCGTCCAGGCTGAGCGAGTCCAGCGCCTGTTTTGCTGCATCGACGATGTCGATCTCGTCGGCTGCGGCGGCGAGTCGCCGCGCGCGCTCGAAGGCGTCGTGGAATCGCCTGAGATCGGCGGAGTCGAGTTCGAAGGTGATGCGCATGGCGCGGCAGGCTACGCACGGTGTCGCCTGCGGTCAAAGGACACAGGTCATGTCTGTGCTGGCCCGCTTGGTCGCGTTGCGCTAAGATGCGCGCGTTTTTGCAGCGTTGCCCTCCGACTTCCCTCAAGGCCCGCGCCCCGCACCAGCGGCTCCGCGCGATGCTTCCCCGTTCGGTCTTCGACGCCAGCAACCGGCACGCACCCGTCCTGGGTCGCGGCCGCCATTTCATTTCCCGCTGCGCGGTTCACAGGGACGCTCCGGGTACACATAAGGAAGTTTTCCATGAGTTTCGACACCCTCGGGCTGTCGCCCGCCCTGCTGCGCGCGATCGCCGAACAGCAGTACACCGAACCGACCCCGGTCCAGGCCGCCGCGATCCCAGTGGTGCTCGCCGGCCGCGACGTCATGGCCGGCGCACAAACCGGCACCGGCAAGACCGCCGCCTTCACCCTGCCCCTGCTCGAACACCTCTACATGCGCCATGCGCGCGCCACCGGCGCGCCACGCAGACCACGCGCACTGATCCTGACGCCGACGCGTGAACTCGCCGCCCAGGTACAGGACAGCGTGCGCACCTACGGCAAGCACGTCGGCGCGAAATCGCTGACGATCTTCGGCGGCGTCGGCATGAATCCGCAGATCGACGCACTGCGCCGTGGCGTCGACATCGTCGTCGCCACCCCGGGTCGGCTGCTCGACCACATGCAGCAACGCAGCGTCGACCTGTCCGCGATCGAGGTGCTCGTCCTCGACGAGGCCGACCGCATGCTCGACATGGGCTTCCTGCCGCAGATGAAGCGCGTGCTGGCGGCCCTGCCCGCGCAGCGCCAGACCCTGCTGTTCTCGGCGACGTTCTCGACCGAGATCAAGGCGCTGGCTGCGCAGTTCATGCATGCCCCCGACGAGATCCAGGTGGCCAGGCCGAACAGCGTCGCCGCCACTGTCAGCCATCGCGTGCATCCGGTCGATGCCGAGGCCAAGCGCGACCTGCTGCTGTACCTGCTCGAAGCGGACGCCGCCCAGACCCTCGTGTTCTGCCGCACCAAGCACGGCTCCGACAAACTGGCCAAGCAGCTCGACAAAGCCGGCCTGCGCGCAGCCGCGATCCACGGCAACAAGAGCCAGAACCAGCGCACGCGCGCGCTCGCCGACTTCAAGAGCGGCAGGGTCGGCATCCTCGTTGCCACCGACATCGCCGCACGCGGTCTCGACATCGACCAGTTGCCGCGTGTGATCAACTTCGACCTGCCGATGGTCGCCGAGGACTACGTGCACCGCATCGGCCGCACCGGCCGCGCCGGCGCCGAGGGCCTGGCCGTGTCCCTGGTCAGCCACGCCGAGGAAGGCCTGCTGCGCGACATCCGCAAGTTGCTCAAACAGGACATCGCCATCGAGGATGTGCCCGGCTTTGAACCGGCACGACCGCTGCGCCTCGACGGTCCAGGTGGCAGTGGTGGCCCACGTCAGCCGCGCAACGGTTCGCCGCAGGCTCGACGCCCGCACGCCCAGCAATCGCGCAACAATGGCGGCGAACACGCCGCAGGCAACCAGAAGCGCCGGCGGCGGCGTAGTGGTCGCCCGGCGGCGGTCAAGAGCTGATCATCGCCGCGCCACGTTCCGCTGACTGCGTCGCGCGCTCGCGGCAGGGAAATCTGGCCAGGCGTCACGCCCGGGATTGCCCCTACGGTTCGGCCCTGCAGCGCGCCGCAAGATCGACGTAGCCGTCGAACACGGCATCGGGGCCGCAGCCCGGGCAGGCCGGATCGCGCGGCAAGGCGAGCTCGTGAAAGCCCGCGGCAAGCGCGTCGTAGCACAGCAAGCGGCCGACCAGCGTTCGCCCCTGACCGAGGATCAGCTTGATGGCCTCGGTGGCCTGCAGCAGGCCGATGGTGCCGGGCAGGACGCCAAGCACGCCGGCTTCGCTACAGTTCGGCGCTTCCGCCGCAGAGGGCGCTTCGGGAAACAGGCAGCGGTAGCACGGCGAGTCGTCGCGGCGCGCGTCGAACACGCTGACCTGGCCGCTGAAACGATGCACGGCGCCGTAGACGAGCGGGATGCGCAGGCGACGGCAGGCGGCATCGAGCAGGTAGCGCGTCGGGAAGTTGTCGGCGCCGTCGATGACGACTTCGTGGCCCGCGATGAGCGCTTCGACGTTCGCGGCCGACAGGCGTGTCTCGTGGGTGTCGATGTGTACCTGCGGATTCAGCGCGGCCAGCGTCTGTCGCGCCGACTCGACCTTGGCCATGCCGACGCGCGCATCGGCATGCACGATCTGGCGTTGCAGATTCGAGCGCTCGACGTGATCGTCGTCGATCAGGCTGATGTGACCGATACCGGCGGCGACCAGATAGAGCGAAGCCGGTGAGCCGAGCCCACCGGCGCCGACCATGGCGATGCGCGCCTGCGCGAGTCGGCGCTGACCTGCGACACCGACCTCCGGCAGGAGCAGATGACGCGCATAGCGCTCGGCCGAGTCGGAATCGAACGCGCCGTCCGCCTGCGGCAGGCCTTCCGCGCGCCAGCGCGTGAAACCGCCGCGCACCGAGGCGACGTCGCGATAGCCGAGCGCGAGCAGGTCATCGCGCGCGAGCAGCGAGCGACGTCCGCTGGCGCAGATCAACAGGACCGGCGTCGTGCGGTTGGCGAGCGCGTCGATGCGTTCCGGCAGCTGCGCACGTGCGATGCCGTGCGCGCCGGCCGGCATGCCGGCCTCGCGCTCGCCATCCTCGCGCACGTCGATCAGCACGGTGCCGTCGCGCTGGCGCGTGAGCGCATCGATGGGGTCGATCTCGACGGGCAGTGGCAGGCGGTTTGGCATCGGCTCAGTATCCTGCAGGCAGGGCGATCACTTCGACCACATGGCCCGTGTCGAGCTCGCGGACATCCTCCGGCACGACCACCAATGCGTCCGCAACGACCACGCCGTGCAGCATGCCCGAGCCCTGCTTCGGCAGCACGCGTACGCCGAGCGTGCCATCGGCATGCGGTTCGAGGCGTGCGCGCATGAACTCGGCACGATCGTGGCGCTTGGCGATCGGTGCCGACAACCGCGCATGCAGGCGCGGTGAAGATGGCTCGGCGATGCCCTGCAGGGCGCGCAGCAGGGGCCGCACGAACAACAGGAAGGTGACGACGCCGGATACCGGGTTCCCAGGCAGGCCGACGACCACAGTACGGCCGAGCGTGCCACACAGGACCGGCATGCCGGGACGCATGCGCACCTTCCAGAACACGACCTCGCCGAGTTCTGCAAGCAGCGCAGGCAACAGGTCCTTCTCGCCGGCTGATACACCACCACTGGTGATGATGACATCGGCGTCGGCCGCGGCGGCAAGCAGGACTTCGCGCAGCACGCCCCGGTCATCCCGCACATGGCGGAACGGCAGCGGTGCATGGACCAGGCTGGCGCCGGCTTCGGCAGCGAGCGCGGCCAGACTGAAGCCATTGCTGTCATGGATCTGCGCGTGACCGAGCGGTCGCCCCGGCATGACCAGCTCGTCGCCGCTGCTCAACACGGCGGCACGCGGCTGGCGGGTGACTTCGACATGCGCACAACCGAGCGACGCGAGTACACCGAGACGCGCGGCGCCGATGACCTCGCCAGCGGCGAGCGCCCGCATGCCGCGCGCGATGTCCTCGCCGGCGGCGCGCACGTTGGCCCCGGCCTTCTCGCCGGCCGACACGACGAGGACATGACCCTCGACGCGCACGCGCTCCTTGATGACGACGGTGTCGGCGCCGCTCGGCAGCGGCGCACCGGTGGTGATGCGCAGGCACTCGCCGGGGCCGATCGCGGCAGTTTCCGGATCGCCGGCGTAACGCGTACCGGCAATGCGCAGGCACGTGTCGCCGTGGATGGACAGATCGGCACCACGCACGGCAAAGCCGTCCATTGCCGAGTTTGCGAACGGCGGCAGGTCGTGGCCGGCCATGACGTCGCGGGCAAGCACGCGACCAAGCGCTCGATGCAGATCGACGGTTTCCGTACCGGGGTGGCGCGAGGCGGCAAGCGCGAGCATGCGCGCGACGGCTTCATCGACCGTGATAGCCCCGGCGGGTGCATCAGCCATCGTGGTTCTTCCCTGCATGCGCAGCGAGTTCGGCCGGCGTGTTGAGATTGGCGAAATGCGCGCGCATGTCGGCGAAGTCAACCTCGCATGCGCCGATGCGCACCTGCCAGGCATGCACACCGAGGTTCGCGGCAAGCGCAGCGACCGCTTCGTCAGCGAGCGTCCGCCGGTACAGCGCGAACAGCGGCTGGCGGCGTTCGCCATCGTGCGCGACGAAGACCGCAGCGCCCGCGCCGCTGCGCGCAGCGGTGGCGAGGCGTGCGAACAGGTCCGGCGGCAGTGTCGGGCAATCCACCGGCACACTCAACAGCCACGGCGTCGCACAGACCGCGAGTGCAGCGGCAATGCCGGCAAGCGGGCCGCGGAAGGCCGGCCCGGCATCGGCGACGACCGGCGCGAGGCGCGCATATTCATCATGCGAGCGGTTGGCGACGATCAGCACATTGTCGATGCCCTGCCCGCGCAGCGCGGCAAGGACGCGTTCGGCGAGACGTTGACCATCGACTTCGAGCAGGCCCTTGTCGACGCCGCCCATGCGTTCGCCGCGACCGCCGGCGAGGATCGCCGCGGTGGTCGCCTGCACATCGACGGGATTCATGGTGCCGCACCTGGCTTCAGTGCTTGTTGCGCTTGGCGTGGCGGATCATGCGCTGGCGGCGCTTCTGCTGGCCTTCGCTCAGCACGTTCTTCTTGCCGGCGTAGGGGTTCTCGCTTTCGCTGAAGTCGATGCGGATCGGCGTGCCTTCGAGGCGGTAACGCTTGCGGAAGAAGTTCTCGAGGTAGCGCCGGTAGGACTCGGCCAGGTGCTTCGTGCGCGAACCGTGAATGACGATGGTCGGCGGATTCGATCCGCCTGGATGCGCGTACTTGAGCTTTGGCGCGTGGCCGCGCACGAGCGGCGGCTGGTAGGCGGCATAGGCCGCCTCCAGCGCGCGCGTGAGTTCCGACGAAGTGAGCTTGCGATTGGCTGCGGCGTAGGCGCGGTTGACCGCCTTCATGAGTTCGCCGATGCCGCTGCCGTGCAGCGCCGAGATCGTCACCTGCGGCGCCCACTCGACGAATACCAGCCGGCGCGCCAGCGAGACGCGGCATTGCTCGCGGTCGTACTTGGCCAGGCCATCCCACTTGTTGGCGGCGATCACCAGGGCACGGCCGGCATCGAGCACATGGCCGATGAGGGCCGCATCCTGGTCGGTCACACCCTCGCGCGCGTCGAGCACGACGACGACGACGTTGGCCGCCTCGACCGATTGCAGGGTCTTGATGACGCTGAATTTCTCGACCGCGTCGTCGATGCGGCCCTTGCGCCGGACGCCGGCGGTGTCGATCAGGGTGTAACGGCGACCGTCGCGTTCGAGTGGCACGCGGATCGAGTCGCGCGTGGTGCCGGCGACATCAGAGACGATCACCCGGTCCTCACCGAGCAGGCGGTTGACCAGGGTCGACTTGCCGACATTCGGGCGGCCGACGATGGCGACACGCATGCCGCCTTCGTCGGCGTTGCTCGGCTCGGTCTCGATCTCCGGCGGCAGACGCTCCGCTACCGCGGCCAGCAGCGGCACCACGCCGCGGCCATGCGAGGCGGCAAGCGGAATCGCCGCGGCCGAACCGAGGCGCGAAAACTCGGCGAGCGCAGCCGCTTCGTCGAGGCCGTCGGTCTTGTTGACGCCAAGCACGAGCGGTTTGCCGAGCTTGCGCAAGCGGACGAGGATCGCCTCGTCGCTCGGCAGCAGGCCGTCGCGCGCGTCGACGACGAAGACGACGACATCGGCCTCGCCGATGGCCAGCTCGACTTGGCGCGTGGTCAGGCCGGCCAGGCCTTCGTCGCTGTCGGCGATACCGCCGGTGTCGACGACGACGAAGCGGCGCGGTTCGAGCCGGCAGATGCCGTAGTGGCGGTCACGGGTGACGCCAGGCAGGTCGGCAACAAGGGCGTCGCGCGAACGCGTGAGGACGTTGAAGAGGGTCGACTTGCCGACGTTCGGGCGTCCGACCAGGGCGACGACGGGCAGCATCGCGGGCGCTCCGTTGCGGATGGATCAAGCGGTACGGGCCCCGCCCGCACCGGAACCGCCCGCGGCCTCGCGGCGCGCGGGCGCGATTGATGTCAGGGCGTACGCCAGGCGCCGATGCGCCCTTCGACGTCCTCGACGTAGACGACATCGTCAGCGACGACCGGAGTGCTTTCGATCGGCTTCTTGCCGAGGCGCTGGCGGGCGACCAGGCGACCTTCGCCGAGTTCGAGCCAGTGCACCCAGCCGTCGAGGTCGCCGACCACGGCGTGGTTGCCGATGATTGCCGGCGCGGTCAGCCAGCGGTGGCGCAGTTCCTCGTTCTTCCAAAGGTTGGCACCGCTCTGGCGATCAAACGCCCACACGTTGCCTTCGGCATCGCTGGTGACGACGGCGGTCGCGCTGACGCCGACGCCGGCATAGCTGTTCATCTCGCGCCCCCAGGCCGGGCGACCGCTGTCGGCATAGAACACGGCGATCTGGCCGCGGTAGCCGACGGCGAATACTTCGTTGGCATCAACGACGACCTGACCATCGATGTCAGCGAGACGCTCAACCTCGGTGCGGCCCTCGGCGTTCGACAGCAACTGTGTCCACGCCAGCGCACCGTCGGAACTGCGCACGGCGACCAATCGACCACTGTCATAACCACCGACGACAAGGTCTCCGGCGATTACCGGCGAGGAATTGCCGCGCAGGCTGAGCGCCGGCACAGCCTGCTCGTAGACCCACTTGCGCGAACCGTCGGCCGGGTCGATGCCGAACAGGCGACCATTCTGCGCACGCACGGCGACGAGATCGTTGCCCATTGCCGGTGCCGTGATGATTTCGGCATCGATCCGGCTCTGCCAGCGCGGGCTGCCATCCGTCGCGGAAAAGGCATGCAGGGAACCCTCCAGGGAGCCGACGACGACGAGGTCGCCATTCGCTGCAGGGCCACCGGACCAGCGTTCCTTCTTGTCGCGCACGCTCCACAGGTTGCGCCCGGTGGCAGCGTCCAGCGCCTGCACGCTGCCGTCGACACCCGCCACATAGAGACGGCCATCGGCCACTGCCGGGCGCAGTCGAGCACCCGAGTTGCCGGCACCTTTGCCCGGCGTGGCCGTCCACAGGGACTGTACAGCGAGGGTCGGCGTGAACGACTCCGACAGCGGCGTCGGCGGCTCGACGTTGTCCTTGCGGCCAAGCTTGTCGAGCCACTTGCAGCCACCGAGTGCAACGATGGCTGCCGCGATGACGGGGACGACGAGGGCGCGCTTCATGAATTCTGTTTCTCCGCATCCGGCAGGTCGCCAAGCTTCATCTCGATCAGGTCGCGGCCCGGCGACATCGGGTCAAGCGCCTTCAGCGCTTCTTCGTAGGCCGAGCGCGCATCGGCACTGCGACCAAGCCGGGTGAGTGCGTCGCCTCGCAGTTCACTGGCGAGTGCGACGAAATCCGTTTTCGACATGCCGTCAATTCGCGCAAGGGCTCCGGACGCGTCACCGTTGGCCAGCAGGACGCTGGCCATGCGCAGCGCCACCAGTGCCTTCAGCGTGGAGTCCTTGGTGTTGGCGTCGGCAACAGCGAGCGCGGCCTGGGCGGCAGCGAGATCCCCCTTGGCAACCGCCTTCTCGGCCTGTTCGAGCGATGCGAACACCACGTACGGACTGCCTGCATGGTTGCTGCGCAGGGCGTCGGCGATCTTCGTTGCATCGTCTTCGCGCCCAGCCTCCATGGCGTCGGCAAAGGCGCGGAATTGCATCGCCGCCTCGCCTTGTGTGCGTACCTGGCGCAGCTTCCACTGCTGCCAACCGAAAATCAGGGACAGGCCGATTGCGATACCAACCGCGATCGAAACCCAGTTGTCACGCACCCACTTGCGGACCAGTTCGCCTTGTTCGTGTTCGTCGAGGACTTCGAAAGCCATGCCATATCACCGGAGTTGACCGTCGCGCACGGATCAGGCGCCAGCCAGCCGGCGCCACGCGAAGCGGCGCAGGATATCAGGAAACCGGAGCAAGCCCGTAAAAAAGCCGTGGATGCGGACGGCTCAAAGTTCGACGCGGGCGACCTTGGCGTCGCTGCCGAACAGCTTCAGATGAGCGACATTGGCGCGGCGGAACGGTGCGAGGTCGATGACTTCCCCGTCGGCGACGACTTCGGCCCCCTCGGCATTGCCGATGCGCACGGTGATCACGTCGTCGCTCGAATACCGGCGTTCGGTTCCGGCGCTGAGCAGCCCATATTCGAGTTTCTCGCCATTCGCGGCGGTCACCTCGACCCAACTCGCCTCACGCAGGTGCAGCGACAGCGAATGCGCGGCCTTGTCTGTGACCGGGGACGGCGCCACGGACGACGTCACTGCGGGGAACGGCGCCATCGAGGCCACGACCGGCGCCGGTTCCAACGCCATTGGCGCGGACACCGGTACGACGGTGGCCTCGACCGCAGCCGGCTCGGTGACGACGGTGGTTGGTGTGGCCGCAACCGTCGTCACCACCGGGGCGGAGTCGAGGACGACCGTGCGCGCAAGGTTCTGCGCGAGCCCACCATGCGTGGCGAGCCAGACCGCCGGACCGATGACCAGGCCGGTCAGGATCAGATATGTCGCGCTGACCGAGTAGCGGTCGAGCAGATAGCGTGAACGTGAGATTGCGCCTGTGGCAACCAGCGGCTCCTCGGCTTGCGCATGCCGGGTGACAACCGCATCGGCCAGTTCGACGGGCAGGCCGAGCAGGCGGGTGTAGCCGACCAGGTAGCCGCGCAGATAGACCGCGTGGCTGATGCCGGCATAGTCCTCCTCCTCGATGCGGCGGACGAGGCTGGCCTGCCACTTGAGGCGTGCGGCAACGTCCTCACGTGACCAGCCGCGACGCTCGCGCTCGATGCGCAGACGCGCACCGATGCCGACGTCGTCCGGCGGGGCGGCCAACGAGCAGCCTGCAGGATCCCGTTCATGGGACTGCGCATCGACCAGTTCAGCGTGCTCGGGGCCGGCGTTGCTCACTGTTTGGTTCTCCGGAAACAGCGTCAGGTCGAGCTGGCGAGGATCCACCTCGCCGGTCCGACCGGATGATTCGTCCATGCGACCTTCCCACCGCATGGCTTGGGCTTCGTCGATCGGCATCAGGATGAACCCGGGTTGTCAAGCATCCGTGCCTGTTCGGAATCGGGGAAACGCTCGCGCAGACGTCGTGTGTAGTCGACAGCCGCGCTCGCGTTGCCGAGCCGAAGCTCGATGTTGCGTCCGAGCATCAGGGATTCCGCACTCCCCCCGCCGACTGCCTCGTAACGCTGGATGAAGGCGCGCGCCTTGAAGAACTCGTTCTTGCGGTAGAGCACGTCGGCCAGTCCGAGCAATGCCACAGCCTGGTTGGGATCGCGGTCGAGGGCGAGGCGAAGATCGCGCTCGGCCACATCGAACCTGCCGGCCTTGATCGCACACGATCCCGCATTGGTCAAGGCCACTACCGGGGTCTGATAGAACGGATCCGCGACGGCCTTCTCGAAATAACCTGCCGAGTCGTCATAACGGCCGAGCGCATTGCACAGGAACCAGCCGTAGTTGTTGTTCTCGTTGCCCGACCTCGGCCGCAGTTGCACCGCGCGCCGGTAGTGCTCCTCGGCCTTGGCACGGTCGCCGATCTGCTCGTAGAGAACTGCAATGACGGTGTGCGCATCCGTGTAGCGCGGATCGGCGGATAGTGCCTTGTTGAGCTTCTCGAGGGCGATCTCCAGCTTGCCTTGGCGCATATAGCCCAGGCCAAGCTCGGTATTCTCCTTGGCCGCCTTGGTGCGCGGATCATCCGGATTCGATTTCGCCGGCGCATCGACGACACTGGACGGCCGCGAACCACCGCCGCTGCTGGCGCAGCCGGCGATGGCCAAGGCAAGCAGGCACACAACGACGGCACGTTCACGCCGCATCGGCGACACCTCCGGTCAGCTTGCGCTGGAATTCCGCTTGGCGGCGCGTGCGGTCCATGACCTGACCCTTGAGCTGTCCGCAGGCTGCATCGATGTCGTCGCCACGCGTGCGTCTGACCATGGTGAGGACATTGGCATCGAGCAGGATCTTCTGGAACGCACGAATGGTCGTCTCGTCGGACCGCTCGAAGCGCGTGCCGGCGAACGGGTTGAACGGAATCAGGTTGACCTTGCTCGGAACCTTGCGCATCAGCTTGACCAACTGCCGCGCGAGCTCCGGGGTGTCGTTGACACCCTTCATCATGGTGTACTCGAAGGTGATCGTTGTGCGCGGGCGGCGCGCGGCGTAGCGCGCGCAGGCATCGATCAATTCGCTGATCGGATACTTCCTGTTCAGCGGCACCAGTTCGGTGCGCAGTGCATCGTTCGGGGCATGCAGCGACACAGCCAGCGAGACGTCGCTCTCCTCCGAGAGACGATCGATCATCGGTACCAGACCAGCGGTCGACAGGGTGACGCGCTTGTTGGCGAGGCCGAAGCCAAGGTCGTCGCGCATGATGCTCATCGCACGCACGACGTTGTCGAAATTGAGCAGCGGCTCACCCATGCCCATCATGACCACATTGGTGAGCTTGCGCTGATGGTGCGGGACGTTGCCGAGGTGGCGCGCCGCCACCCAGACCTGACCTATGATCTCGGCAGTCGACAGGTTGCGGTTGAAGCCCTGCGTGGCAGTCGAGCAGAACTGGCAGTTCAGTCCGCAGCCGACCTGCGAGGACACGCACAGCGTGCCGCGCGTGCTTTCCGGGATGAACACCGTCTCGATCGCGTTGCGGCTGTCCATGCCGAGCAACCACTTGTGGGTGCCGTCCGTCGACTGTTTTTCGAACAGCACGTTCGGCGGCACGATCTCGGCGATGCCTTCGAGCTTGGCACGCAGCGCCTTGCCGACATCGGTCATCGCGGAAAAATCGGTGACGTGCCGGTGGTAGATCCATTTCATGACCTGGTCGGCACGATACGGCTTCTCGCCGGCCTGCGCGAAGAACTCGCGCAGGCCTTGGCGATCGAGGCCGAACAGGTTGGATTTTTCCACGGCCGTCACATGCCCGCTCAGCGTGCCGCGATCTCGGACGCGGCGAAGAAGTAGGCGATTTCCTGCGCTGCCGTTTCCGGTGCGTCGGAGCCGTGCACGGCATTCGCATCGATCGAGTCGGCGAAATCGGCACGGATCGTGCCCTTGTCTGCCTTCTTCGGATCGGTGGCCCCCATCAGCTCACGGTTCTTGGCGATTGCGCTTTCGCCTTCGAGCACCTGGATCATCACCGGACCCGAGATCATGAACTCGACCAGCGCACCGAAGAACGGCCGCTCGCGATGGACCGCGTAGAAACCTTCCGCCTCGGCGCGCGAGAGCTGCTTCATGCGTGCGGCGACGACCTTCAGGCCGCCCTTCTCGAAACGGGAATAGATTTCGCCGATGACGTTCTTCTTCACGGCATCGGGCTTGATGATCGACAGGGTGCGCTCCAGCGCCATTGTTCGGGGACCTTGCGTTTTCGGGGACAGGGGAACCGCGGCGGACGGGCGCCGGGAAGCAAAACCACGTCAATCCGGGCAGTTAGCGGGCAAATCCGCTGCGCATTCTAGATCGATTTCGTGACCATGTGCACCCCGCAAGTGCGCACGGGGTCGCGTTTTCCATTGCCGGCCAGCCCCCCCCCACGTATGATTCAAACAGTTGTTCGACATCGATCGCAGGGAACCCCGTGGACTCGCCGCACTTCTCGACCAAGGAGCGCATCCTCGGCGCCGCCGAGGAACTGTTCGCACGCAACGGTTTCGCCGGTGCCTCGCTGCGTGAACTGACCGCCGCCGCCAAGGTCAACCTCGCCGCAGTGAACTATCACTTCGGCTCCAAGGACAATCTCGTCAACGAGGTCTTCCGCCGCCGCCTCGACGAACTCAGCACACAGCGCCTCGATGCGCTGGCGCGCGTGCTCGCACAGCCACGAGTGACCCTCGAGGATCTGCTCGCCGCCTTCATACACCCGGCGCTCGCGCTGTCGATCGACACGAGTGGCGGCGCGACCTTCATGCGTGTGCTGGCTCGTGCCTATGCTGAACACAACGAGCGCCTGCGCCGGTTCCTGTCGGACAACTACGGGCATGTGCTGAAGGAGTTCGCCAACGCCTTCGGCGCTCAGTTGCCGCACCTCGACAAGGAGGAACTGTACTGGCGCATCGACATCATCGCCGGAGCGCTGACCTATGCGATGGCCGACTTCGGCGTCATCAAGCGAAGCTCGAGCATGTCCGAGCAGGCCCACCGCGAACGGGCGGCCGAGCATCTGATCCGGTTCGCGGCCGCCGGGTTGCGGGCGTAACCGGCGCGATCGTCCCTGCTCGCTGCTGCGAGAGAACCCGAGCCACTTCCCGAACATCGCATCTTCGTATCGTCCAATAGCGGCAATCCATGGCCGCACTTTTCAAGTCAACGCTTTCAACTTTGGAGTTTTCGATGAACAACCCATTCCTCCGCATCCGCAAGGCCGCCGTGCTCGGTGCCGGCGTCATGGGTGCGCAGATCGCTGCGCACCTGACCAATGCCGACGTCGAGACCGTGCTGTTCGACCTGCCGGCGAAGGAAGGGCCGAAAAGCGGCATCGCGATCAAGGCGATCGCCAACCTCGCCAAGCTCTCGCCCGCGCCACTGGCTGATGCGACACGCGCGACGGCGATCATCCCGGCCAACTACGACGAACACCTCGATCTTCTGAAGGACTGCGATCTGATCATCGAAGCGATCGCCGAGCGGCTCGACTGGAAGCTCGACCTTTACAAGAAGATTGCGCCATATGTATCTGATTCTGCTTTCGTTGCAAGCAATACCTCAGGCCTGTCGATCAATGCCCTGGCCGAAGCACTGCCGGCCGCGCTGCGCCCGCGCTTCAGCGGCATCCACTTCTTCAACCCGCCGCGCTACATGCACCTGGTCGAACTGATCCCGGCGCGCGAGACGGATTGTGGCCTGCTCGGCGCGCTCGAAGCCTTCCTGACCAGCACGCTCGGCAAGGGCGTCGTCTACGCCAAGGACACGCCGAACTTCATCGGCAACCGCATCGGCGTGTTCTCGATCCTCGCCACGATGCACCACACCGAACAGTTCAGGCTCGGCTTCGACGCCGTCGACGCGATCACCGGCCCGGCCATCGGCCGCCCGAAGAGCGCGACCTACCGCACCTCGGACGTGGTCGGTCTCGACACCATGGCGCACGTCATCAAGACCATGCGCGACACCCTGCCCGACGATCCCTGGCACCGCTACTTCAACGCCCCGGCCTGGCTGCAGGCGCTGATCGACCAGGGCGCGCTCGGCCAGAAGACCGGCGCCGGCTTCTTCCGCAAGGTCGGCAAGGACATCCACGTCCTCGACCTCGGCAAACGGGATTACCGCCCGGCCAGCGAGGGCGCCAGCGAGGAAACCGCGAAGATCCTCGCAATCAAGGATCCGGCGGAAAAGTTTGCCGCCCTGCGCACCTCGACCGACCCGCAGGCGCAGTTCCTTTGGGCGATGTTCCGCGACCTCTTCCACTACACCGCCTACCACCTGGCCGACATCGCCGACAGCGCTCGCCACGTCGACCTCGCGATCCGCTGGGGCTACGGCTGGAAGCTTGGCCCGTTCGAGACCTGGCAGGCTGCCGGCTGGAAGCAGGTCGCGCAGTGGATCGCCGAGGACATCGCCGCGGGCAAGGCCATGAGCACCGCACCGCTGCCTGCCTGGGTCAGCGATGGTCGTGATGGCGTGCACGGGCCTGATGGTTCGTACTCGCCGACCACCGGCCGCAACCTGCCGCGCTCGAATGCCCCGGTCTACGCGCGCCAACCGTTCCCAGACCCCTTGCTCGGCGAGCGCTTCGATACCGGCACGACCGCCTGGGAAAACGACGGTGTACGCCTTTGGTCGTTTGGCGACGACGTCGGCGTCATCTCGTTCAAGACGAAGATGAACACGGTCAACGACGCCGTGCTGGACGGCCTGCAACGCGCGATCGAGGAAGCGGAAAAAGCATTCAAGGCGGTCGTGATCTGGCAGACCGGGGAACCGTTCTCGGCTGGCGCCGACCTCAAGGGCGCACTCGGCCTGATCCAGGCCGGCAAGATCGACGCCTTCGAGGCGATGGTGGCGAACTTCCAGGCCACCAGCATGCGCATCAAGTATTCGCTGGTCCCCATTGTCGCCGCCGTGCGCGGCATGGCCTTTGGCGGCGGCTGCGAATTCCAGATGCATGCAGCACGCACAGTGGCCGCGCTGGAAAGCTACATCGGCCTGGTCGAAGCCGGTGTAGGTCTGCTGCCGGCCGGCGGCGGCCTCAAGGAACTCGCCCTGCGCGCGTCGCGCAACCCGGTCGGCGACGCCTTCGACGGGGTCAAGCGCATGTTCGAGACGGTCGCCATGGCGAAGGTCTCGGGCAGTGCACTCGAAGCCAAGCAGCTCGGCCTGCTGCGCCCCGACGACGTCATCGTATTCAATGCCTATGAACTGCTCCACGTCGCGCGGACGGTCGCCGCGGCGATGGCCGATTCGGGCTGGCGCCCGCCACTGCCGGCGCGCGACATCAGCGTAGCCGGTGACGTCGGCACGGCCACGCTCAAGATGATGCTGGTCAACATGCGCGAAGGCCGCTTCATCTCGGCGCACGATTTCGAGATTGCCAGCCGCATCGCCGACACGCTGTGCGGCGGCACCATCGAGCGCGGCTCGCAGGTCGATGAGCAGTGGCTGCTCGACCTCGAGCGCAGGCATTTCGTCGAACTCGCACAGATGCCGAAGACGCAGGAGCGCATCGCCCACACGCTCTCCACCGGCAAGCCGCTGAGGAATTGATCAAAGCCGGGAATCGGGAATCGGGAATGGGGAATCGATCAGGGCGCAGTGCGCCGACGGTTCCATCCACCCGCTTCCGCGATTCCCCATTTCCCCATTCCCGATTCCCGGAGTTTCCAATGACCAAGCAAATCCAGGACGCCTACATCGTCTCCGCCGTGCGCACGCCGGTCGGCAAGGCCCCACGCGGCGCATTCCGCAACACGCGCCCGGACGACCTGCTCGCCCACGTCGTACGCGCCGCCGTCGCCGCCGCGCCGGGCATCGACCCCGCGCGCATCGATGACGCCGTGATCGGTTGCGCGATGCCCGAGGCCGAGCAGGGCATGAACGTCGCCCGTATCGGCATCCTGCTCGCCGGCCTGCCAAACAGCGTGCCGGCACAGACCATCAACCGCTTCTGCTCGTCCGGCGTGCAGGCCATCGCGCTCGCCGCCGACCGCATCCGCACCGGCGATGCCGACCTCATGCTGGCCGGCGGCACCGAGAGCATGAGCATGGTGCCGATGATGGGTCACCGCATCGCCATGAACCCGGCTGCGTTCCGCGACGAGAACATCGCCATCGCCTATGGCATGGGCATCACTGCCGAGAACGTGGCCAGCGAGTGGAAGATCAGCCGCGAGGACCAGGACGCCTTCGCCCTCGCCTCGCACCGCAAGGCACTCGCCGCACAAGCCGCCGGCGAGTTCAGGGAAGAGATCGTGCCGTTCGCGCTCGACGACCGCTACCCCGACCTCGCGAAACGCACGATCAAGGCCGACACGCGCACGATCGATGCCGACGAGGGGCCGCGTGCCGACACCAGCGCCGAAGGCCTGGCCCGGCTGCGCACCGTGTTCAAGCTCGGGGGCAGCGTCACCGCCGGCAATTCCTCGCAGATGTCCGATGGCGCTGGCGCCCTGCTGCTCGCCAGTGAAAAGGCCATCCGGGAGTACAACCTCACGCCGATCGCGCGCTACGTCTCGTTCGCCGTCGCCGGGGTACGTCCCGAAGTCATGGGCATCGGCCCGATCGCGGCGATCCCGAAGGCGCTGTCGCTGGCCGGACTGACCAAGGAACAGCTCGACTGGATCGAGCTCAACGAAGCGTTCGCCGCACAGGCGCTGGCGGTGATCCGCGATGTCGGCCTCGATGAGGCGAAGGTCAATCCGCTCGGTGGCGCGATCGCTCTCGGCCATCCCCTCGGTGCAACCGGCGCGATCCGCGCCGCGACGCTGATCCACGGCCTGCGCCGGCGCCAGCAGAAGTACGGCATGGTCACCATGTGCATCGGCACCGGCATGGGCGCGGCTGGCATCTTCGAAGCGCTCTGAACGGATATCGGTCGTCGGTCCCTGCAGCGCTTGCTTGTCCTTCCGCGCGGATGCGCGGGAAGGAAAGCAGGCGCGGGCCACCGACCAACGTCGACTCGACCTGCCCGCGCTTTGCAGGCAGGCTGGGCGGACCAGAGCACCACCGCGAGGACGCCAGCCCGCCATGCGCATCGGCCTGCTTGCCGACCTGCACGCCAACCGCGAGGCGACCGAGGCCTGCTTCAAGGCGCTGCGCAAGGCCGGCTGCGAGCGCTACGTGTTCCTCGGCGACCTGGTCGGCTACGGCGCCGATCCGGTCTGGATGGTCGATTTCGTGCGCGAACAGGTCGCCGCCGGCGCGCTCGCCGTACTCGGCAACCACGACGCTGCTGCGGTCGCGGCCGGCAGCAGCACGATGAATGAGCAGGCGGAAGCGGCGATCGCGTGGACGGCCGCCCGACTCGATGCCGAACAACGCGCCTTTCTCGCCGCCCTGCCGCTCCAGGCACGCGCAGGCGAGCAACTCTATGTGCATGCGAATGCCTGGGCAGCGGACGGCTGGGCCTATGTCGGCAACACGCTGGCCGCCGCACGCAGCCTTGCCGCCACCGATGCCCGCCTGACCTTTTGCGGCCATGTGCACGAACCCGCGCTGTACTTCACCCAGGCGCATGGCGCCAGCCATTTCGCGCCGACGCCCGGCCAGCCGATCCCGCTGATCGCCTCGCGGCGCTGGCTGGCGATCCCCGGTTCCTGCGGCCAGCCGCGCGACCACAACCCGGCAGCGGCCTGCGCCTGGTTTGACCAGGGCAGCGCCATGCTGTGCTTCCTGCGGGTGCCCTACGACCATGAACGCGCCGCCGCAAAGATCCGTGCGGCCGGTCTTCCCGATGCCTTCGCCGCACGCCTGCTGACAGGAACCTGAGCCATGCCGATCGACCTGCGCCCCGGCCTCGACATCGGCGGCTACACGCTGGTCGAACCGCTGCACGAGGGTGGCATGGCCACGCTCTGGCGCGTTGCGCATCCACAACAGGCATTTCCGCTGCTGGCCAAGCTGCCGAACATCGGCTACGGCGAGGGTGTGAGCCGCATCGTCAGCTTCGAAGTCGAACGCATGCTCATGCCCTCGCTGTCGGGGCCGCACGTGCCGCGCTTCGTTGCTGCCGGCGAGACCGGCGACCAGCCCTGGCTGGTCATGGAACTCGTCAGCGGCGAAACCCTGCAACCGCTGCTCGAACAGACCCCGATCGCTGCCGAGCGCGTCGCCGTGCTTGGCGCCCTGGCCGCGCTCGCACTGGATGACCTGCATCGCCAGCATGTCGTCCATCTCGACATCAAGCCGGGCAACCTGCTGCTGCACGTCGATCGCAGCGGTGACGAACGCATGGTCCTGCTCGACTTCGGCCTGTCCCACCACGCCCACCTGCCCGACCTTCTTGCCGAGCAGTTCAGTGTCCCCATGGGCACCGCACCGTACATGGCACCGGAGCAGATCCTGGGCGTGCGCAACGACCCACGCAGTGACCAGTTCGCGCTCGGCGTGACCCTGTACTACCTGGCCACCGGCGAAACACCTTTCGGCGCACCGACCAGCGACGGCGGCCTGCGCAGGCGCCTCTACCAGCCGCCGCGACCGCCGCGCGAGCTGCAACCGTCGCTGCCGCGCTGGCTGCAGGAGGTCATCCTGCGCTGCCTCGAGGTCGACCCCGATGCACGTTACCCGACCGCCGCCCAACTCGCCTTCGACCTGCAGCATCCCGAGCAGGTCGCGCTGAGCGAACGCGCCGAGCGCACCCACGGCGACGGCCTGCTCGGATCTGCGAAACGCTGGCTGCGTGGCTTCCGACTCGATGCCGAGGAACTGCGCGCGCGACCCGCGCACGACGAACCGCGCCCGCCGTTGATCGTCGTCGCCGTCGACCTCAAGCAGGGCGACCCGGCACTCGACACAGCCCTGCTCGACGTCACCCGCCGCCTCGTCGAGACCGCACCGAACGCACGCCTCGCCTGTGTCACTGTCCTGCGCGTGGCGCGGATCGGCATGGACTCGAACATCGACGTCGAAGGCCGCAACCGCCACGTCAAGCGCCTCGTCTCCCTGCGCCACTGGGCACGCCCGCTGAACCTCACCGAGCAGCGCATCACTTTCCACGTCCTCGAATCATCCGACATCGCCGAAGCGATCATCGACTACGCGCGCAACAACGCCATCGACCACATCATCATGGGCGCGCGCGGCATCACCGGCATGCGCCGCCTGCTCGGCAGCGTCTCCGCCCGCGTCGTCGCCGAGGCGAACTGCACGACGACGGTGGTGCGTGCGGCGCGCAACGACGCCGGTCTTCCCGCAGCGGAAGCCATCGATACGACCGACGCCGCGTCGTAAGACGGTTCAGGCCAACCCCGGATGCAATCCATGGCGGCAGCCGCCGCAGTGCCACGACATTGCCCGCGCACGCCCGCCGCGGTGATCGATCACGCCATCCTCGTTCCATTGGGCACCGCGCGCTCGACCGTCGTGATGACGACGCCGTCGTCGGTCGGAAACCCGGTCAGCAGGAACTGTGAGCGGAACGGACCGATCTGCTTTTCGGGGAAGTTGATGACGCCGACGATCTGGCGGCCGACGAGGTCTTCGGCGCGGTAAAGCTGCGCGATCTGCGCGCTGGTCTTGCGCTCGCCGTGCGCACCGAAGTCTGCCCAGACCTTCCAGGCCGGCTTGTGCGCCTCGGGAAACGGCTCGACGCGCGTAATCGTGCCGGCGACGAGCATGACCTTCTCGAAATCGGCCCAGGTGATGGTCGCGCAGGCTGGTTCTTCGCTCACCGCTTCCCCGCCGCTTCGCGCGTAAGGCCGATCTGCACCCAGCCGAGGTTGAGGCCGATGCTGGTCGCGTCGGGATTCGCCCAGGCATAGGCGAGGACGTGGTTGCCGGCGTCCTCGATCAACGAGAGCCTGAGTACCGGCATGTTGCCATCGCGATAGGTCAGGCGTTCGAGGCGCAGCGACCAGCCGGATGGCCGGCCATCGCGCCAGTTCAATGCAGCACGGCCGCCTTCATTGCCGATGCGCAGGTCCTTGTTCATGTGCCAGTCCGTGCTGTCGGCGGTGGCCTTGTCGCCGGCGCCGTTGATCGCACCCCAACCGACGAACCACTGCACGCGGCGCGCCTCGGCGCGCGCGTTCTCGCCTCGTGCCTGGTCGGCAAACAGGCGCACGCGCAGCCATTCACCCGCATGCTCGATCGCCAGTGGCAGCAGCGCGGCCTCGACGCCGATTCCAGGCGCGATCGTCGCGCAGGCCGCGGCATCGGCGCGCGCCTCGAAACCGGCCGCCGTGCGCGTGCCGCGCAGCGCGCAGGCATCCAGCGCGACCCATTGCGCGGCATCGAAGCGCTTGTCGGTCGGTGCATCGGCGACCAGCGGGCGATGCGGTACGACCACGAGCCCGCCATCGGCACCGGCATCGACGCGCAGCAGCCAGGTCGCCTCGAGCGTCGTCGCCGAACGCAGGTGCGTGCGCCAGGCCAGCCAGCCTTCGCGCGGCAGCGGATCCACGCGGAACGCGACGGCCGGCGGCGCCTGGGCAGCGGCGTTCGAAACCTGTTCGTGATTGTCGTAGTCGCCGACGAGCGCAGCGCGCGGATCGCCAGTGGGCAAGGACGCAGCGGCATCGGGGCGCGTCATCGTGTGGCAGCCCGACACCAGCCATGCAGCCAGCACGACCATCGCGAACTTCAGGGCATCGATTCGATTCATGCGACAAGGATAGACCGGCGCACGGTTTCGGCGATATACGGCGCGCCTTCGCCGGCCCGTGGCGGCTATGCTCGCCGTCGAATCCGGGGAGGAAGCATGAGCGATGATATCCTGCGCGCCGACGCGCGCCTGCGCCGCGTGACCTGGATCGCGCTCGCCGTCGCCGCCGTGCTGTGTGTGGTCGCCATCCTCGCATTCCAGCGCTGGCTAGCCGGCATCGCCCCGGACATGCCGCTCGAAATGCTGCAGAAATACATCCGCCAGTTCATTGCACTCACGGTGACCGGCGTTTCCCTCTGTCTCGCCCTGCTCGCCTGGCTCGCGGCACGCGCCGGCCGCCGCGCCGTGCAGGCACGGCAATGGCCGATACCCGGCGCGCGCGTCATCCGCGACACGCCGATCCGCCGCGGCGAACCCGCGCAGCGCATCGGCCGTCAGCTGCAGGTGCTCGCGCTGGTGCTGCTGGTGTTCGCAGCGGGGAGTGCGATGGTGAGTTTGCGCATGTTGTAGCCGGCAATGGGGAATGGGGAATGGTGAAAAGCAAGGCGCCTTTCTTTCTGCTCCGATTCCCTGCCCTTCCGTTTCCCCATTCCCTATTCCACATTCCCGGCTCTCAAACAGCCTGCACCCGCACCTTCCTTCCCTTGATGCCGCCACTGCGCAGGCGTTCGAGCGCCTGGTTCGCCTGCTCGCGACGCACGGCGACGTAACTGCGGGTCGGGAAGATCGTGATGCGACCGACTGCATCGCCGGCGAGGCCGGCGGCGCCGGTCAGGGCGCCGAGGATGTCGCCGGGACGCAGCTTGTCCTGGCGGCCGGCGTCGATGCGCAGGGTCTGCATGGCCGCGGCGGCGGCACGCACCGATCCGGGCAAGCGCGGCAACGGCACCCATGGCAGGCGTGTATCGCCCGATTCGAGCGCGTGCGCGCGCGACATTTCGCCCGGTGCGACCAGGCTGACCGCTCGCCCGCTGCGTCCGGCCCGGCCGGTGCGCCCGATGCGATGGCGATGCACGTCCGGGTCGGTCGAGAGTTCCCAGTTGACGACCAGCGGCAGATCCTCGATGTCGAGGCCACGCGCGGCGACGTCGGTGGCGACGAGCACGCTGCAACTGCGGTTGGCGAAACGCACCAGGGTTTCCTCGCGTTCGCGCTGGTCGAGGTCGCCGTGCAGCGGCAGCGCGGCGAACCCACGCCCCGCCAGCCCGCCGGCGAGATCCTCGACATCGCGCCGTGTATTGCAGAACACCAGCGCCGATGGTGCCCGTGCATCGAGCAGCACGCGCTCGCAGGCCTCGTAGCGCCGCGTCGCGTCGATCTCGATGAAGGCTTCGATGATCGCCCCATCCGCTTCGCCATCGGCGATCGTCACCTCGACCGGATCGCGCTGCAGGGCGCGACTGGTCGCACGGACGGCCTCGGGCAATGTCGCCGAGAACAGCAGCGTCTGCCGCGCCGGCGGTACGCGCGCCGCGAGCCGCTCGATCGATGGCAGGAAACCCATGTCGAGCATGCGGTCGGCCTCGTCGAGCACGAGGATGCGTGTTGCGTCGAACGTGAGCGCACCATTCTCGAGCAGTTCCTCGATACGTCCCGGCGTACCGACCACGACGTGCGGGGCGTGCACCAGTGACGCCAGTTGCGGACGCAGCGGAATTCCGCCACACAGCGTCGACAGCTTGAAGTTCGGCACGAAGCGCGCCAGCGCGCGCAGTTCGCGCGAGACCTGGTCGGCCAGTTCTCGCGTTGGGCAAAGTACCAGCGCCTGCGTTTCGGACCTGGCGACATCGACGCGCGCGACCAGACCGAGGCCGAACGCGATCGTCTTGCCACTGCCGGTGCGCGCCTCGGCGATGACGTCGCGGCCGGCCAGGACCGAGGGCAAGGCAGCAGCCTGCACCGGGGTCATCGTGGCGTGGCCGAGCGCCTCAAGCGCACGCAGCAAGGGCGGATCGAGCGGCAGCGTGCTGAAGGACTCCATGCACACATGATCGCATGGCGTGTGCGCGACACGATCGCCCGTGAACGGGCTCCTGCGAAAGTCCCTGCAGGAGCCTCTTCAGGGGCGATTCCTCGCCAATGTTTGCCTCACCTCCCGATCAACCAGAACGGCCACAGGCTCAAGGCGATCACGCCGGCGATGGCGGCCAGGATCAGCAACACGCGCAGCGGCTGCTCCCGCAACTGCGAACGCCACGTGGGCGCCGTGCCGTCCCGGCGCGCCTCGGCGTATTCGCCGCGCGCGCGCTCCCCACGCGCGACCTGATAGTCGGCCAGCAGCGCCCGCGCGCGCCCCGCTTCGGCTTCGTCGCTGGTCCACAGGGCACCGGCCGAGATGCCCCAGCGGTTCGGTTCGGTCTCGTACCAGGCGACGCCGTTCGCCTCGAACAGTGAGCGCACTTCGTCGGCTTCGTCGTCCGGCACGTGGCGCAGGTTGAGCAGTAGGTAGCGCATGCACGCATGGTAGCGCGGCGCTGATCGGTTTCGCCGCGCGATTCCGTCATGGCCGATGCACCCATCCCAAGGAGCCATCATGAAGTACTTCCACCCTGCCCTGCTCCTGTTCGCCGCCATCGCCGGCACACCCCACGCCAACGCCGCCATATTCACCGTCGGCTACGGACCCGACTGCACGCATGCCGGCATCCAGGCCGCGATCGATGCGGCGGCGGCCAACGGGCCCGCCGAGGACGAGATCCGCGTCGTCGCCAACGAATACACGCTGCAACGCCTCATCATCGCCAACCAATCGCTGGTCCTGACCGGTGGCTGGGGCAGTTGCGCGACCGATGCCGCCGTGGTCGGCGCCACTGGCCTGATCGGTGGTTTCGAAGCCGGAACTCCGGGCACGAATGCCGTGCTGCGCGTGCAGGCCGGTGACAGCACGATCCATACCGTCACCGTGCGCCGTTTCGAACTGCGCGACGGCAGCGGCGGCGCCGACGGCAACGGTGGCGGGATCGATGCCTTCGGCGCACTGCGCCTCGTCCTCGGCGACGTTTCCATTACCGGCAACCACGTCAGCGGTTCCGGCGGCGGAATCTTCCTGCGCGGACCGTCGACCGGCGCCTTCGGCGGCATTCTCGAACTTGATCCCGGCGTGAACATCCACGCCAACAGTGCCGACCTTTCCGGCGGCGGCATCCATCTCGAGCGCGCCTCGGCACGTATCCGCGCCGACCGCACCGCGATTTCCGGCAACCGTGCGCTCTACGGTGGCGGTGTCTATGCCAAGGCCGCGTCGATCACGATCGGACGCGGCGGCGGCGATCCCGATCCACAGAGCGGCGCCAGCGGCCATCGCATCGCCGGCAATCGCGCGCAGGTCGGTGGCGGCGTGTATCTGGAAAACCAGTCGCTGTTCGACGCCAACGAACTCCAGCTCGAAGGCAACGTTGCCAGCCAACTCGGCGGCGGCCTCTACGCGATCGGCGCCTCGCAGGTGCAGATCCAGCGCGACTATCCGAATGCTTTCAAGGTCGAATGCACAGGCAACACCTGTTCGCGCATCGCCTCCAACCAGGCCGGCAACGGCTGTCCCGGCAACGATGGCTTCGGCGGCGGCCTCTATCTCGACGGCAATTCGCGCGCCTACGTGCGCCAGACCGAGATCGTCGACAACTGCGCCTATGGCTCTCCGGCGATCCAGTCATGGGGTCCGCGACTCGATCTCGAAGGCGTGCTTGTCGCCAACAACCGCCTGCGCTGGCGGGAAGGTGCGAACTACACCGGGCGTGCGGCGATCAGCTACGCCTCGCGCACCGGCGGTCCCGACTCGGTCGCGCGCCTGGCCTTCGTCACACTTGCCGGCAACGTCGAAGTGCGCGACGACGGCACGACATCGCCGGCCAACGCGATATCGCAACTCTCCAACTTCGGCGCCTGGACCTTCAGCCTCAATGGCCTGGTGACGGCCGACCCGGTACCGGGCGCGGTCGCCTCGTTCGGTGCCTGCAATCGCCAGAACGTCGCGCTGTCGAGCTTTGCCGATGCGGCCGGTGGCGACTTCCGCCCACGTATCGGCGGCGGCCTGGTCGATGCCTGTGCCGTCGCGGAGTCCAGCCACGAGTATCGCGACCCGCGACTGGTCGTGCGCTGCACCGACCATCCGCAGCAAGCCGATCAGGGCGGCAGTTGCGACATCGGCGCCTACGAGGCAGTCCATCTCGCTCCCGAGGATCGCCTGTTCGCCAACGGTTTCGAGGCCACGCCGATGCCTTGATACGCGCCGGGTGAGGCAGCGGCGGCTTGCATCGCCCTGCCCTTCGGCCAATCCTCGCGAATCCGCTCACAGGTCCGGATCAGGGCCGTCCATCGCATGAAGCGCACTGCCACCATCGAAACCGATACCAGTCCCGCCAGCACCGTGCACTTGCGGCCCGGACCGTGGAACACCGTGTTCGAGGCCGTGTGCGCGCATTTTCCACGCATCCCGGTGGAAACCTGGCGAGCGCGCTTCGCGCGCGGACGCGTGCTCGACGAGGATGGAGCGCCAGTCATCGCCGACCATCCGCATCGACCAGGCCTGTGCCTGCGCTACTTCCGTGAAGTCGAGGACGAGGCGCTGATCCCGTTCGTCGAGTCGATCGTGCACGCCGACGAGCACCTGGTCGTCGCCGACAAGCCGCATTTCCTGCCGGTCGCTCCGACCGGGCGCCATGTCAGCGAAACGCTGCTGACGCGCCTGGTGCGACGACTGGGCAACCGCGATCTCGTGCCGCTGCACCGCATCGACCGCGACACGGCCGGGCTCGTGCTGTTCTCGGCCGATCGTTCGACGCGTGCACGCTACCAGCGCCTGTTCCGCGAGCGCGCGATCGCCAAGCACTACGAGGCGCTGGCGCCGCCGCTGGAACGTCTCGACTTCCCGCTCGTGCATCGCTCGCACCTCGTCGCCGGCACGCCGTTCTTCCGCATGCAGGAGATCAACGGCACGCCGAACAGCGAAACCCGCATCGACGTGATCGAGCGCGGGCCGTCACTGTGGCGCTACGCGCTGCAACCCATCACGGGCCGCAAGCACCAATTGCGCGTGCACATGGCAGCACTCGGCGCGCCGATCGCCGACGACGCGTTCTATCCCGAGCTGCGGGCAGTCGATCCGGACGATTTCTCGCGACCATTGCGCCTGCTCGCGCGCGTGCTCGCCTTCACCGATCCGCTCGACGGCCGGCTGCGGCGGTTCGAGAGCCGCCTCGCGTTGTAGAATGCCGGCCTTTTTCGCGGGCACCGATCGCCCGCCCAGCGGAGGCACGATGCACCTCGATCAGGTCAAGGCCGTCGTCACCGGCGGCGTCTCGGGACTCGGCCTCGCCGTTGCCCGCCACATCGTCGGTCATGGCGGCAAGGTCGTGCTGTTCGACGTCAACGACGACAAGGGCGCCGCCGCCGTCGCCGAACTCGGCGCGGCGAACGCGCGCTACCTGCCCACTGACGTCACCGACGAAGCCGTCGTTGCGGCCAACATCGCCGATGCGAAGACCTTCCTCGGCGGCCTCAATGTCGCCGTCAACTGCGCCGGCATCCTCGGCGCCGGCCGCGTGCTCGGCCGCGAGGCACCGATGCCGCTCGCACAGTTCCGCACAACTGTCATGGTCAACCTGGTCGGCAGCTTCAACGTCGCCAAGGCCGCCGCCGACGCGATGCAAGCGAATGCCGCCGGCGACGACGGCGAGCGTGGCGTCATCATCAACACCGCCTCGGTCGCCGCCTACGACGGCCAGATCGGCCAGGCCGCCTACTCGGCCTCGAAGGGCGGCGTGGTCGGCATGACCCTGCCGATGGCGCGGGAACTGGCCCGCTTCGGCATCCGCGTCATGACGGTCGCGCCAGGCATCTTCTGGACACCGATGGTCGACGGCATGCCGGCGGCCGTGCAGGAATCGCTCAACGCCTCGATCCCGTTCCCCTCGCGTCTCGGCCGGGCTGATGAGTTCGCCGCCCTTGTCGCCCACATCATCGGCAACCGCTACCTCAATGGCGAAACGATCCGCCTCGACGGCGCGGTGAGGTTGGCACCGAAATAGCCGGGAATCGGGAATGGCGAATGGGGAATCGCAAGAGCCCCACCACTCCCGCACCGCGTTCAGTTTCTGCTTTCAACCATTCCCTATTCCCCATTCCCGATTCCCTCCAAAAATGAAAGCCGCAGACATCAAGAAGGGCAATGTCGTCGAACACGACGGCAAGGTCTACCAGATCCGCGACATCGAACGCAGCTCGCCGCAGGGCCGTGGCGGCAACGTCACGTTCCGTTTCGTCATGTACAGCGTGCCGGGCGGCAACAAGCTCGACATCTCGCTGCGTGCCGACGACGACCTCAAGGAAACCGAACTGACGCGCCGTCCGGTCTCGTTCTCGTACAAGGACGGTGACGCCTTCGTGTTCATGGACAACGAGGACTACACGCAGTACACGCTCGACGCCTCGACTGTCGGCGACGCTGCCGGCTACATCGTCGACGGCATCGAAGGCTGTTACGTGCAGCTCATCGACGACGCCCCGGTCGCCCTGCAGCTGCCACAGAGCGTGATCCTGGAAATCGTCGACACCGCCCCCGAACTCAAGGGCGCCAGCGCAACCAAGCGCACCAAGCCGGCCAAGCTCTCGACCGGCATCGAGATCCAGGTGCCGGAGTACATCACCAACGGCGAGAAGGTGTGGGTCAACACCACGACCGGGGAATTCTCGGGTAGAGCCTGACGCTTGCACCGATGCCCTCAGGCATCGGTGCGTCAGGCTCTGGTAAGACAGGATGTCGAACGGGTCGCGTTCCAGGGACGGCTGCTTGGTCCAGTCCCGATTGCGCTTTCACGAGCGCCGTCCAGATCGCCCCTGAAGGGGCTCCTACATCGCTTCGTTTGCCGTAGGAGCCCCTTCAGGGGCGATGCTTTTCGCCATCGCCCGGGTAACGGTTGAATGCGACCCGCGGTGGCTCCAGCATTTTAGCCGCGAGCCACCCATAGGGCGCATCCCCGAAACGGCATCACCCCACCGACGCCCCCAACAAAACCCGGTTCACGCGCTGCACGAAGGCCGCGGGGTCGTCGAGCTGGGCGCCCTCGGCGATCTGGGCCTGCTCGAGCAGCAGCAGGGCGAGGTCTTCGCCACGCGCGGCGTCGTTCTCCGCTTCGAAACGCTTGACCAGTGCATGCGCCGGATTGATCTCGAGCACCGGCGCACTGCCCGGCACGTCGTGACCGGCCTGCTTGAGCATGCGCTTGAGATGCAGGGCCATGTCGTATTCGTCGAGCACGAGGCAGGACGGAGAGTCGGTCAGGCGCTTGCTGACCTTGACCTCGCTGACACGCTCACCAAGCACCTCCTTGAGTCGCGCGACGACGCCCGCAGCAGCCTGCTCGGCGGCCTTGTGCTGCTCGCCGGCCGCGGCATCGAGTTCGATGTCACCCTTGCCGACATGGCGCAGCTTCCGCCCGGAGTACTCGGTGAGATAGCCGGCCATCCATTCGTCGATGCGGTCAGACATCAGCAGTACCTCGACGCCCTTGGCCTTGAGCGCCTCGAGCTGCGGACTGCCCTTGGCCGCGGCGTATGAATCGGCCGTGATATACCAGATCACCTCTTGGCCGACCGCCATGCGGCCGACGTAGTCGTCGAGCGACACGGTCGGCGCCGCGCCGTCGGACTTCGTCGAGGCGAAACGCAGCAGTCTGGCGATGCGCTCGCGGTTGGTCGCATCTTCGGCAATGCCTTCCTTGAGCACGCTGCCGAACGCGGCCCAGAAGGTCGCGTACTGCTCGGTCTCGTCACGCGCGAGCTTGTCGAGCAGGTCGAGCACGCGTTTCGTGCAGGCGCCACGGATACGCTCGACCTGGCGGTTCTGCTGCAGGATTTCGCGGCTGACGTTGAGCGGCAGATCGTCGGAATCGACCACGCCGCGCACGAAACGCAGGTAGGCGGGCAGCAGTTGCTCGCTGGCGTCCATGATGAAGACGCGGCGGATGTACAGCTTCAGCCCCTTGCGCTCGTCGCGCGCGTTGCCGAAGTCGAACGGCGCCTTGGCCGGAACATAAAGCAGCGAGGTGAAGTTCTGGTTGCCCTCGACACGGTTGTGCGTCCACGCCAGCGGGTCACCGAAATCGTGGGTCAAGGTCTTGTAGAACGCCCGGTAGTCGTCGTCGGAGAGTTCACTCTTCGGTTTCGTCCACAGGGCCGACGCGGAATTGATCGTGCCCCATTCGCCGGTTGGCTTGCCGTCTTCCTGCTTGCGCATGCGGATCGGGAAGGCGATGTGCTCGGAATAGCGTCCGACCAGGCTGCGGATCGTCCAGTCCTGCAGGAACTCGTCTTCGTCAGGCTTCAGGTGCAGGGTGACCGTGGTTCCGCGCGCGGGCAGATCGACGTCGGCCAACGAATACTCGCCCTTGCCGTCGCTCTCCCAGCGCACGCCTTGGGCCATGCCGGCGCGACGGCTGCTCACGCTTACACGATCGGCGACGACGAATGCCGAATAAAAACCGACGCCGAACTGGCCGATCAGGTTGGCCTCGCCCTTGCGCTCGCCCAGCGATTCGAGATAACGGCGCGTGCCGGAACTGGCTATCGTGCCAAGATTGGCGACGATCTCGTCGCGGCTCATGCCGATTCCGTTGTCGCGCACGCTCAGCGTGCGCGCCTCGCGGTCGACGCTGATCTCGATGCGCAGTTCGGCATCGTCGGCGAGCAGGTCCGGACTGGCGATCGCCTCGAAGCGCAGCTTGTCGCAGGCGTCGGAAGCATTCGAAACGAGCTCGCGCAGGAAGATCTCCTTGTGCGAATACAGCGAATGAGTGACGAGGTGGAGGACCTGGGCGACCTCGGCCTCGAACTTGCGGGTTTCGGTGGTGACACTCATGGCGGGAGCCTCGGCGACGGAATCCTGGCCGGCGTATGGGGATGCCGCGCGGCGGATTCAATGCTGCAGCGGCGCCAGTGATGCTTCCGACACCCAGCGCAATCGCGGCGCGCTCCCAACCAGGATGGGTTCGCTTCCGGCGGCACCCACCGAGCCGGTCGCAGCTCCCGCCCGGCGAAATCCAGGCAACGTTGCGAAGTGCAGGCAGGCTGTCGAGCCGGCGCAGCGCCGGGCTGCGCCCGCACAGGACGGTGACGCCGTTGCGGAAAGGATCAGAGCATTCCTGGGACAGGTCCGGATGTGGGCGCGCGGAACGTGCCGCGACACACCCAGCCGGTGTGCCGACGCGAAAAAGACGAAGCCGCCTTGCGGCGGCTTCGTGTTGGCGCAGACCTGCTGAAACGGAGGCGAACCCCCGTTGCGGTCAATCCTGACCGGCGTGGACGCTGAGGTCTTCCTTGATGCGCGCGGCCTTGCCCTGCAGGTCACGCAGGTAATAGAGCTTGGCGCCACGCACCGAACCGCGACGCTTGACCACGACCGATTCAATCACCGGGCTGTGGGTCTGGAACACGCGCTCGACACCGGTGCCGTGCGAGATCTTGCGCACCGTGAAGGCCGAGTTGAGGCCGGCGTTCTTCTTGGCGATGACCACGCCCTCGTAGGCTTGCACGCGCTCGCGATTGCCTTCCTTCACCTTGACGTTGACGACGACGGTGTCGCCCGGGCTGAACGCCGGCAGGTTGCGGGTGATCTGGGCGGCTTCGAATTGCTGGAGGAGGTTCATGGCGTTCACCAATGTCGTCGATTGTCTTCGTGCGCGGCCGCAGCCGCCGTGATTATTCGTGTTTCATCCCCGCCCGGTGCTCGCGGCGGAATTCTTCGAGCAGCGCCTGTGATTCCTCATCGAGACTCACACGCGCCAACAAGTCCGGGCGTCGCAGCCAGGTGCGTCCGAGCGCCTGCTTGCGTCGCCAGCGGCGGATCGCCGCGTGATCACCCGACAGCAGCACGGCCGGCACCTCGCCGAACGCGTCGCTGACGGGGCGCGTGTAGTGCGGGCAGTCGAGCAGGCCTTCCGCGAAGGAGTCCTGCTCGGCGGACTGCGCGTCGTTGAGCGCGCCATCCTGCAATCGCCCGACCGCGTCGATCACGACCGCCGCCGCCAGTTCGCCACCCGAGAGCACGTAGTCGCCGATCGAGATCTCCTCGTCGACCATCGCCTCGAGCAGGCGCTCATCCACACCTTCGTAGCGTCCGCACAGCAGGATCAAGCGCTCCCTGCGTGCGTAATCCGCCACTTTTTCCTGGCTGAGCCGCACACCCTGTGGGCTCGTGTACACCACCTTCGCCGGGCCGGCCGCGGCGCGCACCGCCTCGATCGCGGTGCGCAGCGGCTCGATCGCCATCAGCATCCCCGGACCGCCGCCGAAAGGCCGCGAATCGACCGTGCGATGGTTGTCGGTGGCGAAATCGCGCGGGTTCCATGTCCGCACGTCGAGCAAGCCACGCTCCTGCGCCCTGCCGACCACGCCAATCCGGGCGCAGCCTTCGATGAACTCGGGAAACAGCGTGATGACGTCGATGCGCATCGCGCGATGTCCCGTGGTTGGCCGTCAGAACTCCGGATCCCAATCGACCGTCACGCGGCCGGAGTCGAGATCGACCGCCTTTACGCAATCCCCGGTGACGAAGGGCAGCAATCGCTCGCGCCCCGCGTCCCGCACCACCATCACGTCGTTGGCCCCGGTCGCCAGCAGATGCGAGATCCGCCCGAGCGAAACGCCTTCCGTCGTGACGACCTCGAGTCCTTCGAGATCGGCCCAGTAATACTCGCCAGCCTTGGCCTTGGGCAGGAGCGAGCGGCTGATCCAGACTTCGGCGCCGACCCACCCTGCCGCAGCGTCGCGATCATCCACATCCGGCAACTTCGCGACGATGCCCTTGCCCTGCGCCCTGCCACGTCCCCCGCGGATTTCCCGTTCCACCGCCCCCTGCTTCAGCAGCCAGGGCTGGTAACGGAAGATCTGCAGGCGCGGCTCGGTGAACGATTCGAGCTTCACTTCGCCGGTGACGCCGTGGAGCCCGACGATGCGACCGACCAGCAACAGGCGGTCGACCGTTTCCTTCATCCCGCTCAGGCAGCCTGCGCCTGCTTCGAAGCCAGCTTGTAGAGCGCCCTGACCTTGTCGGTGAGCTGCGCGCCCTGGTCGAGCCAGTGCTTCACGCGCTCGGTGTCGAGCTGCAGCGGCACTTCCTTGCCGGCCGCGACCGGGTTGTAGAAGCCGACGCGCTCGATGTTGCGGCCATCGCGCGCATTGCGCTGGTCGGCCACGACGATGTGGTAGAACGGACGCTTCTTGGCGCCGCCACGGGAGAGGCGAATCTTGACCATGGTATCTCTCTGAATATGCAGGAACTTCCGGCGCGAGCGCCGGAGGGCTTCCGGGTCGGACCAAGGGAGCCGCGCATTGTAGCGGCTTCCCGGAAAAATGGAAGCCTCGCAGCAAGTTACGTTGCAGCAGTGAAGTGCGAGGGGGCAGACGTCGGGCCGAGGAACGACTGACGGGGAACGGCGATCGCGCGTCATCCGGCCTGGAATAGTGGTCGACCCGATTTCTGCCGGCGCCGGCCGTCCTGCGTCACCCGGCGATGTCCGGATCGCCGCCCCGCTTCACCTGGGGAACCCACCACCGCCAAGGCCGCCCATCGCCCCCTTCATCTGCCGCATCAGGCCCTTGACGCCACCGCTGCCGATCTTCGCCATCATCTTTTCCATCTGCTGGTACTGCTTGAGCAGGCGGTTGACGTCGGCCGGCTGCATGCCGGAGCCGCGGGCGACGCGGGCGCGGCGCGAGCCGTTCAGCAGGTCCGGGTGGCGGCGCTCCTTCTTCGTCATCGAGTTGATGATCGCGATCATGCGCTGCACTTCGCGGTCGTTGACCTTCGACTTGACCTGCTCGGACAGCCCCCCCATGCCGGGCAGCTTGTCCATCAGCGAAGCCATGCCACCCATGCTGAGCATCTGCTCGAGCTGGGTACGCATGTCGTTGAGGTCGAAACGCTTGCCCTTGATGACCTTCTCGGCCAGCTTCTGCACCTTCTCCTGATCGACCTTGCGCTCGACTTCCTCTACCAGCGACAGCACGTCGCCCATGCCGAGGATGCGCTGGGCGATACGGTCCGGATGGAATGGCTCGAGCGCGTCGGTTTTCTCACCGGCGCCGATGAACTTGATCGGGCGGCCGGTGACATAGCGCACCGACAGCGCGGCACCGCCGCGCGCATCACCGTCCGTCTTGGTCAGCACGACACCGGTCAGAGGCAGCGCCTCGGCGAAGGCCTTGGCGGTGGTCGCCGCATCCTGGCCGGTCATCGCGTCGACGACGAACAGGGTCTCGATGGGGTCGAGGAAGCCGTGCAGGGCCTTGATCTCGTCCATCATCGCCGCATCGACGTGCAGGCGACCGGCGGTGTCGACGATCAGCACGTCGGCGAAGTTCTTCTTGGCCGCATCGAGCGCGGAACGCGCGATCGCGACCGGATCCTGACCGCCCTCGGACGGATGGAACAGCACCTCGACCTGTTCGGCCAGCGTGCGCAGCTGCTCGATCGCCGCCGGACGGTAGACGTCGCAACTGACCACCATGACCTTCTTCTTTTTGCGCTCGCGCAGGAAACGCGCGAGTTTGGCCACGGTGGTGGTCTTGCCGGCACCCTGCAGGCCGGCCATCAGCACCACCGCCGGCGGTGCGGCAGCGAGGTTGAGGTCGGTATTGACCGAACCCATGACCAGGGTGAGCTCGTCGCGCACGACCTTGATGAGCGCCTGCCCCGGAGTCAGGCTCTTCATGACCTCCTGGCCGATCGCGCGCACCTGCACGCGCTGGATCAGTGCCTGCACGACCGGCAGGGCGACGTCGGCCTCGAGCAGGGCGATGCGCACCTCGCGCATCGACTCGCGGATGTTCGCCTCGGTCAGGCGGCCTCGGCCGCGCAGGCGGTCGACAGTCGCGGAAAGGCGCTGGCTCAGGGATTCGAACATGATCGTGTCGATGCGGCAGAAAACCGGCCGCGGAGTATAGCAGCGCGCCCCTGCCCACCTCGCGCGGGACGCGTGAGCGATCGTGACGCATTCCGGACCGTGGGCGCCTGTGCCAAACTGCGGGCATGCCGGTTGTCCTTTCGAGCGCGTTCGCGATCCTCGTCTACGTGGCTGCCGCGGTATTGCTCGCGATCGCGATCGCGCGCCCGCCCGGACCACCACGTGCACTCGCGCCGCTGCTGGCCTGGCTCGCCGCAACCGTGCACGCCGTGCTGTTGTTCGGCATGCACCGGAACGGTGTCGACCTGCATTTCTTCGCCGCACTGTCGCTGTGCGGTTTCGGCATTGCCCTGACCACACTCGTGGT
Source organism: Dokdonella sp. (assembly GCF_019634775.1). NCBI lineage: Bacteria > Pseudomonadati > Pseudomonadota > Gammaproteobacteria > Lysobacterales > Rhodanobacteraceae > Dokdonella > Dokdonella sp. Next base: position 200,023 of record NZ_JAHCAS010000003.1, read on the forward strand.
GAATCTGACACGCCCGGTGGCCGGTCTCGGCGTGATCGTGTTTCCGCTCGCCGCCCTGCTGCTCGCCATCGACACCTTCCTTGCGCCAGCAACCAACCCACAGCAGCTCGAGTGGCAGATCAACCTGCACGCCGCGTTCGCCCTGCTCGGCTACAGCCTGCTCAGCATCGCCGCGGTACTGGCCATCCTGCTCGCCCTGCAGGAGCGCGCACTGCGCCAGCGCCGCCTCGACTCCGGCCTGATCCGCGCCCTGCCACCGCTGACGCTGACCGAAGCATTGATGTTCCGCCTGATCGCCGCCGGCTTCGTCCTGCTGACCTTGACCCTGCTGAGCGGTGTGCTGTTCGTCGACGATCTCTTCGCCCAGCACCTCGTGCACAAGACGACACTATCGATCATCTCGTGGGTCGTGTTCGGCCTGCTGCTGTTCGGGCGCTGGCGCTGGGGCTGGCGCGGTCGCCGCGCCGTGCGCCTGACCCTCGCCGGCATGGCGATCCTGCTGCTCGCCTTCTTCGGCACCAAATTCGTGCTCGAGCTGCTGCTGGCGCGCAAGGCGTAGCCGCCCCTCAGCGCACCGACGGATCCTGCGCCGAAGCGAAGAACATGAGGTAGACGAGGCGCGCATTCTCCAACGAGTCGCCGAAACCGGCACCAGCGGTATGCCACAGCCACGGCCTCAGCAGTACGAGCCGGTTGAAGCGCATCGGCACCTGCATCGTCTGTTCCCACGCCGCGTCGTCATTGCTGTCCCGTTCGATGATGTCGCGATGCATCTCGGCCATCGAGGCATAGCCCATGGCCGCAAGTTCCGCCGGGTCGATTGGCGCACGCTCACTGCCGGTACGCCGATGGCGGAAGAACTCGGTGCCGCCATGGCAGTGCTGCGGAAGGCTGAGGTAGAGGATGCCCGACCAGTGCGAATGGTCGATATGCACTTTCGCTGTGCCCACGTCGGCGGCCATCGTGATCCGGCACTTCGCATGCGACTGCGGCGGATCGACCGGTTTTAGCGGCTCACCGACGATGCGTGAGACAGCATCATCAAGCCCCGCCAGTCTGATCCGCTGCAACGAATTGCGACCGGGAAATGCACCCTGCTGCTCGGGATAGGTCAGGCGCAACGCGGCGTTGCGCACCTCGTGCGGATCTCCGAGGAAGTCGTCAACGACGATGAGCGAGGTAGGCATGGCCGTGCAGACTAGGGATGTTTGGGTCGGCAGCGCAAGACATGCCCGGATCATTCCCGATCACGCCGGCAGCCGCGACCGCCAGGCCGCGGAGTCGCGGAGTCGCGGAAACAGCCTCAACTGCGAGTCGGTGGATCAGCGCTTGGGATGTTCTGATCAATCCCTTGGCATGGTCGAGCCATGATCAAAGCTCGCGCGCCGCGGCGATCGCCTCGTCGAGACGGTCGACGCCGGTGATATGGAGCTCGCCGATGCGCGCTTTCTTCGGTGCATTCGCCTTCGGCACGATCGCGCGCGTGAACCCATGCGTGGCCGCCTCGCGCAGGCGTTCCTCGCCGTTCGGCACCGGCCGGATCTCGCCGGACAAGCCGACCTCGCCGAAGGCGACCAGCTTGTCCGGCAAGGCACGGTCGCGGAAGCTCGACAGCACCGCGAGCAGTACCGGCAGGTCGGCCGCGGTCTCCTGCACGCGGATGCCGCCGACGACGTTGACGAACACGTCCTGGTCATACACCGCCGCGCCGCCGTGCCGGTGCAGCACGGCAAGCAGCATGGCCAGCCGGTTCTGCTCGAGACCGAGGGCGACACGACGCGGGTTCGGCAATGCCGAGGCGTCGACCAGCGCCTGCACCTCGACCAGCAACGGTCGTGTGCCCTCGCGCGTGACCATCACCGCGCTGCCCGGCGTCGGCTGCGCATGTGCCGACAGGAAGATCGCCGAGGGATTCGGCACCTCCCTGAGCCCCTTCTCCGACATCGCGAACACGCCCAGTTCGTTGACCGCACCGAAGCGGTTCTTGAACGCGCGCAGGATGCGGAAGCGGCTGCCCGATTCGCCCTCGAAATAGAGCACCGCATCGACCATGTGCTCGAGCACGCGCGGTCCGGCGATGCCGCCTTCCTTGGTCACATGACCGACCAGGAACACGCTGGTGTCGGTTTCCTTGGCGAAGCGTACGAGCCGAGCCGCGGATTCGCGCACCTGGCTGACCGAACCGGGAGCAGCGGTCAGCAGTTCGGTCCAGATCGTCTGGATCGAATCGATGATCAGCACGTCGGGCTTAGCGTTCGCGGTCTCGGCGAGAATGCGTTCGATCGAGGTTTCCGCGAGCGCTTCGAGCCCTTCCAGCGACAGACCGAGACGCTGTCCACGCGCAGCCACCTGGGCCAGGCTTTCCTCACCGGTCACGTACAGGCCGCGCAGGCGTGCACCGAGCATGCCGAGCATCTGCAGCAGCAGGGTCGACTTGCCGATGCCAGGATCGCCGCCGATCAGCACCACCGACCCTGCAACCAGACCGCCGCCGAGGACGCGATCGAGCTCACCGATGCCGGTCGCATGCCGCTGCTCGGCCAGTGCCGCGACCGCTGCCAGTCGCGTGATTCTCGCCGTATCGCCGCTACCGGCGTAGCCCCCGCGGCGTACGGCGACGGCACCGGCCTTGACCGCTTCGACGACGATTTCGGTCAGCGTGTTCCAGGCCGCACATCCGGTGCACTGCCCCTGCCACCTGGAATGCTCGGCACCGCAGTCGGTGCACACGTACGCGGTTTTTGCCTTGGCCATTCGGGCCTCCAGTCAGTGCCGCACGGACCAGCACTCGATGACGTCCGTGGATGCTGACGCCGTATCCAGTGATCGGTCCAGCAGCCGCGTCAGGTCGCCACGCCTGGCCGTGCCTGCGCGCGCCTTGAGGAAATCGGCTGCCATCTCCATCGCACCGATCTGCCGCGCGACCGCCGGGACGATCCGTTGATCGAGGGAAACGCCGCCCTCGATGGCCAGGCGTGTGGCCACGCCCTTGAGCGACTGCGGCAAGTGCAGCGGATATTTGTAGCGTTGGGCCTGCGTCATCTGATCAGTCTCCCGAGGATTGTTCGCGGCGTCACGATGGCAACGCCCAGGCCGAGCGCCGGGCGGAAATCCTTGACCTTGTGCGTCATGGCGGCATCGACCCGGCCATTCGACGCGGCTTCCAGCACCATCTCATCCACCGCTTCGGACAACATCGGCCGCGTCCGGAACGAGATATCGATGCCCTCAGCAACCGCGGCGAAGGCGCGCATCACGGCCGCCACGTCATCAAGGCTGCGCCCTGTCGCGGGCCGGATCGCTTCCCGACTCAACACCGCCTCGTGCTCGAGGAACAGCGCCGCGGAGCACTGCGGCGTCACCCCGCCCCGGTCGCCCCATCGCAGCAGCAAGGTGCAGGTCCCGCCGCGGCGTCGGAATGCCGCCACGACCATGTTGGCATCCGGAACAAACCTCTTGGAGGCAGCATAGATGGATCCGATGAGATGTCAAAAACACTGCCGCAGCGAATGCGGCCCTGACCGCAGGGAGCCTCTGCACGACTCGTCGGTCTTCGCGAGCTTGTGCAGCAATTCGGCGACGATGACCTCGACTCGATCGTATCGGCAAGGCCCATGGCACGATTCCGCCACGCCTGTCCGAACCGAAGCCAGCCTCTTGCTCCGGCTGCGCTCGATCCGCTGGGCTCAACCCTCGTCTTCAAGGAAACGTACGCGCCGCGTCATGCCGCAGGTCAGCTCGTAGCCGATCGTGCCGGCGTGCGCGGCGATCTCCTCGACCGGCAGGCCTTCGCCCCAGAGGACGACGCGCTCGCCGATGCGGGCCTGCGGGGCAGCGCGCAGGTCGACGGTGACCAGATCCATCGACACGCGCCCGATGATCGGCACACGCGCCTCCCCGACCAGCACCGGCGTGCCGGTGGCGGCGGAGCGCGGATAGCCATCGCCATATCCGACCTGGATCACGCCGACGTCCATGTCCTCGGGACAATGCCAGGTCGCCGCGTAGCCGACCGGCTCGCCGCGAGCGACGCGGTTGATCGCAACGAGCTTGCTGGCGAAGGTCATCGCCGGGCGGAAGCCGAGGTCGGCCGCGCTGCGGCCCTCGATGACGGAAATGCCATAGAGGAGACCGCCGGGCCTGACCCAATCGCCACGCGCCCGTTCCCAGCCGAGCACGGCGGCTGAGTTGGACAATGCGCGCTCGCCGGCGAGGCCAGCGAAAGTGGCGGCGAATACATCGATCTGCTGCGCGGTCTGGGCGTCGCCGAATGCGTCGGAGTTGGCGAAGTGGGTCATCAGGCCGATCGCCGGATCCACGTTCGAGAGCGCGCGCAGGCGCTGGTATGCCGCGCGCGCCTCGTGCGGGGCAAAGCCGAGCCGATGCATGCCGCTGTCGAGCTTCAGCCAGACACGCAGCGGGCGCGGGTCGCGGTCGGCGGCGAGCCAGTCGATCTGCGCGGCGTGGTGCACAGCCGATTCGAGATCGAGGCGATGCATTTCGGCGATGTCGGCCGGCTCGTCGATGCCGGACAGCACGACGATGCGCTGGCGCACGCCACTCGCGCGCAGGCGCTGGCCGTCGGCGATGCAGGCGACGCCGAAGGCATCGGCAGCGGAAAGCGCGCGGGCGACGCGCTCGAGGCCGTGGCCGTAGCCGTCGGCCTTGACCACCGCCATGACCTTGGCGTCATGCGCGAGCGAACGCAGGCGCGCGAGGTTGTGGCGCAAGGCGCCGAGGTGGATCGTCGCGCTGGTCGCCCGGCTCACTCGAACTGGCTCGCGTAGCGATCCGAGGCGAGGTTCTCGAACTTCGTGAACTGGCCGAGAAAGGCGAGCTTGATCGATCCGGTCGGGCCGTTGCGCTGCTTGCCGATGATGATCTCGGCCACGCCCTTCTCGGGCGAATCGGCGTTGTAGTACTCGTCGCGGTAGATGAACATGATGAGGTCGGCGTCCTGCTCGATCGCACCCGACTCGCGCAGGTCCGACATCACCGGTTTCTTGTCCGTGCGCTGCTCGAGCGAACGGTTGAGCTGGGAGAGCGCGATCACGGGGACCTCAAGTTCCTTCGCCAGGGCCTTCAGTCCACGCGAGATTTCGGATATTTCGGTGGCGCGATTCTCCTTGTTTCCGGGCACCTGCATGAGCTGCAGGTAGTCGATCACGATCAGGCCCAGGTCATGCTCGCGCTTGAGTCTGCGTGCACGCGCGCGCAGCTCGCCGGGCGACAGCGCCGGCGTGTCGTCGATGAAGATCTTCGCCTCGCTCAGCATGGTGATCGCGCTGGTCACGCGCGGCCACTCCTCCTCGGCGAGGTCGCCGGTGCGCAGGTGCTGCTGGTTGATGCGCCCGAGCGAGGAAATCAGGCGGAACGCGAGCTGCGTGGCCGACATCTCCATCGAGAACACGGCCACTGCCTTCTTCGTGCGCATGGCGGCGTTCTCGGCCATGTTCAGCGCCAGCGCGGTCTTGCCCATCGAGGGCCTCGCCGCAAGGATGACGAGGTCGGAGGGTTGCAGGCCGGTGGTCATCTCGTCGAGGTCGAGGAAGCCGGTCGGCAAGCCGGTGACCTGCCCCTTGTTCTCGAAGCGATGACTGAGGATCTGGAAGGCCTCCTTGGCCGCCGTGCGCATCGGCACGAAGCCCTTGCGCCCACGTGCGCCGGCCTCGGCGATGCGGAACACCTTCTGTTCGGCGGTCTCGAGCAGTTCCTGACTGGAACGCCCTTCCGGCTGGAATGCGTCACCGGCGATCTCTGTGCCGGTGTCGATGAGCTGGCGCAGCACGGAGCGCTCGCGAACGATCTCGGCATAGGCGACGATGTTGGCCGCACTCGGCGTCGAGTTGGCCAGTTCGATCACGTAGTCCATGCCGCCGACCTGCTCGGCCAGCCCCTGCGTCTGGAACCATTCGCCGAGCGTGACCGCATCGCAAGGCATGTCCTTGGCTGCCAGTTCGTTGATCGCGCGGAAGATCAGGCGATGGTCGCGCCGGTAGAAATCCTCCTCGTTGATGCGATCGGCCACGCGCTCCCAGGCATCGGGCGCGAGCATGAGGCCACCAAGCACGGCCTGTTCGGCCTCGATCGAGTGCGGCGGCACGCGCAGCGCTTCGACGTTCGGCACCGGCTTGCGTTCAGGAAAGGCTGCGGACATCGGCGTGTCGACGATGAAATCGGGACAGGGATACTAGGGCCAAGTCTCAGCGGCTGCGACGTACAGGCCAGTGGACAAGCCCATGTCCGGCACGGAACAAGCTGTGGACAAGCTGTGCGTGTGCGGCAACGAAAACGGGCGCCTCGCGGCGCCCGTTGCGACGTTCCGCGTGACCGCGGAGTCAGCTCTCGGCGACGACGATGACCTTGACCATCGCGTCGACGTCGGCATGCAGGTGCACGCGCACCTCGAACTCGCCGACATGGCGGATCGGGCCGTCGCCCTGCACGACTTCGCTCTTGTCGAGGGCGAGGCCGATGCCGGTGAACGCCTCGGCGATGTCGCGAGGACCGACCGAACCGAACAGCTTGCCTTCGGTGCTGGCGTTGGCCTTGATCGTGACTGGCTCGGCAGCATCGAACTGTGCCTTGCGCGCCTCGGCGCCGGCGAGCTGCTGGTTGGCCTTGGCTTCGTACTCGGCGCGACGCTTCTCGAACTCGGCCAGGTTGGCTTCGGTCGCCGCGACGGCCTTGCCCTGCGGCACGAGGTAGTTGCGGCCATATCCCGGCTTGACGTTGACCTTGTCGCCAAGGTTGCCGAGATTCTTCACTTTCTGCAGGAGGATCAATTGCATGGGGTTACCTCAATTCGTTAGCGCCGGTTGCCCGGCGCAGCTTGCGCTGTCCGAATCAGCCCGCGTGCGGGCTGGAGCGGGATATCAGTGGCTGTCGCTGTATGGCAACAGGGCAAGGAAACGTGCGTGCTGCACGGCCGTGGTCAGCTGGCGCTGGTAGCGCGCCTTGGTGCCGGTGATGCGGCTCGGCACGATCTTGCCGGTCTCGGTGATGTACTGGCGCAGCGTGTTGAGATCCTTGTAGTCGATCTCGGTCACGCCCTCGGCGGTGAAGCGGCAGAACTTCTTGCGGCGGAAGAACTTGGACATGGGATGGATTCCTCGATTCGGATTCGGTTATTCGGCTGCCGCGGCAGAGGCCGCGCGCTCGGAACGCTCGCCACGATCACCGCGGCCACCACGCTCCTCGAAATCACCATCACCACCGAAGCCACCTTCGTCATCGCGACGGCGGCGATCGCCCTTGTCGTCCTTGTTCTTCATGATCGCCGACATCTCGGTGACGGCGTTGTCGCGCTTGATGACCAGATGGCGCAGCACGGCGTCGTTGTAGCGGAAGCCGGACACGAGTTCGTCGAGCACCCCCTGGTTCGCCTCGATGTTGAGCAGCACGTAGTGCGCCTTGGCGAGGTGCTGGATCGGGAATGCAAGCTGGCGGCGGCCCCAATCTTCGAGACGGTGGATCTTGCCGCCATCGGCCTCGATCATCGACTTGTAGCGCTCGATCATCGCGGGGACCTGCTCGCTCTGGTCCGGATGGACCATGAACACGATTTCATAGTGACGCATGGAGGTTCCTTGTGGGTGTCCGCACGGGGTGCGGGGTCAGCCTCCCGCCGATGCGGTGAGGCAAGAAACTCCGCCGGGACCGGCGAAGGGCCGCGGATACTAATGCTTTCAGCGGGTTGCGGCAAGCCGCGGAGCCGGAAATGGGGGAATGGTTTGAAGCATGACTCTTGATTCTTTGCATTCCCCATCCCCGATTCCCCGTTCCCGGCTCCATCAGAACGCATGCACCGTCGATGGCGGGTCGCGCAACCAGCGCGACCAATCGCGGGCCAGCGCGGCGAGACCGCCCGGGTAGTGGGTGTCGAGCAAACCGCCTGCGTCGACCGGGACGCATGAGTCGGCGCGCTGGGCAGCGAGCACGGCGGCAAACGCAGCGCGGCCTGCAGGCCGCTCCATCAGTACGGCGACCAGGGCGAAAGCCTGCAGATAGCGCTGTTCGCGCCCCTCGGCGAGGAAAGAGTCATGCTCACGGGCGAGCAGATCGACCAATTCCTCGATGCCTTCGGTGCTGATGTGCAACGGCGACCACGAGCGCGCCGGCGCGACCTGCGCACCGAGACCGGACACGCTCATGCGCTCGAAAAACCCGGCCAGACCCTCGTTCAGCACGACCGGCAGACGACCGACACGTTCGTGCACGAGCGCATGGCTGATCTCGTGGCGCAGGACGAGGAAGGCCACTTCCTCGTCGGCCTGCCAGCGCACATGGATGGTGCGGTCGCGCGAGGAATACGCCCCCGCCGACTCCGCCAGTGCCGGAGCCGCTACAAAGCGCGCGTAGGCTTCCGCGGACTGCACGAAAACGACATCGAGCACAAGTCCGGATTCGCCTCCGACACCGAGCTGATCGCGCAGGCTGCGCTCGATCGCCAGCGCATCGGCAACCGCACGCTGTTGCAGACCGGTCGGCAGGTTGACGTCGTGGCCACGCGCACGCACGACGATCGGCGGCACGCCCTCGACTTCGAGCACACGATGGTCGCTGGCGCCCCGACCGGGTGGAGTGTCGGAATAGTGAGTGATACCGCTGGCGTCGACCCAACGGTGCACGGCAATGCGCGACGTCTTCACAGCGGCGGCAGTACCGGCGAGACAACGTCCACCCTCCCTTGGCAGATGGGCGATCAGCGCGCCGGCATCGCTGCCGGCGTGCAGCTCCGGGGCTGCCACCACCGGGACGTCAGGCCGCTGCGAAGGCTCCGGATTGCCCGCCGGAACGGATGCGCGCACCGCCTCCTGCACCGGGATCGAGGCAACGGCGGAAGCCGATTGCTCCGCGTCGCCACGCAGGGTCAGCCCCCATGCCGCCAGCGCGCACAGCAATGCCGCGACCAGTACGGATGCGACCTTCATGCGCACCCCCGCGAACACCGGTGCATGCGCGCCCCCAACACGGTGACTATCGCCAGGCTGGCAAGCGTGGTCATGTGGGTGAGCATAGAGCGTGGACGACGGGCATAGGCAAATCGGCCTGTTGCGGCGAACGCAAAGTCGCTTGTCTGGAGGCGTCGTCTCCCCGGCGCTGAGAGCTTTCAAGGAAGATGCGCAGAATCTCCAGAAGTACGTACTCTGGCCATGATTCTCAAGTTTCTCCGCTCTGACCCTGTCTCTCCCGACGCACGGCGCCGGGCGAAACGCCGATGAACCGCTTGAAGGCGCGGCCGAACGCGGCTTCGGACTCATAGCCCAAGCGCCTCGCCAGGACCGCGAGCGGCGCGTCTTCTTCCTTGAGGCATGTCAGCGCGACATGCATCCGCCAGCTCGTCACGTAGTGCATGGCCGGCTCACCGACGAGCTCCGTGAAGCGCGCCGCAAACGCCGAACGCGACATGGCGACCTCGGCTGCCAAGGAGGCAACCGTCCACGCACGCGCAGGGTCGCGGTGGAGGAGCGAGATGGCGCGGCCAATCTGTTTGTCGCGAAGGGCGCCAAGCCATCCGGTCTGCGCGGCAGGATCCTCCAGGATCCACGATCGGATGGCTTGGATGACCAGGATGTCGGCGAGGCGCGTGATGACCGCTTCCCCTCCGGGCCGCAGCTGTCGCGCCTCGACGGCCATCAAACGCAGCAGGCTCTGGATCCACTCCGTATGGGGTGAAGTCCACGCCTCCAGGCTGATTACCCTCGGCAGGAGCTTGACGAGACGATGCGCGGCCGGGTGATCGAAGCGAACTGCGCCACACACGAGACTTGTGGGCTGCCCACCTCCGCCATGGCGGAGAACTTCGTAGCGCTCGCTGACCTGCTCGCGGGGGAGATCGAACAGCTTCGCCGCCGGGACCCCGCGCGCACTGGAGATCTGGTGGCCTTCGCCGTGAGGCACGAGCGCGAATTCCCCGGGCTGCAGCAGTCGAGGCTCCGCACCGTGGACCTCAAGCCAGCAGCGACCGGCGGTCACCACGTGGAACAGCAAGCAGTTCGACATCGGTGGAAGCTCCAGCCCCCACGGTGCGGTCAACTCCGAGCGCGTGTACACAACGCCGCGCATGCGCAGGAAGTGCAGCGCCTCCCCTAGCGGGTCGACCATAGCCCAGGGCTTGCCGGGAGGATCGACGGTGGATGCTGCCTGGTCCATGCCCCAGTCTATCCACGCGGCCAACTACGGATCAATACCGTTTGGACGAATGATCATGGATTATGGACTTTAAGCAATAGATCATCCTTATTAACCTCCATATAGTGGACGAAATGCAATACGGAACGCTGCCGCTTCAGACCCGAAGCCCAGCGCCATTCCTCCCAGGGAGAACAGGCCATGCAAAACACAGAAGCGTCCGGAGAACGGGGAAACCTGACGCTGGTCCTGGCCGGCACCGGCAAGACCGGCCGCCGGGTCGCAGATCGGCTGAAGGCGCGGGGAATTCCTGCCCGGGTGGGCTCGCGTTCGGGTGAACCGCCGTTCGATTGGGCCGATCCGACGACGTGGACACATGCCCTGACGAACGTGCGTTCGGTGTACCTCGCCTACGCCCCGGATCTTGCGGTGCCCACCGCGCCCGGCGCGATCCGCACGTTCGCCGAGCTTGCGGTGCGCAGCGGGGTTCGACGGCTAGTCCTGCTCTCCGGCCGGGGCGAAGAGGAGGCCCAGCGCTGCGAGCAGCTGGTGCAGGACTCCGGGGCAGAGTGGACGATCGTGCGCTCGAGCTGGTTCTGCCAGAACTTCAGCGAAGGCATCTTTCGAGAGCTCATCCTCGGCGGCGAGGTCGCCCTTCCGGCAGGGTACGTCGCCGAGCCGTTCATCGACGCCGACGACCTCGCGGACGTCGCCGTGGCGGCCCTGACGGAGGACGGGCACGCAGGCCAGGTCTACGAACTCACTGGTCCCCGCCTGTTGAGCTTCCCGGAGGCCGTCGGAGAGATCGCCGAAATATCCGGCCGGGAAGTCCGGTACGTCGAGGTCTCCCACGAGGCTTTCGTCTCCGAACTGACGAAGAATGGCGTTCCGGCAGCCTACGTGGATCTTCTGCAGTATCTCTTCACCACAGTCCTGGACGGCCGAAACGCGCACGTGACCCAAGGCGTCCAGCGGGCGCTAGGCCGCAGCCCCAAGGATTTTAGCGAGTACGCGCGCGACGCCGCCACGACCGGCGTTTGGGACGCCGCTGGCAATCACGCGGCCGGTGCGCAGCAGGAGAAACAGGGTCAGAGTACGTTTTCTCTTCAATAGATCACGAGAAACAGGGTACGGGGTTCCTCTGCCCCCGTTGGTCATGCCGGTATTGCAGGCCCCAACTTCAACTGCGTGGTTACACCCGGCGATCACATCTTTCAAGGAGGATACGCAGAATCTCCGGAAGAGTGAGCGAAAAACGATTGGGTCTCTCGTCGCGGTGATAGTCCCGATTCGGATCGAGTCTTCCCCGCGCACGTGGGGATGTTTCCAATCACGGCGAATCGGTTGGCCCGGCGGCGCGGCAGATTGAGAAATCGACCACGGTCTCAGAACCTGCCACAGGTGTTTTCGAGACCAGAAAAACAACAGAGCCAGTGACCGTAAGTCACTGACCCTGCCGTCTCGGTATATGGCGCGCCCGGAGAGATTCGAACTCCCGACCACCAAGTTCGTAGCCTGGTACTCTATCCAACTGAGCTACGGGCGCATGGATCGTTTCGCTGTCGACGAAGCATGCCGCAAAGGGCGACCCGGCGTCGCGAGGGGCGGCATTATTCTTGCCCGCCGCGGTTTCGTCAACTGCCCGAAGCCGTCGCAGTCAGGCTCTCCGAGCCCCTGCAGGGCGGCTGCTCATGTCTTTTTCTTCTTCGCCCGCACGTACAGCACGAGGCTGTGTTCCTCGATCACATAGCCATGCCGCTCGGCGATCTCGTGCTGCAGGCGCTCGATTTCCTCGCTGGTGAACTCGATGACCTTGCCGGTATCGAGGTCGACCATATGGTCGTGATGCTTGCCACGGTCCAACTCGTAGACGGCCTGGCCACCCTCGAAGTTGTGCTTGAGCACGAGCCCCGCCGACTCGAACTGGGTAAGCACGCGATAGACCGTGGCGAGGCCGATGTCGTCCTCGTGGTCCAGCAACTGGCGGTAGATGTCTTCGGCAGTGAGGTGGCGTCCGTCATGCGATTCGAGGATCTCGAGGATGCGCATGCGCGGGTGGGTCACCTTGAGGCCCGCCTTGCGAAGATCGGTCGATTCCAGCATGCCGTAGCCTCCTTCGTTTCGGGCAACGATTCGCGAACGGGCGCTAGTGTATCATCCGGCATCCATCCTCCCCCGGACCGTTGACGCATGTGCTTTCGTTGGCTCCTCGTGCTCACCCTGTTGCCGCTGGGCGGTTGCGGGATGCTCTACAAGCTCGATGTGCAGCAGGGCAACCTGTTCGATCAGGAACAGGTCGAATCGCTCAAGCCCGGCATGAGCAAGCGCCAGGTGCTGCTGGTGATGGGCTCACCATCAGTGGTCAGCCCGTTTGACTCGAGTCGCTGGGACTACGTGTCGACGATCCGCCGTGGTCGCGGCAAGATGGATACCAAGGATCTCGTCCTGCACTTCGACGGTGATTCTCTTGCCCGCATCGAGGGCGACTACTTCCCGGAAGATCCTGACGTGCTGATCCGCGACGCGCGCAAGTACAAGCGCCAGTATCCCGACGAGAAGCGCGAGGATGACAAGAAGCGTCGTGGCGGCGAAGGCCAGGGTTGATCAGCGCCTGATCGCCCGCGCGCGACGGGCTTCCTTCGGATCGATCAACAACGGGCGGTAGACTTCGACGCGGTCACCATCGCTCAGCACGTGGTCGCGCGCCACGTGCTTCGACCATACCCCCGCATCGTGCGCATCGACATCGATGCCGGTCGCCTCGGCCAGACCGGAGGCCGTGATCGCCTCGGCCACCGTCGACCCGACCGCCAGCTCGCAGGCGCGCAGGAACTGGTGCCGTGCGTCCACATAGGCCACTTCGACACGGATGCGCTCAGTCATTCGGCTTCATCGCCTCGCGCACGAAATCGTCGACCATGCGATCGGCGAGATTCTGGAAACCAAGCCGCAACGCTGGCGCGGTCAGGCGGCCCGAGTATTCGAAATCGAGGGCGAAGGCGATCTTGCAGCCATTCTCGCCGAGCGCGAGGAAGTTCCAGTCGCCGACCAACGAACGGAACGGGCCGTCGACGAGGTTCATCAGGATGCGTCCCGGTCGTTCGAGCGCGTTGCGCGTGGTGAAGCTCTGCGTGAAGCCGGCGATACGCAGATCAAGGCGCGCAACCATGGACTGACCGTCGCGCTCCAGCACGCTGGCGGCGGCGCACCAGCCGAAGCGCCTCGGGTATGCTTCGATCCCGTTGACGAGGTCGAACATGCATTCTGGCGTTTTCGGCACGAGGGCACTGCGGCGGATGCGGATCACGCGGGGGCTCACGTCGATGCCGGCGCCGGCCGGCGGGTATGGAAGATTGGCGCATCAGGTCAGGCGCGTCCGCATGCGGCGCCCGTACCGACACGACGACGCAACACCGTTTGCAATTCCGATTCTAGGGATGCTCTGATCCATTCCACAACGGCGTCACCGTCCTGCGCGGGCGTGGCCCGGCGTTGCGCCGGGCCGCGAACCTTGCGGATGTCATGACGCCATTGCGGAATGGATCAGAGCGCCCCCTGTCAGGTCTGATCGAATCCCTTCGCGGCTGGAGCCGCTCCCACAAAGCCTTGGATTCGTGGAAGCGACCTCAACCGTGAAGGGCAAAATCAGGGCATCCCAAGCGAACATGGCCAAGGCAAAAGACAAAGACAAGAAGGGCGGCGGCACGATCGCGCTGAACAAGCGCGCCCGCCACGAGTACCAGATCGACGAACGCTACGAGTGTGGCGTCGCCCTGCTCGGCTGGGAGGTCAAGGCGCTGCGTGCCGGCCGCATCAACCTGACCGACGCCTACGCGATGGTGCGCCACGGTGAGATCGTGCTGTTTGGTGCTTCGATCCCGCCACTGATCTCGGCCTCGACCCATGTCGTCGCCGAGGACCGGCGCACGCGCAAGCTGTTGCTTCATCGTGCCGAGATCGACAAGCTGATCGGCGCGGTCGAACGCAAGGGCTACACCCTGGTGCCGATGGCGCTGTACTGGAAGGGCAACCGGATCAAGCTCGAACTCGGCCTTGCCCGCGGCAAGCAGGAACACGACAAGCGCAACGCCGCCAAGGACCGCGACTGGGCACGCGACAAACAGCGCGCGATGCGGGCGCACAACAAGAGCGCCTGACAAGCCAGGGGGAGCACCATGCACCAGGATCGGACGATCAAGGCGGGCGTCGGCACGCTCCTGTTCACCACCATGCTGTTCGCTGCAGCCACGGTGTCGGCGGCCAGCGTCTACAAGTGCAAGGGCAAGGACGGCGAGGTCTCGTTCTCGAACACGCCCTGCCCCGAAGCGCCCGCCGCCACGCCGCACGCGACCTACACGCCCGAGCCGGAACGCAAGCCCCGCGAAGCAGAGCCATCCTTCGACGAGGCGCTGCCGTTCGACCGCAACGCGCCGATCGCCACCGGTGAAGTGCCGGATCATCCCGCCAATACGCCCCTGCCCTCGATCGTGTCGTCGCCGCAAGCCGATGTCCGCGGCTACACGTGCTCGGTGGATGGCCGTACCTGGGTGCAGTCCGCGCCCTGCCCGGCGACGGCCACGGTCAACCGCTACAAGTCCGTGACCAGCCACATGCCGATCACCGGCGAGCCGATTCACGGCGTAACCAGATTCGAGGAAACACGCAGCGTCGAGCAACGTGCGCTGTCGCGCACCGAACTCTGCGATCAGCTGCGCCGCAACGCCGCCACTAGCCGGGGTGAAGCCCGCGCCTCGGATTCCGCCTACGAACGCAACAAGCTGCGCCAGGCCAATGGTTGTTGAGTCCCGCTCGGGCAACGGGCCGGCCTGGACGTCGCCGCGATACGGGCATCGACACGCGCACGGCGTCAGCGGTGCCTGATCCCGGATGTGCGGCACAGATGGGCCGTGCACACATGGCTATCATCGGTGCGCCCCAGGACAACCCAGGACCTCGCATGTCGTCGATCGAACGATCCGACCTGACTTCATCCCGTGCACGACCGGAACGCCAGCCGTTCTGCCTGACGAAACCGGCGCGGGCGTGCTGGGCTTTCCTGCTGCTCGCCCTGACCGGACAGGCCTTGGCGCAGGCTTCGGCGGTGAACTACGACATCGTCTATGTACGCCAGCCACGGTTTGGCGATCTGCAGAACACCATCTGGCCGGAGATTTTCCATCCTGGACGCATCGATCCGGGCGCCGACCTGATGCTGCTGCACCCCGATGGCAGCGAGGAGGTGCTGGTCGACTGCACCGTCTGCAGCGTGACCGACCCGATGCTGAGTTTCGACGCGCAATGGGTCTACTACAGCCTGTTCCACGACGTCAGTCCGGGTCAGCTCAACGGTCAGCGTGGCCAGCTTTCACGACGTGGCGCGGACATCTTCCGAATCCATCTGCAAAGCCGACAGATCGAACAGCTGACCTTCGGCGAGTTCACCCCGGCAACCGGCGCGGGCAACTTCGACGAGACCAATCCGCTCGATCCGCCCGGACAATTCAATCGCCTCGGCTACGGCATCCTCAACCTCGGCCCGATGCCCCTGCCCGGCGGGCGCATCGCCTTCACCAGCAGCCGCAACGGCCTGTTGCCCACCGCCCCATTCACCAACCCGAACATGCAGCTGTTCGTGATGGACCTGGACGGCAGCAACCTGGATCCGATCGCACCGATGACCTTGGGCAGCGCACTGCACCCGACCATCCTGCGTGACGGCCGGTTGATGTTCTCCTCCTATGAATCCCAGGGCCTGCGTGACCGCCGCGTCTGGGGCATCTGGACGATCTGGCCCGATGGCCGCAACTGGGCACCGCTGGTCAGCGCACTGACCGCACCGGAGGCCTTCCACTTCATGACCCAGACCAGCAGCGGCGAAGTGGTGGTGGAGGCGTACTACAACCTCAACAACAACGGCTTCGGCGCGCTCTACGGTCTACCGCCGGCCCCACCCGCCGGGCAACCAGCCTTCCACAGCGCAACGATCGCCGAAAACCCGCCGATTCCGCACACGCTGTCGAACACCGCGCAGCCGGGCACGTTCCGTTTCTCCTTCACCCCGCGCGGCTATCGCGCCATCACCCCGCTGACCCACCATCAGGATCACGCCGCACCGATCGACGGCAACGGTGTCCGCAACGGCAAGTTCACCCATCCTTCGGCCGCGCCGGGCAACAACCTCCTGGTGGTCTGGAGCCCGGGACCGGCCAACGATCTCAATCGCCCCACGCCGATCCCCTACTACGACGCCGGCATCTACCTGATCGCCGACAGCGAGCAGGTCTGGAACCGCAACCAGTTGCTGCTGCTGAAGAACGACCCGGCCTACAACGAAGCCTGGCCGCGCGCAGTCGTTGCCTACAGCACCATCCACGGCGTGGCCGAACCGGCCCAGCTGCCGCGCCTGGCCAACGACGGCAGCGTGCATGCAGCGCTGCCGGCCGGCACGCCACACGGCCTGGTCGGCAGCAGCAGCCTGTACAAGCGCGAGAGCGCGCCGGGGCGAGGCTATGCCAGCTTCCAGGGCATGGATCCATTCAACACTGCGGAAAACGAAGCCTGGAGCAACTGGGCCCATCAGGGGGCCGACGCCGGTCGCTATGCCAACAGCGACATCTGGGGCCTGCGCATCCTGGCGATGGAACCTAACGTCGATCGCCGCTACGGACCCGGCGCCAGCCTGGACGGCGACTACAGCAGCTTTGCCAACGAACGCCTGCGCGTGCTCGGCGAGTTCCCGGTGCGCAAGTTCAACGCCAACGGACAACCGATCCTCGATGCCGAGGGCAATCCCGACACCAGCTTTCTGGTCAAGCTGCCCGCCGATACCCCCTTCACCTTCCAGACCATCGACCGCAACGGCATGGTGCTGAACATGGCGCAGACCTGGCATCAGGTGCGGCCCGGAGAAATGCGCGTGGACTGCGGCGGCTGCCACGCCCACAGCCAGCAGCCGCTGGCCTTCGAAGGCACAGCCGCCAGTGCACCCGGCTACCCGATCCTGGATCTGGGCGAGATCACGCCGTGGCTTACGCAGAACGAAGCCGGCGACCCGGTGGTGCAGAATCTTCCGGGCGGGGTGCGCGACGTCGAGTTCCTGCGCGACATCCGTCCCTTGCTGCAACGTTCCTGCGTGCAATGCCACAACGGCACACAGAACGCCGGCAACCTGGACCTGTCCATCACCGCCAACGTGCCGGCCTGCGACGGCAATGCGCCACAACTGCCAGGCGACTATCGCCGCCTCGCCGCAGATCAATGCGCCACCTACGGGCACAAGCCGGTCATCCCCAACAAGGTCTGGCGACAGACCAATGCCAGTCGCTACATCCGCATGTTCCAGAGCCGACGCAGCCTGCTGGTGTGGAAGCTGTTCGGTGCGCGCCTGGATGGCTGGACCAATGCCGATCACCCGACCGAGACCGTGCCCGGCGATGCCACCACAATGCCAGCCGGCGCCCACACCAACCATGCGGATCTGGACTACACCGGCGAGATCATGCCGCCACCGGGATCGGGCGTGCCGCCCCTGAGCCGCGCAGAGCGCATGCTGATCGCGCGCTGGATCGATCTGGGTGCGCCAATCAATCTGGCCGAACTGCGTGGCCGCCCGGGCGAAGGCTGGTTCATCGACACCCTGCGCCCCACCTTGACCCTCGCCTTGCCCAAGCCCGGGCTCAACACCGCCCCGATCACCGAGTTCCTGTTCGGCGCCGCCGACCTCAACAGTCGCATCGACCCGCCCAGCCTCTCGCTGCGCGCCAGCTTCGCCGTGGCCGGTCGTGCCCCCGGTGCAGAACTGATCGATCTGGCCCAGCCTCTTGGCGACGGGCGCTACCGGCTGCCCCTGCCGGCGGCCTTGCCCCTGCTGGTGAACGCTCGCCTGGATCTGGAAGTGCGCGACCAGCAAGGCAACGTCCACCGCCTCAAGCGAAGCTTCGACACCCAAGGGGTCGATCAGCTGTTCAAGGATGGCTTCGATCCCCCCGGCTGACCACCGTCATCAGCCTCCATTTGGAGCATGGCCGCATTCCCGCACTCAAATGCTCCGCACGCATGCCGACGTGATCTGCCGCAGCACCATGGCCGACACGATCGGAAACGAAAATCCCCCCGGCCGGCAACGGCCGGGGTTGCGCTGCTGACAGCCACGCGGCCCAGCGTCTTCGCATGGCCGCCGCCCTTGTTGCTGCAGGCACCGATTGCATGAACCGGACGAATCGTTTTCCCGCTGCAGCGCAGGTCATGGCGGCGATTCGAAGCCATCGGCAAACAGCGGGTCACTCCGATGCTCGATCGCACCCATGTCGCATACCACGCTGCCATCGAGGTCGCCGTCCTGCGGCCGCGACACACCGCGCTGGTCCACACCCGCACACGACAGGTTCACCCCGGCATCGACGACCGGACTCCCTGCCAACGGCAGATGCACGGCGAGGCGAGCGCCGGGGCGCGTCAACGGCTCCAGCATGGGATCGACGCCAGCGAGGTCCCCCGGCAGCAGTGCCGCATTGCAACCGGACATGTCGCCGACCAGGGTGCCGCCGTTGGAATGCAGCCTCTGGCTGCAGTTCGGCCCACCGATGCCGGCACTGTTGCCCGCGAGAATCGTGTTGGTCAGCGCGATCGGCTGTGGATCGAAATGCACCTCGGAGATGCCGCCGCCGAAGTTGTTCGCGTGATTGCCGACAATCGTCGATTCGCGGATATCGAAGGTGCAGCCACCATCGTTGTAGAAAGCACCCCCGGAGCCTGCGTGGTTGCCACTGATCGTCGAATTGGTGATCGTCACGTCACAGGCCATGTTGGCATGCAACGCACCGCCGAGCTGCAGCACCTCGTTGTCGATCACGCTGCACCGATCAAGCACCACCGACGCGCGTTGGCCGGTGTGGCTCGTCGACACATAGACACCGCCACCGCCTCGCGCGACGTTGCCCTCGATCAGGCAATCATGCAGTTCCAGCGCAGTCCCCGGGCCAATACTGGCGATCGCACCGCCATTCGCGAACCCTTGCACGCCGTCGATCGAGGCATTGGCGAGCAGACTCACCGCGGCGCCGAGCACATGGCCTTCGTTGAGGATGCCGACTCCGTCGAATCGGGCCGCACAATCGCGGACGGTGACGCGCAACAGCGACAATCCGGCACCTGCGGCGACCTGGATGCAGCCGCCACGCGCACCGCCCGGGTGATCGGCGCGACCATTGCGCACGGTCAGGTCCTCCAGTCGCAGGAGGACAGGGGAAGCCGAACGGTGGACGTCGAACGCCCGATCGAGCGCGGCGCCGTCGATCACCGTCTGCGCCTCGCCGTCACCGCGAATGAGTACATCCTCGGTGATGTCCAGATCACCGCTGGCGGAAAGATCATCGCCTCGACCCGCGAGCGCGAGCACATGGATACCGGCAGCCAGCGTGATGACATCAGCACCAGCCAGCGCATTGGCCTCCTGGACTGCCGCGCGCAAGCTGCACGAGGACCCGGAGACAGCGCCATTGCACACCCCGTCGCCCGGCAGGGAATCGGTGAAATCCGCGGTCGTATCAACGTGAAATACCGCAGCTGACACGGGCATCGCCAGTGCGCAGAGCAGCATGGCCAGCACTCGCGCACGCCCGATCGGACCCTCGCGTGAAGGACCTCCGACCCGAGTCATCCCCACCTTCCCGATCATGGCCGCGAAACGTCATGCATGCGCGGACCGCGGAGCCCCCTCGGCCTTGCCGACGCCATGCGCTGCGAACCACGTGCGAAACCCATCGCTGCTGCTGCGCGCACGGCACCACCGCAGCGACTGGCGTGGCGAGGCGTCATTCCGCAGGCGCAACCGTCACGAGCAGGTGCGCTCGGCCCCGCACGCTCACTGGACAAGCCTTTCGTTGGTGAGCCTGTCGAGATCTTGGGTGAGCTGTGTGTCGAACGACACGCCATGGAGCCGCCACTTCGGACCAGGCCGATAGACCTTGAGCTCGAAACGCAGTGGCTGTCGCTCGTATCCCACGATGAAAATGAGATGCGCGTAGCGCGTGCCCACCTTCTGATCCACGGCAAGTTCATGATAGACGTACTTTCCCGTCATCTCGTCGAGCTTGGCGAGCTCGGCTTTCAGGTTCTTCACTGCATCGCTTTTGGGATCGACCCAGGGATTCGTGGCGTACAGGTGGTCTATCGCGGCTGCGGTCTCGCCTTTCGCGATTAAACCGAAGAACCGGTCGGGGATCCCGTCGTAGGCCTGAGCGCAGACGGTGTTCGAGGCGATCAGAAACAGGATTGCAACGATTCTGTGCATGGAAGGCCCCCAGGCAAAGCCGCTGGTCGCAGCATCGTGAAGGTACCACGGCGAGTTCTCAGCCACTGGGGCCGTGCGCCTGCGCCAGGGCGATGAGCAGTCGAGTGCGCCAACCTCGCCGGATGCGGGAGGCCGGGGGCTGTGCGGCGGCCGCCTGTCTGTGAACGACCCGGCATCTCCATGGCCGCTGAGCATGCGCGGATGCGTATGTCGCGCGGAGGGTCGGCAGCGTGCCGGCCCCACGCACCAAGGAGACCCCGACATGTCCATCGACACACTGCTTCGCACGCTTTGCGTGTCTGTGCTGACCGGCCTGGCAGCCACCCCGACCCTTGCGCAGGGCCCCACCCCCGATGCTTTCGGTCAGGACGGAGTCATGGCACTCACGACCTGTACCCCAGTCCGCGTCGCCTTGTTCGACAACCGTATCCATGTCCGTTGTTCAACGCCGGTGAACGGAATCATCTACTTCGCTGCTCCGACCCAGAACCACAACCGGGTCAGCCGGCAGCTCGCTCTGATGTCCATGGCGCTCGCCAGCGGCCGATCGCTGGTCATCGAATACGATCCGGCCGACACCAGCGGCACCGCGATCGGCTGTCAGGCCAGCGATTGCAGGCTGATCCGCCAGTACATCGAAGTCCAGTAGGGACCCGAGCGATGAAAATCCCACTCCTGTTCACGGGACTGCTGGCACTCGTCGCCCTGCTGCCGGTCGCCCAGCCTGCGCATGCCGGCCTGTTCGGCATGCAGGGGGTTCGGTCCAACTCGGTCTCGGTCTGCTTCGTCGGCAACGCGGTCACTGCCCGGCCGGCTCGCGTGGCGCAGATCCGCCAGTACATCGCCCACTTCGAACGGACTGCCAACATCCGCTTCGTCTACTGGGGCACATGTCCGTCTTCGATACCGCAGCCGAACGGCAACGACTGGTTCGATGGCGACATCCGCATCGTCATTCCAAACACGGACGTCAACGCCCTGGGCATGGTGCCTGGGCAGGGTTGCCCGATGTTCGGCGGCGCCGGAAATTACAACGGAGACAACGACGGATGGGGAAGCTGGTCGAATTTCCCGAACGACCTGGCCCCTCACCGCCCCTGTCTGTACAACATGAAACTCGGCGACGACCCTTGGAACAGCACGCCGTATCTGAACCACACGCTGCACGAGTTCGGTCACGCGCTCGGCCTGGCCCACGAGCATCAACGCACCAATGCCACCTGCCCCGGGCCGGGCACCATCGCCAACGGCTGGCTCACCGGTTACGACATCGATTCGGTGATGCACTATGCGTTCTCCGCCTGTGGCGTGCAGGGGAACTACGCGCACACCGGCCTGTCGGCCCTCGACAGCCTGTCCGTGCGCATGTTGTATCCCGAGGACGGGCGGCCGGCGCAGATCGTCGGGACGACCCTCGTCGCGGTCGGCAGTCCGATCCTGTTGCAGTTCGGCTGGCGCCATGACGGCGCCTACATGCCCTTCGTTGCAAATTCCATGCAGTGGCGGATCAACGGCAGCCTGCACTCGACGGCAGTGGACTTCCAGCATGCGTTCGCAGTTGCGGGCGACTACACCGTGGCGCTCACGGTGGTCGACTTCCTCAACCGGACGCATACCGGCCAGACACTGGTTCGCGTGCGCACACCGCAACAGATCCAGGCGTTGACCGAAGCAACCAACGCCATCCATCAGCATCTGCTGCTCGGCCCGGAATGGTCGATCTTCTACGATGGCTTCGACGGCAACTGAGATCCCTGCAACTGCAGCCGACCCGCCTTCGATGCCGCCGTTGATGTCATTGCCGTCGGTGTGCAGAGAATCTGCCGATGCCCCAGGGCGCAGACTCGCCCCCTGGGGATGCCCTGTTCCGTTCCGCAATGGCGCCATGACATGCGCAATCTCCGCACGACAGACGGCCAGTCTGCCTTCGCCGTCGCGCCTTGATCTGCGTCCACACAGGACGGTGATGCCGTTGTGGGATTGAGCATCCCTAGTCTCCAGCCGCCACCAGCCGCGCACGCAGCGCTGCCCGTGTGGCCGGCAGGCGGTCGGGTGGAAACACGGCGTCGGATTGCCTCACCAGATCGAATGCGGCCGCACGGCGGCCGCGCGCGGATTCGATCCTTGCCAGCGCCAGTGCGGCATCGGCCACGCCGTAGGGGTAGCGATCGCGCATGACCCAGCGCTGCTCGAGCACAGCGCTCGTGCGCTGGCGCGCGGCATCGAAGTCGCCATTGGCCAACTCGAGTTCGGCCTGGATCAGCTCTAGTTCCTGCCGGTGCAGGTGGTCGGGCGGCAGGGTCGCCTCCAGTTTCGGCCGCAACGTCGCCACGATCGCTGCGGCCTGGCCATGGCGACCGAGCAGGATCAGGCAACGTGCCCTGCTGGCGGCGACCAACCAGCGATCCAGGTGGTCGCCCGTGTAGACCCTGGCATGGATGGCCTCGATCCAGTCCAGGTCGACCGAGGCGCGCTCCGGCTCGCCGCGCAATATGGCCATGCTGGCGCGACCGCTCAGCGCCGCTGCGACCAGAACGTGATCCTCGCCATACAGTTCCAGCAGGCGCAACAAAGCCGCCTCATAGCCGTCGTGCGCAGCCTGCCAATCACCGCTCCGCGCGTCGATGCCGGCCAGATTGAGTTCCAGGTTCGCCAGCATCGGGGGCGAGCCGGGTTGTTGCCGGAACACTGCCAACGCATCGAGCAAGTGGGCGCGCGCGGCAGTCATGTCACCGCGGCCGAAGCTGAGCACGGCCAGGGCGTTGTGTGCCAACCCGGTCTCGGGATGGTCAGGCCCCCAGGTGGCCAGCAGGATGTCCAGTGCGCGGCGGTACATCGATCCGGCCTGATCCAGATGCCCGCGCTGGCGTTCACTGCCGCCCCAGTTGCGCAGGGACTGCGCAACCAGCGGATGATTCGCGCCGAGCAGGGACTCGCGCAGCGCCAGCGCGCGCTGATGGTACTCGGCGGCCTCCTCGTGCTGGCCGCGCATCGCCGCGATCACGCCCAGGTCGTTGTCGATCTGCGCCAGCCGGGTGTGCCGCGCCCCCAGGCGTTCCAACTCGATCACGCGCACCTGCCGCAGGGTGTCCTGCGCAGCGACCAGGTCACCACGTACCTGTTGCAGGTTGCCGAGAGCATACAGGTCATGAGCGACGGCGGCACCGTGCCCGCCCTCGCGCGCGCGATCCAGAACCAGAGCCTGATCGATCGCCTCCTCGGCCGCATCGAATCGACCTTCGGCCTCATCGATGCCGGCCTGAACCAGAAGCAGCCGTCTGCGTCCGGCCTGGTCGTCAGCCTGTGCCAGGAGTGCCCCGGCCGCGTGCAGGTCGGCACGTGCGCGCTCGATGCGACCATCGCGCAGCAACAGTTCGGCCCGATCCAGCAGCAATGCCACGCGGTCGTGCCGGGGCAGCGCAGCTGCGTCGCCATCGTTGAGGACACTATCCAGACTGCGCACGCCATAGTCGTGATCGCCAAGCTTGGCCGACAGCGCGGCGATGCTGCGCACAAGCTCGCTGCGCAGCGCCGGTGAGCCGGCGAAAGCACTGATCGCGCGATCACCACCGAGACGCAGCAGCGTGCTGGCGGTGATGGCGGCCCGACCGCTGGCATCGGGATCACCAAGCTCGAACAGGCTCAGCAGGAACTCCTTGGTCTGGGTCGCGCGTGCGGCTTCGATCTGCGCCCGCCGCGCTTCCGACAGGGCATACAGCACGGTTCCCGCCAGAGCCGCCACGGCGACCGCGGCAATCGCCACCGGCAACTGATAGCGGCGCAGGAAGCGACCGATGCGGTAGCTCCACACGCCACGTCGTGCCTGCACCGGCTGAAACGCCAGATGGCGGCGAATGTCGGACGCCAAGGCGTCGACCGATCCGTAACGGCGCCTCGGCTCCTTGGCCAGGGCGCGCAGGACGATGGCGTCGATGTCACCGCGTACCCCGGCCGCCGAAATTGGGCGATCGCTGGGCGTCATCCCCGAGGGTGCCATCACCTCGCGTTCGAGCACGGCCCGGAGCTCGGACACATTGGAACCGCTGGCCGCACGGGCATCGGCGAATGGCGTGTCGCCGACGATCAGCGTGTACAACAGCACACCCAGGCTCCACACGTCCGCGCTGACCGAGGCCGGTTCGCCGAGGATCTGTTCCGGCGCCGCGTAGGCCGGGGTCAGTGCACGCCACTGGGTGTGGGTCTGCTCGCCATCGTCGATCGCCTTGGCGATACCGAAATCGAGCAGACGCACACGACCGTCCTGGTCCACCAGGATGTTCGACGGCTTGATGTCGCGATGCACGATCAGCTGCCCATGCGCATACTGCACTGCATCGCAGACGTCGACCAGCAGACGCAGGCATGCGCGCAAGCCCAGCTTCCGTTCGCTGCAGTAGCGGTCGATCGGGATGCCGTACACGCGCTCCATCGCGAACCACGGCTGGCCATTGTCGGCAATGCCGGAATCGATCAGGCGAGCGATGCCTGGATGTTCCAGCCGCGCCAGCAGGCGCCGCTCTTCGAGGAAGCGTCGATGCCGCTCGACGCTGTCCAGGCTTGCCGGCAGCAGCTTGAGCGCCACGTGCTGGCACAGGTCCTGGACATCGCGGCTTGCGGCATAGACCACACCCATGCCGCCGCGCCCGAGCATGCCGGTGATTCGGAATGGTCCGACCTTGTCGCCGACCGCGAGTTCGGATGCAGACACCGCCGGTCCGACCCGGTCGATCCAGGTCGGGCCGCCGGCGACCGCCGCCAGCAACTGGCGCAAACTGTCGGCATCGTCGGAATCGAGCTTCAAACCCGCCATCCAGGCCGCCCGCTGACCCTCCGGCAGTTCCAGCGCCTGGTCGAGCAGCGCCGACAGATGCGGCCAGCGTTCAGGCCGTATGGCCATCGTCACCTCCCTGCAAGGTGATGGCCAGCACTGCCCGCGCCTTCTGCCAGTCGCGTCGCACGGTGCGCTCGGATTGTCCGGTCAATGCCGCGATTTCAGTCAGTTCCAGTCCGGCGAAGATGCGCAGCTCCGCCACCTGCGCAAGACGCGCATCCAGCTGCTGCAAGTGATCGAAGGCTGCCGCCGCATCGAGCAACTCGTCCGGCCACGGCAGCGCCTGTGGCGAGATCGGACCGACATCGATCGGCGGCGTTCGTTGCTGCGCGTTGCGGCGACGCAATTGGTCGATGACGATCTGACGCATGGCCTTGGCCGCCGTGGCGTAGAAGTGCTTGCGGTTGGCATAGCCTTCCAAACCATCTCCGGCCAGACGCAAGTAGCTCTCATGCACCAGGCCGGTGGTGTCGAGCGTGGCGCCGCGGCCCAAGGCACCGATGCGGGCCCGGGCGATCAGCCGCAGCTCCTGGTAGACCCGCTGCCACAGGCGCTCGCCGGCCACGGCATCACCGGCCGCCCATGCGGTGATCAGGTGGGTCAGATCGTGCGAGCACGCCACGGCACGGGCCTTGCGACGATTGCCGACTGCGCGAGCATACGCCCGTCGGATGCGCGTGCCGTACCGGAGCACTGCGGCACAGCGGCGCAGCGGATATCCGCCCCCCGGCCGACTTCCGTACCCACCCGGCGTGCCATCCGAGCGCAGACCGGAGCCGAGTTCATGCCGCAACAGGCAGACAGGCCGACCCTGCAACCCGTCGCTCATCGGAAAGCGCCATGCCGGCCACCGGCGTGATGGCGGGGGCTTGCCTCACGAGGTTCGACTGGCGCGAACAAGGGTTGGCGGGACAGTTTGAGCCACGCCGCCATGGCGAACCCATGGCAATTGGCAGCGACTGTGTTGCCGTGCCCTGCTTCAGTCGTCGAAGGCGTGATCGAAGATCAGGTCGAGTTTCGCGCGCACCATCGTCACATAGCCATTGCCGGTCGAGTTGTCCTCGAAGAAAGTGCGGCCAAGCATCACGAGGCCGGAGCCGGTGTAGGCCATGGCGTGCATCTGGTCGTAGTCGTCACTCTGGCCTGCGCTTTCCGGATCGACAATCGTGAAGCTGTTCCAGCCATTGTGGCCGAATGCCGTGTCGATCGACCCGTCACTGAACGTGCGGATCAGGGTGAACCGCGTGCGATGCGTGAACGGCGCGGCGATCGGGAACGATATCGCTCCGATCTGGATGCGCCGATTCGGCAGCAGCGCCAACCCATCGCGCTGCTCGAAAAACGGAAAGATGCTGCCCATGCCGCTGAGCATGAAAAGGCGGATGCCGAACGAGGGCACCACCTCTCCGGAGCTGTCCAGCCGCATCAGCATGCGGCAACAGTTCGAGTCTCCCGAGCTGCCGATCCCGGAAACGACCAGGCTGCCATCGGCATCGAGCGCCATGGCCGTGGCGTAGAGCAGATCGTCCCCGGGCCGTGGCGCGATATCGACGATGCCATCGCCACTCCATGACGGATCGAGCGCGCCGGCCTCGGTGTACTGAGCCACGATGAGACTGGGGCCGAATACGTTGCCGCGCGAGCCACCGACGAGAATTCGACGATCCGGGCGCAGGACAAGCGCATAGAGATCGGCGGTGCCGTTGGTCGTCGGCACGACGACCTCGACGCGACCGTCGATGCCGAAGCCGGGATCAAGCACACCCTGTGCATCGAATCGGTAAATCGCAAGCTCCGCCCCCTCCTTGCCGGCCAGCACGAAGCGTCCGGCCGAATCACGCGCAAGGCCGGCTGCGCGGAAACCATGCGGTGGCATGTTGCCGGCGCCGAATGTGGTATCGACGCTGCCATCGCCACGCACGTGAACCAGGCAGTTCGATGCCCACACGATCGCACCCTCCGCGCCATCGTCCAGCAGCATCACGTTGCGCGAATCACCGCAGGCCGGCACCGTGATACGGCCGTCGCCATGGCCGCCCAACGCGTCCGGCGAGCCGTTCGCCAGCATGCGCCCGACCCAGACGCTGCCGTCATCCATTGGCGCCGCCCACAGGAAGCGTCCGTCCGGAAGCATGGCCAGATCGCCCGTCGGTCGGCTGCCATGGCCGCCCTGATCGCTGGGTCGGGTCAGGGCAACCTGGCCGCCGTTGCCAAAGGAAGAATCCACCTCACCATCGAAAGGCAGGGCCGCCGACGCGGACAGTCCCACGAGCACGACGACCAATCCAAGGATGCAGCGCATGCGAAGCTCCCCGAGGTACAGGACAGGCATGGCAGCTTAGTGTCCGGCGGGCTGAATCGGGTTGCATGGGAGTCGGCTACGGGCCGCGAACAACGAAGCGCTGCGCGCTGCTGCGAACTCGTGCGAACCGGATCGAAAAGCCTGCCGATGTGCCATTCGGCACCGGACGTTCGAACAGGTTCAAAGTGGTAACCGCACCGGCGCGCAGGGAGCTGGTGCGGCAGATGACAACGAAGGGGTTGAGCGAGCGCCGCGCCCTGGCGCAGGGCCGGGTCTGACCCCGCCAGGGTCGTGGAGGGCATCGGACCGATCCCGACACAAGGCATCTCGTATGACCGATCGTGGCCCTGCCGCATGACCTGCCGGTGCGCGCTCCTCTACGATGGGAGCGACGGCGACGGTCTTGCGTCGGCACTTTGGGCTGCAACGCCGTCGCCATCGCCGATCGCGCCCCCGGGCGCACTCTTGAAGGAGCCTGAACATGTCTCGCATCGCGCATCTGCTGAGCGGCATCGCAATCGCTGCCACGACGCTGGGCCTGACCACACCCGCCCAGGCGCAGCAAACGATCGAATGCCGCTCCAATAACTACGGTTACAACGAGTGCTATGCGGGCGACCTGTCGTCCCCGCAGCTGATCCACCAGACCTCCAGCAGCGCCTGCATCGTCAACCGCAGCTGGGGATTCAACCCGCGCCAGGGCTATATCTGGGTCAATGAAGGTTGCTCCGGCGTGTTTGCCGACGTTGGTGGCTACCACCATGGACGCGGCGATACCTGGGACCAGGGGGCGCGCCACTACGATGACCGAGGTCACGATGCCGGCGCCATCGTTGGCGGCATGGTGTTGGGCGCCATGCTGGGCGCAGCGGCCCGCGACGATCACGACGCGCACCGGCATGCGCGCGACCGCCGCTCGGAAGAGATCGACACCCGCCCGCAGTTCGACCGCGACGGTAACCCCAATTTCGACGTCCACGGCAACTATCAGGGCTGCCACGGCCTGGGCTGTCAGGTCGACAACCCAGACCGTTGAGCGCCGCCCGAATACCCCATCCGCGGAGAAACGACATGACCCAACCAAACCGAGTTCTTTTTCGCCTGGCCGCCGGACTGAGCGCCGCACTGGCGCTGCAAGCGGCGCACGCCGCCGACGACCCCTGCTTTCAGAAGGCCCAGTCGCAGGCCGCACTGAACCAGTGCGCCAGCGCCGCCTACCAGCGCGCCGACGCCGACCTCAACCGGCTCTACCGGCTCATGACGGCGCGCCTGAGCACAGACGACGCGGCGCGCAAGCGTCTGGTCGATGCGCAACGCAAGTGGCTGCAGTTTCGCGATGCCGAATGCGCTTTCCAAACCATTCGCACGGTCGGCGGCAGCGTCCAGCCCATGAACGTCAGCAGTTGCCTGACCGATCTGACGCGCGAGCGGGTGACGGACCTGCAAAAGCACCTGGACTGCGCGCGCGTCATGGGTGAAGGGGGCGCCTGCGCCGTGCCGCCGCAGAGCTGAACTCCGCCCCCATCGCGGGCGGCCCATCCCGGCCGCCCGCCGTTGCGCGCATGCCTTCGGCCGCAGTCCTGAGCCACGACATCTACCCCCACATCCGGGTGGTGCCGGGTGAACCGGAACGACCAATTCGGACGGCTGGCGAAGTCCGCAGGAACCCCCAACAACACGCGGGAACCGGCGCAAACAGACAAGAAAAAGCCCCAACTGACAACAGTTGGGGCTTCAGTATTGGTGGTGGACAGAGGCCGGTCCAATTCCGTCTCTCTCACTCGAATAGCAATGCAGCGGGCGTGAGCGGCAATGGGCGGATCAAAGAACCGCTTCCAGTCCCTTGCGCTCAAGGATGTCCAGCAGTTTCTGCGACGGCCCGCTGGGGCGCTTGTCGCCCACCTCCCACTTGCGGACGGTGGACGTGCTGGTGTTCAGAACACTGGCCAGCACGGCCTGGCTCAGGTGCAATCGCTCGCGCAGCGCCTTGATCTTTTCGGCGTCGTAGTCCTGTACCGGCTCCAGGCACAGCGCGTCGTATTTCTGCATCTTGCGCTTGTCGATGAATCCCAGGCGATGCAGATCGCTGGCCGATTCGTGAACGGCTTCGAGGATGCGGCTCTTGGTCTTGGTGGTCATTGGCAAATCTCCTGCAAAGCGCCGTCGGCAACGGCTTCATCCAGTTGCTGACCTGTCCGCGCCAGCAGGTCGGCGGCGAGGATCTGCAAGCCTTCGAGCTCCTCGTCGCTGACGTTCGCCCGCTCGTTCTTCTCGAAGCCGAACACGAAGAACCAACGGTTGCCCTTGTTGGTGGCGACCAGCGTGCGCACGCCGCCACGCTTGCCGCGCCCCGCCAACCCGACACGTTTCTTCACCACGCTGCCGCCGAGGTCAGCGTCGATCAGGCCGGCCGCCATCTCCTGAACGGCCTTGCACAGGACGGCATCGGTGAGCTCCGTCTTGCGCATCCATCGCTGGAAGTGGCGAGTCTTGAATACACGCGTCATCGGGTGTATTGTGCCACCGAGTGGCATAGATTGTCTACCAACCTGTTCCGACGCCCTACTCAGCCAACATCACAACTCAAAACTGCCTACGGCCGGCGCACCCGAATCGACGCGATACCCCATCGCCCGATAGCCGCGCTGGCGTTTGTCCCACATCCGCAGCAAGGCCGGATGCCCCGTGTCGACGAGATCGATGATGCGCACGTCGGTCTTGCTGGCGTGGTCCCGGTGCAGGCGACCGGCGTATTGCTGCAGCGTGCCTTTCCACGAGACCGGCATCGCCAGCACCAAGGTGTCCAGTGGTGGGTGGTCGAAGCCTTCGCCGACCAGCATGCCGGTGGCCAGCAACACGCGCGGCGCGCCCGGCGACAAGGCATCGAGCGCAGTGATCAGCGCGGCGCGCTGCCTCTTTGACATTCGGCCGTGCAACACGAGCGGCTGCGGCACCTGACCCGCCAACGCGGCGCGAATGGCGTCGATGTGCTCGGTGCGCTCGGTCAACGCCAGCACCTTGCGGCCTTGCCGGAAGGCGTCGGTGATCGCACTGGCGATGGCTGCCGTGCGGGCCGCGTCTTGTGCCAGATGCCGGAACACATCCTGGATGCCCGCCTCCGCTGGCAGAGCGATCGGCGACTCGATGAACTGCGGCGTGACCGCCAGATCGTGCGGCGCCTCAAGCGGCTGCGCCGCCTTGTGCCGGGTCGGTCCGCATTGCATGAAGATGATGGGCTGTTGCCCATCGCGGCGAATCGGCGTTGCCGTCAGGCCGACCACGTGTTTCGCCTTTGCACGCCGCAGGATGGCATCGAAGGACGCTGCACCGACATGGTGGCATTCGTCAACGATCACCTGCCCGTAGCTTTCCACCAGTGGATCGACATCGCCTTGACGCGAAAGCGATTGCATCACCGCGATATCGATCTGGCCGGTGGGCTTGTTCTTGCCGCCGGGGCGTAGCCAGACTTGCCGCTGGTCTTGCTTTCCCAGCGGATCGGATACACATTCATGCGACCGCGAAACAACGTTCGGAACAGCGCCACCTTCTCGTCGGTGGTCAGCCGAGAGAGCTCCGCAACCGTCTGCGTCTGCGTCTGCGTCGGCAAGCGCCACGCGATGCCGTGCGCGTCCAGCAGTGCGGTCAGGCGCGGGTTCTCGGCGTGCAGCGATGTCAATGCATCGGTGTCGATCATGCCAAGACCGCTTCTTGAGCAGCGGCATCGCTCGCAGCGCCCCTGCATGCCTGCGCAGACGGCCCACGCGAGAAGCACCCATCGAGACTGCCGCAAGCAGGCAGGATGAGCTTACGTCGCTGCAGGCAGAACGGCAGCACCCACAACCGCAGTCCTGACGATTTCGCAAACTCGAACACTGGCAGTGCCTTGTGCAAGGCATCCGTTTTTGGGTAGATCAGCACCACGTCCCCCTGGCCGTCGAGGTAGTTCTGGCCATAGGCGTGGAGTTGGTAGAAGTCGCCCTGATCCAGGCCGTATTTGTCTGAACCCGTCGCCTGCTGGCCATCGATCAGCTTCCACTTGGTATCCAGCACCAGACGATTGGCCTTCACCGCCTGCACCAGCAGATCGGGTTTCAGGCGGAACCAGTTCTGTTCGAGGTGCCTGACCAAGGAAAGGCTGCGGGCCTGCGTGCGCAGCGTAAAGCCCTGCCGAATTTGCCGTGCAAGGTGCTTGGCGACGAAGGACTCGAACACCGCCTCCATCGGAAACAGCAGAGACGGCGCTTGATGACCGCCCCCGCCCGTGAGCGGTGATTGATCTTCAAGGATCAACCGAGCCCACGCCAACGCCCCTTCGTAATGCGCCATGCCTCGATCCAGGCGCACGCGCTGAAAGTCCGTGGCGGGGTGTTCCGATGCCGGCACGTCGGCAAACACGAAACACAGCTCGCGCGCCAGTTGCTGGTTGGCCTGCGAGGCTGTCCAGGTGAGCACTCGTTTGAGCGCCGCGTGCAGCAAACGGTTCTCCGGTCGGTTGGGCGAGAACTCATCGAACTCGGCAAAGAAACGGTCACGCCGACACAGGTTGTGCCGCAGGTGTGCCGCCATTTGCAGCTTGCCGCGCAGGGCAAACAGGTTGTCTTGCTGCGCCCTGTAATCGCTGCGCAGGCCCCGTTTGACGAGATGCTCAACAGCACGAAGGAATTCCGCGATGAACACTTCCAGCAAGGGCATGCGGGTAGCGAACAGCTTGGCGCTGTCGGTCTGGATGTGGCGAAAGCCGCCCAGGCAGCGCAGCATTTCGATCAGCAACTGACGCGCCTCGACATCGCCCCCGCCAATGGCTTTGCCGACTTTGGGCAGCACTTCGATCTGGTAGCCGTCCGGGGCCCGTATCACCCCGACGAAGTTGGTCACCTGTACGGCGCGTCGCCCACGTCGCTGGGTCAAGCGCAACCAGGGCGTTTCACCCACCTCGGCCAGACGCAGCGCCTGCGCTTCCAGCCAGGCAAACACCTGCGGCGGCACCGTGCGCAGTCCCGCGCCATCGGTGACACCGGCGGCGGCAGCCACCAGCGCCTCGAATTCGTAGATCGGGGCGTGCGCCATGCGTCCCCCTCAAGCCAAGGACTGATAGATGCCGAGGTAGGCGGCCGGGTTGGCGAATGCCGAGGGCTGGGGTTGATGGCGGCGCTGGGTGGTGTAGCTGTCCAGGCCGTGATCGTCGCCAAACAGGTCATTCAATGCCTGCTCGTGGGCATCGCTCTCGGTGATGAACTGGGCGGCATCGGGCTTCTGGTTGTCGCCCAGTACCAGCCGAATCTTGCGCCAGTCCTCGAAGAAGTATTCCTCCAACAAGGGCAACACGCGATTGCGAAAGGTATCGGCCAGGGCCCCGAACCGCTGCGCGCCATCCGTCGTGCTCCACAGGTGGGTGAAGTAGGCGTGGCCGATGCAGTGGTCGCGGTCGTACAAGGCCTCGATGCGTTCGTTGATGCGCTCCAGCATCCGGCGTACGTCGATCTCTCCAGCGTCCGTGGTCACTACCAAGCCGGCCAGCGGCGCGCTGTGCGGCTCATCGGGTACTTTCACGGCGCGCGTGTCAGGCAGCAGCGACACGAAATCAAAACGGCGGCGCAGCGCCGTATCCAGCAACGCCAGCGAACGATCCGCCGTGTTCATCGTGCCGATGATGTCCACATTGGCAGGCACCGAAAATCTCTCGCCCGAATAGGCCAACGTCAGTTCAATAGGCGGCTTGCTGCCATCCTGCGGGTCGCGCTTGTCCGGTTCGATCAGAGTGATCAGCTCGCCGAAGATCTTGCTGATATTGCCCCGGTTGATTTCGTCGATGACCATGGCAAAGCGCTGGTCGGGCGCCTGCCGGGCCCTACGGCACAGCTCCTTGAACGCGCCGGGGCGAATTTCGTATTCCACTTCGCCTGCCTCGGCGTCGCCATTCAGCACGGGGCGCAAGCCCTCGACGAACTCCTCGTAGCCGTAGGACTGGTGAAAGGTCACGAAGCTGTAGCGCTGCACCGTGGCGGTGTCCTGCTGGCCTGCCTTGAGCTGATCGACCAAGCTGATCAAGTCGGCGCAGGCATCCTGCCAGTCACCCTCGAGATGCCAGATGGAGTCGTTCTGCTTGTCGAAGATGGCGGGAGCTGTGCGCCGCTTGTATTTGACGGTCTTCGACTCTTCTACGGTATGCGACTGCAAGTTGGCCCACACGGCTGCCCTGATGTTTCGGCTACTGCTGCGAGCCGCCACGGCTTTGACGAAGCGGTGCTCCAGAAGCTGGCTAACCGATGCACGCTTGCCCAAGTCATACAGCGCCGCCGCTACAGCTTCCCACCACGTCAGCGCAGCAATCCTTTCTGCAATGATCTGCGTGCGCCACTCTTCGATTGACACTGACGAGGCCTGGGTTTCGTAATCGCGCTTGAGCAGCTGCATCAGCGTGTAGGTTTTGCCGGTGCCGGGCGGGCCGTAGTAAATGCGGTTGAAGCAGGTGGCGTTGCGCTTGTTGCCCGTGCCCGGTGTAGCGACCTGCGGCGGTGCCGCGCCATCGCCCAGGCTGGCCGCCTCTATCGGCTCACCGGCCAGCGCGGCCAATTCGGCCAGATCGGTGCCGAAAAAAGGCTTGAGCAAGGTGGATTCGAATTCCGGCAGATCGTGTGGTGGAACCAGCTTGAAGGTGGAGCGGTAGTTGGGTGTCCATCCCTTCTGACCACCCTGGTAGCCGCCTTGCTTGGTACTCTGCATGAGCACTCGATAACGGCGCTGAACCGCCCCGGGAAACGTGGAGGCTCCAACTCTTGAGAGAATGGAGCCATGAACAAGTCGAAGAAGTTTTCCCCTGAGGTCCGCGAGCGTGCAGTCCGGATGGTGCTGGAGCATCGCGGGGAGTACCCGTCGCTGTGGACGGCCGTGGCGTCGATCGCCCCCAAGATCGGCTGTGTGCCGCAGACGCTGCTGACGTGGGTGAAGCAGCACGAGGTCGATGCGGGGACGCGCGATGGCGTGACGACCGCGGACGCCAAGCGGATGAAGGAACTGGAGCGCGAGATCAAGGAACTGCGCCGGGCCAATGAGATCCTGAAGCTGGCGAGTGCTTTTTTCGCCCAGGCGGAGCTCGACCGCCGGCTGAAGCCCTGAGGACGTTTGTCGCCACGCACCGGAGCACGTTCGGGGTCGAGCCGATCTGCAGGGCCTTGCAGATCGCCCCGTCCGGCTACCGGCGACACGCGGCCCGCCATCGCGAGCCTGAGCGACGCCCGGCGAGGGCGAAGCGCGACGAGGCCCTGATTCCGGAGATCCACCGGGTATGGCGGGCCAACCTGCAGGTCTATGGCACCAACAAAGTGTGGCGACAGCTCGGCCGTGAGGGCATCACGGTGGCTCGATGCACGGTCGAGCGACTGATGCGCCAGCAGGGCCTGCGCGGCGTGATGCGCGGAAAAGCGGTGCGAACGACGATCAGTGATCGCAACGTGCCGTGCCCACAGGACAAGGTGAACCGGCAGTTCCGCGCCGAACGGCCGAACCAGCTGTGGGTGTCGGACTTCACCTACGTTTCGACCTGGCAGGGCTGGCTGTACGTGGCCTTCGTCATCGACGTGTTCGCCCGCCGCATCGTGGGCTGGCGGGTCAGCGACTCGATGCGGACGGACTTCGTACTCGATGCGCTGGAGCAGGCGCTGTACGCACGCCAGCCGGAGCGTGACGGCACGCTGATCCATCACAGCGATCGGGGTTCGCAGTACGTGTCGATTCGCTACAGCGAGCGGCTCGCCGAAGCGGGCATCGAGCCGTCCGTTGGCAGCCGAGGAGACAGCTATGACAACGCGCTGGCCGAGACCATCAACGGGCTCTACAAGGCCGAACTGATCCACCGCCGTGGCCCCTGGAAGACGAAGGCGGCGGTGGAACTGGCGACGCTGGAATGGGTGTCGTGGTTCAACACCCAACGCCTCCTCGGATCGATCGGCTATATCCCGCCGGCCGAGGCTGAGGCAAACTACTACCGGCGACTCGCAGAAGCCAAGGTCGCTGAAACCGTGTGACTTAAACCAAACAGCCTCCACGAAAGCCGGGGCGGTTCAGCGCTGCAGCCAACCGTCACCCTTGGCACAGGGCTCCGGCGCCGAGATGAACTGGCCCACCAGTGGCAGGCTGTCGTTGCCATGACAGAGATAAAACAGATCCCCCACTGGCGCTTCCTGAAAATCCTTGCCCTGTCCCTTGGCAGTCTCACCGTGCATCACGCCTAGATCGGCCTGCAGGTAGTGCTTGCGTTCATCGGCAGAAAAGTCATTCAGGCCGTGCGAGAGCTTCCAGATCGCCAGATTCTTCTGGCTCCAGGCCTCCCACACCTGCCGGCCGAATTCCAGAATGCCCAGCCCCTCGGGTCGCTGGGCCAACGCGGCCTTCTGCAACGCGGCCATCGTCTGGCTGGCCGTGCCGCCCGTGAACACCGCCAGCGGCGCACGCTTGAAGATGTCCACGATCACCGGCGCCTGCCGGTTTTGGTAGTGGAAGGCGATCTTCCACTTGGTGGCCTCGCCCAAGTGATCGAAAGCCTCGATGCCGTCCAGGTCGCCGTTCGCAGCCAAGGCCGCGACCTGCACAACATAGCCGCGCACATTCTCAAAGGCTTCTTCGGCCGTGGCACCCAGTGAAGAGTACCAGCCGTGGGCATCGGAGTAGCTGCGGTTATCCGCACTCTCGCGTGCTTCAAGATTTTTTCGCGAGAACACGCCGAACTTGAATGCCGAGCCGCCCCAGATGCTGCCCAACTCGTCCAGACGCGATTCGATCCAGTAGGTGAAGCTGTCCTTCGATCCCGCCTGGCTGTAGTCGTCCAGGGTCATCGTGGCCAGACGGGAGGCGGGCCAGACGCTCAGGAATTCATCCCACAGGGCGTATTGCTTTTGGAAGTCGCTCATGCGCTCGGCTCCTCCGTGGCGGTGAACAGGGCGGCCTCGAAGGTGGCCCAGGCGGATTGGCGCAGGGTGGCGGCTTCGGTGCGTTTGTTGGCAGCATCTGCACGTGATGCACCGATGTCATCAACGAGTCGCTGTTGCTCAATCAGATCAGGCAAGGGAAATCGAATGTCCAGCAGTGCTGGTTTCGATATGTTTTTCATCGTTGGTGAAGTACCCGTCAAGCGAGATTCAATGTGCTCCCGCACGACACGTAACTTCATCGCTTCCGCCAAGAAGCGCGGCAGCAATGGACTATTGGGGCGGAAGCGAACTCGGAAAATCTTGTCACACAACAGCAGCCGGGGTGGCGTTGCTTCAACGTGGGCACACGCACCAACGTAGCGGACGACATTCGCACGGCTGATCAGCACGTCACCTGCCTTGACTTCGTATTCAGGACGAGGCTTCAGATTCGCGGGCAACTCCTTGTTCTCGACCGCGTCGAAGGTGCCAAACGACACAGCACCGAGCTTGAGTACCCCCCACTTACCTTCACCGGCAGGATGGTCATGACACTTGGGGCTCCAGCCGTTTTCAAGATCAACCACCAAATCGCCAAGGCGAGTCAGCGGCCAAGAGTGCTGCTGGTCTGGCCCACTGACCGCATTCCGCAAAATGCTCTCGTGACTCCACCGCTCCACATCCTTGAACCGCGCCACGAACACCGGACGATCCGGCAAGGGCGGCGGCGGGGCCACGCCCAGCGCGGTTTCAAATGCCTTCCATCCGGCGCGCTCGATGGCGTCGGCTTCCTGCTCCAGTTGGTCGGCGCGGTGGAGTGCCTCGGTGTAGGCATTGATCAGTGCATCCTGTTCCTCCAGCCCAGGCAGCGGGATTTCAAGGCTCAGAAAACCCTCTGGCGTGACCCGTTTGCGGCCACTGGTGCCGGAAGCCTTGCGTTGCAGATCGGCCCGGAAGTGTTCGGCGCGCAGCAGGTGATGCAGAAAATCGGCACGCAGCTTGTCGGCATTGGGCGTGAATACCGGGTACTCGCTGGTGACGACCGCTTTCGGGATGCTGTCGGGAATCAGGCCCACCGCACCGTTGCGGGCATCGATCTTCGAGAACGCGAGATCGCCGGGGTAGGCGGCGAACATCGCGCCCTTGAACACTTCGGTGCGTTCACGGGGTAGCACCTCGCCCGAGAACTTGATGGTGATGGCTTGCCAGTCGCCCAACGCGCCATGGACGCGCACCGGTTCGCTGCGCTGCACGAGCACATCACTCAAGGGGCGTAATGGAAAGCCGCTGGCCCGCGAGATCGCGGCGGCACTTTCAATCCAGCGCTCGATCTCCCTCCACCGCCGGATTACGCAGTGGAGGGCTCCGGAAAATTTGGCGTGGCCTCCGGCTGCGCGCCTTGCGCCAACCAGTGTTCAAACTCGCGGTAGGCCTTGAGCAGATCGGGCAGATCGCTGGCCACGCCCTCGCCGGTCTCGCCGGTGGAGGTGATGCCTACGGTCTTGGGCGCGGCAACGAACACCGGGTAGTCAAACAGTTCGCGCACACGCGTCCACAGGGCGGCGGTGTGGGCTTCGTCGATGGCCTTGTACCGGGCCTTCAGTTCCGACAGCAGGGCATCGCTGTGTTTTTGCACGCCCGCCAGCGCGACGGTTGCCTGCTTCTTGAGTTCGGCGACCGCCTTCTTGTGGTCCTTGGCGACTTCGCCCTGCCAAAACGGTTTGCCTTGCGTGGTGGGCATGGCTTGCCGCGGGTAGGCCGGGGCTTCGCCACGCTGCCAGCGCGGCAGGGTGCGCTGTAGGCCGAGAGCGTCCAGGTTGGCCAGCAGGCGTGTGGCGTCATGATCCTCGCCGCTGGCGATGCGCGGGGCGTAGCTGCCGTGCGCGTCGTTACGTTGGGTATCGAAACCGGCGTCCAACTCGGTATGGGCCTGTGCCCAGACGGCTTCCCACTGCGCGGTTTCCGCCTTGGTGAATTTGCGCAGAAAGACCAGCGAAGCTTTGACGGTGGCGTTGCTGGATTTGAAAGTTTCTTCCGGCAGGCTGACCACGGCCAGCAGCTTGGCACGCCCTTCTGCCCAGCGGCGCAGCCAGGCCAGCGAAGGGTTGTTGAGGTTGCCGTCGGGCAGCACGATGCCCATGCGCCCGCCGGGTTTGAGCAGGTTCAGGCAGCGTTCGACGAAGATCAGCTCGGTGGGCCGATTGTTCTTACCCTTGCCGATTTCGAACAGATCGAGGATGGGTAAGCCGCACTGTGGGTCGCTATTCCGGCGTTTCTGGGTTGCCGCCAACAATAGTCGGTCATGACTATTTCGCCAGGCTGCTCCGTATCGGGTTTCGCATCGCTTGATGTATTCTTCATCGGTGGGCACCCGAGTTTCCGTGCTACCCCCCACACGCTGGTCTTCGCCGACATTGGAGCCGAATGGCGGATTGGTCAGCACGAGGTCGAAGCGGCCATTGAAGATGCCGTTGATGTCGAGCAGACCGTCGTGGTAATGAATGCCACCATGCCCGTCGCCGTGCATGATCATGTTCATCTTGGCGGTACGGGCTGCGCGCGGCTCGGCGTCGGTGCCGTAGATGCACTGCCAGGCCAGCCGCCCCACTCGGGTGTCGATCGGCTTGTTGTCGTCGCCGCTGGGCAGTAGTTGATGGTTGAGGCGCGAGAAGGTTTCTTCGATCTGACGCTCCTCCTCGTCTTCGGGCAGGCCAAGCGCTTCGATGCGGGCGCGTTCTTTGTCCTTCTGGAGTTGAATGTTCGCCACAATCTGGGTACGGACGTGCTCGAAGGCGCGGATCAGAAAACCGCCGGAGCCCGATGCCGGATCGCAGATGAGCTCCGTTTCCTGCGGGTTGAGCAGGTCGACCATGAACTCCACGACCGGGCGTGGCGTGAAAAACTGGCCCAGTTCACCCCGGAAGGTGGTGCCGAGGAATTTTTCGAAGGCCAGGCCCTTGATGTCGTCGCCGGTCTTGGACAGGTCAAAGCGCTCCAGTTGCTTGACAATTCGGCGGAAGGTTTCTTCCGAGATGTCGAGCTTGTCGGCGGCGGTGAACAAGTCGTCGGCGCGATAAAAGGCCTTGGTCTGATCGAACAGACCATCGTGCACGGCGGGGTCAGTGGGCAGGCGCACGCTGGCGCGGCGGTTCAGGTAGTCGATGGTAAAGGTGCCGTGCTGGCCGGAGCGTTCGACGTACATCTTGATGAAGAGGATCTTCGAGATGGTGTCGAAGGCCCGGCCCGGGTCCATCTTATGCACGTCGCGCAGGATGCTGTGGCAGACGAACAGCAGATCCTGGAATTCTTTGCGATTGAAAGCGCGCAGGCTGTCCAGCACCTCTTTCAGTCGTTTGGCATCGCCCCAATCGGACGCCTTGGGAATTTCATTAATGGCAACGAACTCGCCCGGCGTGCGCGCCACCAGTTTGAAGACGGCGGTGTGGCGCTGGTTGGTGGCGACGAAGATTTCGCAGCCGGAGGCCACGGTGTAGGACGCGGCCTGGTAATAATCACGCTCCTGAATTTCGATAGTATCGGTCTTGCATTCGACGACAAGGACGGGGAAACGCTTGGCCGTGCGGTCGTCCACAGACTGCCAGATGACGATGTCAGCACGCGGGCTGCGATGGCCGTGCTGGGTGCGCTGCTCCTGATCCATCTGCTCCAGCGCGTAGCCGTAGTGCTCGACCAGCGTGCGAATGAATTTCTGGCGGACGATTTCCTCAGGCTTGGCGCTGGCGTCGCGCCATTCCTTGCGCAGGGGAATCCACAGCCAATGGCCTTCCTGGTGCAGCGCATCCGGCTCCGGCGGAAATGGCAGGCTGGGGGTGTGGGTAGGTTTCTTGGTCTTGGCCATGTCGTCGTTCACGTTCAATCCGGTTTCTTTTCCTCGTCGGCGCCACCCGCGCGCACCCAGTCGTCCACCTCCGTCACCTTGAACTTCCACAGCCGCCCGACGCGGTGTGCGGGCAGGCCCTTGCGGTCGATCCAGCGGTAGATCGAGTCACGCGTGACGCCCAAGTGTTCGGCGATCTGTTCGACGGATACCCAAGGTTCGGTCACGGCATGCTCCAGAGGCAGGCAATTGGATGGCACAAAATCGCATCCAATCGCAAAGACGCCAATCTAACAGGGAATCTCTGCGCGAACCACGAAACGCTTGGCTTTCGGGCCAAACAGCGCGTTCATCGAGCTCCACATCACCATCCTTGAAGGAGCACGCGATGAGCAATTCCCTAACCCCGACCCAGCAGACCATCCTGACCCATGCCGTCGGCCACACCGAAGGCCGGATCGAATGGTTCCCCGACCATATCAAGGGTGGCGCACGCCAGAAGGTGCTGGCGGGCCTTGCCAGACACGAGCTCATCCGGCAGGACGGCAAGCAGTGGCGGATCGCCGCCGCAGGCTATAAAGCTCTTGGCGTCCCGTACCCTGATGCCAGCAAGAAGCGCATCGGCAAGTTCGAGGCCAAGCTCGACCAGATCATCGCCAACGCCGAAGATGCCCCGCCTGTGCCGAACGACCCGGAGCTTGAGGCCGCAGTTGCCTTCGCCGAAGCCAGTTTCACACCGCCCGCCGCACCGCGCACGCGGGCGGACAGCGAGCAGGCCGAAGTGATCCGGATGCTGCAACGCCCCGAGGGCGCAACCATCGGCCAGATCTGCAGCGCCACCGGCTGGCAGGCGCACACGGTGCGCGGCACCTTTGCCGGGACCTTCAAGAAAAAGCTGGGA
>NZ_JAHCAS010000004.1 GCF_019634775.1 Dokdonella sp.
CTGACCATCGTCTCGGACAAGCCCAAGGGCGGCGAGCGGGTCTACCGCATCGCCTGATCAAAAAGATCGAAAAAGAGGCCAAGCGGCGCTTGGCTTCTCAACCGAACAGCGCGTTACTACGGGTGTCGCAACGATCAACCCGAAGGAGAGACCACCATGACCAGCATCCAGATCCCCGCCACCCAAAACGACGCCTGGGGCTTTTGGGGCGCGATGGGCGAGCACGCCGAAGCCGCGTGGTCCCTGGGCGCAGTTGACGGCGAACCGGGGCGTGTAAGTGGTTGATTTTGGCGGTTTGAGGCTGCGCCTACCCGCAAGCTAAACAGAGACAGAGACGACTCTGGGCGGGGAAAACGCCTGAAAAACGCCAATTTTCGAGCCGAGCGGCAGGATGGCATCCGCAAGCCCATCGGCCGCAACCCCGCGTGGCGCGGGGATTTCAGGCAAGAAAAAGGGCCTGGAGACTATCCAGACCCTTGTGATTGGTGGAGGTGGCGGGAATCGAACCCGCGTCCGAAGGCGCTTGACGCCCAGTCCTACATGCTTAGCCCACCGTTCTATCTCGTCTTCCGGCAGTACGGCGTGCGAAACGCACCGGTCGACCAGCCTGCTTGATTTGACCCCGGCCCGACAGGCGGCAGACCGAAGGCGATCCCGTGATAGTGACGGTACATCCACGAGCACGAGCACAAGTGGGTTCCCGGCTTACGCCTTAAGCGGCGAGAGCGTAGTTGTCGTCGTTGGCAACTAAGTGTTTGCAACTGGATTAACGAGGAAAGTCGCCCCCTCGGCATGCACCAGACTGTCTCACAACCCCCGTCGAAACCAGGGCACCCCCGGAAGACGGCGATGCTACCACGCAGCGGCAGCAGCTCGGTGCAGGAGATGGTGCCCGGATGGCGCGTTTCAAGCTGGTGGTGTGTGCGGGTCGACGCCACTGTCCCGCGCGCCCTGCCCGGCCGGTGCGTCTCGGCGGGATCGCCGTCTTCGTGCTCAGGGTGTCAAAGCCGGCCGGCTGAGCAGAGCCGGCTCAGCGCAGCTGGCTGTCCTTGCTGCCACGACGGTTGTAGCCCGCGTGGGCGACCTCATCGCGGTCGCGCTCCTCCTGGCAGGCCACGCACAGGCGCACACCGGGCACGGCCTTGCGCCGTGCCGGCGGGATCGTCGCGTCGCATTCCTCGCAGCGCGCGAGGCCAGGCCCCTGCGCGAGGCGGCTGCGCGCGCGCTTGACCGCGTCGTCGACGGTCGCGTCGATCTGGTCCTGCACGGCGCCATCGCCAGCCCATCCGGTTGCCATCTTCGTATCCTCCGACGTATCGCGACACCCCGGTTACATGAGGTCGCAACGACGACGTGCAAGCGGGATATCAGGCGCGCAGGCGGCGGTCGAACAAGGCAAGCATGCGCTGCCAGGCCTCGCTCGCGGCAGCCTTGTCGTAGCGTGGCGTGGTGTCGTTGTTGAAACCATGCTGCGTTCCGTCGGGCTGGTACAGCGCGTACTTCACCCCAGCCGCATCGAGCGCCTCGCGGTAGGCCGGCCAGCTCGCATTGACGCGCTCGTCGTTCGCCGCAAGCACCACGAGCAGTTCCGCCTTGATCCGCGCAACGTCCTCGCTGGGCGGCGCCGCACCGTAGAACGGCACGGCCGCGCGCAACTGCGGCAGCCGCGTGGCAAGGCGGTTGGTGATCAGCCCGCCGTAGCAGAAGCCGGTCATCCCCAGGCGACCGTTGCCGCCCGGTTCGCGTTCGAGTACGCCGA
The DNA here is from genome assembly GCF_019634775.1 of Dokdonella sp. NCBI lineage: Bacteria > Pseudomonadati > Pseudomonadota > Gammaproteobacteria > Lysobacterales > Rhodanobacteraceae > Dokdonella > Dokdonella sp. The sequence continues at coordinate 1,760 of NZ_JAHCAS010000004.1, forward strand.
CGGCGGCGATGAAGTCGGCAAACGCCTTCGACTGGTCGAGTTGCTGGAACAGTGCGCGCGCGGCGTCCTCGTCACCCGGATAGCCACCGAGCGGAAACAGCGCATCGGGCGCAAGGGCGATATAGCCCTCCAGGGCCAGTCGGCGCGTCACGTCCTCGATATGCGGATTGAGGCCGCGGTTTTCGTGGATGACCAGCACCAGCGGCAACTTGCCTTCGGCCTTGGCCGGACGCACGAGATAGCCGCCGCCCTTGCCGTGACCGTCCGGCGAATCGAACTCGACCCGGCGTGCGGCGAGGCGTGCATCGTCGGGCCTGACTTGTTGCGCCTCGGCAAAGCGCGGGCTCAGCGCAGCGAGCAGTCCGGCCGCACCGGCGGCACAGCGCGTGGCGCCGGCGAGGAAGCCACGGCGATCGATGAAACCATGCACGTACTGGTCGAAGAGACGCAGCACTTCGGGATCGAATGCATGCGCGCTCGGGCGCGATCGGTCGGACACGGGAACCTCCACGGACGCTCGTTGGGCACCGATCTTCCCATGGCCGGCGTGGTCATGGCGGCCTTGCGAGAAGGAATCCCGGTGCAGCGCACCGGCGTGACCAGATGAACGGCGTGCCTGCGGAGCGCCGAGCGCCGAGGCCGCGTTCCACCCGCATCAGTAGTACCAGCGCGCCGTGACCTCGACTCCCGAATGCCCCTCGTTGCGCCGGTAGAGCACGCCGAGCGCAAGCAGGTGGTTGAGGTGGAACACCGGGCCGGCGACGAACTCGCCGCTGCGGCGACCGAGCACATCGGTGCGGCTCAGGCTGGCGATGCCTTCCATCCACGGCACGAAGCGATGGCGGATTTCGAAGATCATGGCATGGCCGGTGTCCTCGACGCGTTGCCCGGTCGGCCGATCGAAGCGCGCGCGCACCACGGCACCTTCGAGCGCGACCAGGGTGTCGTCACCCAGATTGAAGCGGCCGCCGATGCCGACCCGCAGGGCGCGACTGTTCTTCCAGGCCGGATTGCCGTAAGCCCCCGCATCGCCGTAGGAGCCGAACACGTGCACATGCTTGCCGAGCTCGTAGTAGGCGCCAAGCGTGTCGTTGCGAAAGCTCTCGCCGTCGATGTGCACCTGCTGGTGGCTCAGGTAGGCATAGTTGTAGTCGAGCGGATCGGCCGATGCCGTCGCCACCCAGGCCCACGCCCACACCGCCGCCAGCAACCGCCACCGAGCCTTGCGCATGTTTCGCCTCCCCGTTTCGCCGATGGTGCAATGCCAACCCGATCCGCGCAAGCCAGCGGCTTCGCAACCAGGCAGGCTGGATGAGGCCGTGGCGCTGGACCAGACGATCCACACGGATCATGCCCCCGCGATACACCTGGTGCGATCTCGGCATGCACCGGATCACTTGCGCGTGGACGACTCCAACAAGCGCAGCAGGTCTGGTCGCAGGTCACGGGCGATGAAGGCCGCGGTGATCGCGATGGCCATGGCGAGCGCTCCGGCACGACCGAACTGCACCGCATGCATCGACAGGATCAGGATCAAGGTGGCCGACACGATGTGCACGAAGACCTCGGGCTGGTCACGGCGCATGCGTTCCGCTTCGGACAAGCCGCTGGCAAGGTCGGCCCGATACTGGCGCGCCACGCCGGGTATGGCCCCCAGCACGATGACGGCGAGCGCGATCACCAGCGTCCGGTCCCAGAGCGCGCCGGCCTCGTCGCCAGCCATCAGCACGATGACCCAACCGAACAGGCCCGTGAGCAGCAGGCTGATGAAGGCGGCCACGCCGATCAGGGTCGCCCAGGTGTCGATCGATTCGGCAAGGCTGTCGTCCTCGCGGGCACCGACCATCGACACGGCCACGCCGACCATGCCGATGCAGGCCAGAGAGAAAGTGATATTGAACAGGGTGAGCAGCAGGAACTGCGTGATCGATCCACCCAGCACGAGCACGCTCAACAGTGGCACGAGGTGACGCGCGACCACCGACAACGTGTGCACGACATCCCGGCGCGGTGCCTCTGCCGGTGTCGGCGGCCCTCCAGTCGGTGACGCCATGCTGCGCCGATTCCCGCGTCTGCTCTTGCGCGCCACGCCTGCGCTCCCTCCCTTCCCTGTCCAGCATAATCGTTTCGGCACCGTCGGCGCTCCCGCCGCAACGCGCCCGAGGCGACAATGAATCTGATCCTGTTCGCCCACCCGTTTTCCTCGTACTGCCAGAAGGTCCTCATCGCGCTTTACGAGAACGCGGTGACCTTCGACTACCGATCGCTCACCGACGCCGATACCCACCGCGAGCTCGAGGCACTATGGCCGCTGAAGCGCTTCCCGCTGCTGGTCGATGATGGTCGCGTGATCATCGAAGCCAGCTGCATCATCGAACATGTCGGCCTGCATCATCCGGGACCACGGCGGTTGATTCCGACCGATCCCGCCGCGGCCATCGAAGTGCGCATGCTCGACCGCTTCTTCGACAACTATGTTTCGACGCCGCAACAGAAGATCGTGTTCGATGCGCTGCGCCCGGCCGATGCGCGCGATGCGCAAGGTGTCGCGGAAGCCCGCAGCCTGCTCGACAAAGCCTACGCCTGGCTCGATCGCCACCTCGCCGGGCGCGAATGGGCGGCCGCCGACACGTTCAGCCTGGCCGACTGTGCGGCCGCGCCATTCCTGTTCTATGCCGACTGGACGCACGCGATCGATCACGCGCTCACCAATGTCATCGCCTACCGGCAACGCCTGCTTGCGCGCCCCTCATTCGCGCGCTGCGTCGACGAAGCGCGCCCGTTCCGCAGCGCCTTCCCGCTCGGGGCGCCGGATCGCGACTGAAGTCGCTCCCTCATCAAGCCGAATCCTGCAGGCAGCGACTTCAGCCGCGATGTTCCAAGGGTGCTCTGATCGAATGATCAGAGCACCCCAAGGGCTACGCTCGAACTCCCGCATCGCCTACCAGATCCGCACGCGCTCCTCCGGCGCAATCCAGCGCGCATCCCCCGGCTTGACATCGAAGGCCTCGTACCAGGCATCGATGTTGCGCAGCGGTGCGAAAGCGCGGATCTGGCCCGGCGAATGCGTGCCGTTGACGAGTTGCTGGCGCAGCGCCTCGTCACGCCAGACGGTGCGCCAGACCTGGGCCCAGCTCATGAACAGGCGCTGCAGGCCTGTATGGCCATCGATCACTGGAGCCGGCTGGCCGGCCAGCGAGCGTCGGTACGCCTCGAGCGCCATGGTCAGGCCACCCAGGTCGCCGATGTTCTCGCCCATCGACACCTTGCCGTTGATATGCATGCCTGGCAGCGTCGGGAACGTATACGACTCGTACTGTGCGCCGAGTCTGGCGGCCTGTACCTCGAAGCGCGCCGCATCCTCGGCGGTCCACCAGTCGCGCAGCACGCCCTTGCCGTCGGACTTGCGACCCTGGTCGTCGAAACCGTGGATGATTTCGTGGCCGATCACACCACCGATCCCGCCATAGTTGACCGCGGGATCGGCCGCGGGATCGAAGAATGGCGGTTGCAGGATTGCGGCCGGAAACACGATCTCGTTCTTGACCGGACTGTAGTAGGCATTGACGGTCTGCGGCGTCATCCCCCACTCGGCCTTGTCAACCGGCTTGCCGATGCGCGCGCGGCGATAATCCCACTCGAATGCGCGCGAACGCTGCGCATTGCCGAACAGGTCGCCATTGACGACAACCAGGGCGCTGTAGTCGCGCCAGCTATCGGGATAACCGATCTTGAGTCCGAAACCGGCCAGCTTGGCGCGCGCCTCGGCCTTGGTTTCCGGCCCCATCCATTCCAGTGCATCCAGACGCGCGCCCATCGCAGCCTTCACATTGGCGACCAGCGCGTCCATCTTGGCTTTCGAGTCGGGCGGGAAATACAGCTTCACGTAGTCGCGCCCGACCGCCTCGCCCATCGCGCCTTCGACGAAGGCGACAGCGCGCTTCCAGCGTTCGCGCGGCTCGGGCTGCCCGGACAGGAACCTGTTGCGGAATTCGAACTCCGCACTGACGAAATCGCGCGAGAGCAAGGGTGCGGCACGGTCGATCGTGCTGAAGGCCTGCCACGCCTTGAGCGTGTCGAGATCGGTTTCGGCGAAGATCGCGGCGATCTTGGGGATCGCGCTGTCCTGGCGCACGATGGCGCGTTGGGCATGGTCGACGCCGGCTGCGGCGAAGAATCTCGCCCAGGCGAATCCGGGCGCCTTCGCGGCGAACCCGTCGAGCGCGAGCGGGTTGTAGGTCCTGTCACGATCGCGACTTTCGGCGCGTGTCCAGTGCGCCTCGGCGATGCGCGTCTCGAGGGCGAGGATCGCCTTGGCGTTCGCCGCCGGCTTCGGCCAGCCGCCGAGTTTCAGCATCTGCGCGATGTAGGCCTCGTAGCGCTCACGCTGCGGAGCGAAGTTCTCACGCAGGTACATCTCCCGATCGCCGAGGCCGAGGCCACCCTGGCCCAGGTACAGCGCGTAGCGGTCCGGATCGCGCGCGTCGTCACCGACCATCACGCCGAAGAAACTCGCATGGAAATTCGCCCGCGAACCCATCAACGCGGCCAGGGCATCGCGGTCACGCGCCTTGCGGATCGACTTCAGCAAAGGCCGCAGCGGCTTGGCGGCGCGGGCTTCGACGGTCTTTTCGTCCATGAAGCCGCGATAGAGTGCTGCGATCTTGGCCGCATCGCCATCGCGTGCCGGATTGCCGAGCGGATAACTCTCGAGGAGAGCGTGCACGCGCGCCTCGGAAAGATCGCGCAACTGCATGAAGGAGCCGTAGCTGGAGCGATCCGCCGGTATCACCATGCGCTTCGCCCACGTGCCGTTGACGTAACCGAAAAAATCATCCCCGGGCTTCACACTGGTGTCCATGCCGGCAGTATCGATGCCCCACGTGCCGAAACGCGAAGCCGTCACCAGACCCGCGCCGCCAGATCCGCCCGTGTCGGCAAATACCAGCTCCGACGCACAGGTCTCGTCGGCACAGCCTGCATGTTCGTGCGCGGACAGGGTTTGCGAGAAGCCGAGCGCGAACGCAACAGCGGTGAAGATCGGCAAGGTTTTCAAGGCAATGCTCCCGCAGGGTTGGGATCGGCGCCGACCGGGCGCACAGGAGCTGGCGAGCATAGCCGCTGCGGTGCGCCACCGCGTAGGCCGGAAGTCGCAGGCGCCGGCTTCTCGCTTGTGCGCAATCCGCGCGACAATCCACCGATGCACGAGGAACCCGAATTCGACGGCAAGGCTCTTGTCGCCAACCTGAGTTCGTCGCCGGGCGTCTATCGCATGCTCGGGCGCGGAGGCGAGTTGCTCTACGTCGGCAAGGCCGGCAACCTGAAGAAACGCGTCGGCAGCTATTTCCTCAAACCCGCGATGCAACCGCGCATCGCCGCGATGATCGCGCAGATCGCGGGCATCGAGGTCACACTCACGCGCACCGAGGCCGAAGCGCTGCTGCTCGAGGCACAGCTCATCAAGACGCTGCGGCCGCGCTACAACATCCTGCTGCGCGACGACAAGAGTTACCCGTACATCCACCTCACCCCAGGCGAATACCCCCGTCTCGCCTTTCACCGTGGCGCGCGTGACGGAGGCGGCCGGTATTTCGGCCCCTATCCGAGCGCGCTCGCCGTGCGCGAGACACTCAGCCTGCTGCAGAAGTTGTTCCGCATCCGCAATTGCGAGGACAGCTACTTCCGCAACCGCTCGCGCCCCTGCCTGCAGCATCAGATCGGGCGCTGCAGCGCGCCCTGCGTCGGCCTCATCGACGCCGCCGACTACCGGGCCAGCGTACAGCACGCAACGTTGTTCCTCGAAGGACGGAGCGACACGCTGATCGACGAACTGGTGGTGCAGATGGAGCACGCCAGCGCCGCGCTCGAGTTCGAGCGCGCGGCCGCGATCCGCGACCGCATTGCCCTCGTGCGCAAGATCAACGCGCGTCACTACGTGCACGGCGCCGGGCGTGACATGGACGTGCTGGCCTGCGCGATCGACAATGGCGTGGCCTGCGTCAGCGTGCTGTTCTTCCGCGATGGCAGCAGCCTCGGCTCGCGCGATTTCTTTCCGCGCCTGGCACTGGATGCCGACGAGGGTGCGATCCTCGCCTCATTCCTCGCCCAGTACTACCTCGAACGCCCGGTACCCGAGGACATCGTGCTGAGCCACGCGCCCGAGGAGATCGACCTGCTGGGCGACGCGCTGACCCGTCATGCCGGACATCGCGTCGAACTGAAGGTGAGCGTGCGCGGTGATCGTGCGCGTTTCCTCGACATGGCCATCAAGAACGCCAGCGCCGCACTCGCCGCACGCCTTGCCAGCCGACAAACCCTGCTGGCGCGCTTTGAGGCCCTGCGCGACCTGCTCGACCTGGACGAGCTGCCACAGCGCCTGGAATGCTTCGACATCAGCCACACCATGGGTGAGGCCACGGTCGCCTCATGTGTCGTGTTTGGCCCGGAAGGCCCGGAAAAATCGCAGTACCGCCGCTTCAACATCAGCGGCATCACCGGCGGTGACGACTACGCGGCGATGCGCCAGGCCCTGGAGCGACGCTACCGACGCCTGCAGGCCGGCGAGGCGCGCCTGCCCGACCTGCTTCTGATCGACGGCGGTCCCGGCCAGGTGCGCCAGGCGCTCGATGTGTTGCACGAACTCGGCGTCGAAGGTGTTCGCGTGGTCGGCGTGGCCAAGGGTGATTCACGCCGGGCCGGACACGAGAGCCTGATCCTCGGCGACAGCGGACGCGTGCTCTGGCCGGGCCCGGATTCGCCGGCCTCGCATCTGATCCAGGCCGTGCGCGACGAAGCCCACCGCTTCGCCATCAGCGGCCATCGTGCACGCCGCGAGAAGGCACGCGAAGCAAGTCCGCTGCAGGAGGTCGCCGGCATCGGCGCCAAGCGTCGCGCCGCCTTGCTGCGCCGGTTCGGCGGCCTCGCCGGCGTGACCCGCGCCGGCGTCGAGGAACTCATGCAGGTGAAAGGCATCCATCGGGAACTCGCCGAGCGCATCTATGCGGCCCTGCACGGGTAGACTTCGGACATGCGCCTGACCCTGCCAACCATCCTGACCCTGTTCCGCATCGTGTTGCTGCCGGTGATCGTGGTCGTGTTCTACCTGCCCGAGTACCACCCGGCCAGCGCACGCTGGTCGAACATCGCCGCCGCCGGCATCTTCACCGCCGCGGCGATCACCGACTGGCTCGACGGCTGGATCGCACGTCGTTTCAACATGACCTCGGCCTTCGGTGCCTTCCTCGATCCGGTCGCCGACAAGCTCATGGTCGCCACCGCCCTGCTGCTGCTCGTGCAACAGAACCCCACCCCGCTGATGGCGGTGACCAGTGCCGTCATCATCGGCCGTGAGATCAGCATTTCGGCGCTGCGCGAATGGATGGCCGAGCTCGGCCAGCGGGCCAAGGTTGGCGTCGCCTGGGTCGGCAAATGGAAGACCGCGATGCAGATCGTCGCGATCATCGTCTGCCTGCACCAGCGCGACTTTCCCGAGCTGCGCCTCTACCGCATCGGCGAAGGTCTGCTGGTCGTCGCCGCCGCGCTGACGATCTGGTCGGCCCTGGTCTACGTGCGCGCGGCCTGGCCTGCCCTGCGCGATGGGAACAGCGGCCGCATCTGAGCGCGATCCGCACGATCAGGGTTGACTCCTCCGCGCCGTTCCGTAATATGCGCGTCCCACGCGGGAATAGCTCAGTTGGTAGAGCGCAACCTTGCCAAGGTTGAGGTCGCGAGTTCGAGCCTCGTTTCCCGCTCCAGTTCGTCACGTGGTCCACGCCGTCCCGGCGACCTCGTCAAGCAAACCTCGGCTCGCCGAGGTTTTGTTTTATCTGCCGACGGCTTATCCTCGTCGGCCCACCGGCCTGGTGGCAGAGTGGTCATGCAGCGGCCTGCAAAGCCGTGTACGCCGGTTCGATTCCGACCCAGGCCTCCATCCCCTCCGTCGTTCCGGCACCCCCCGTTCGCCGTGGCGGTGCACTGCATTGACATGGCCTCCCCGCCGTTCTCCCTCTCGCCGATCGCGCATGTGCGCTCGCCGTACGCGAAGCGCATCGACGCGCCGCACCAGTCGACGGTGGTCGAAGGCACCGAGAGTGGTGGCTTGGCCGAAGCCCTCGTTGTGTTCGCCGACGGCTTTCCAGCCACCGCGTTTCGAGATCTCGCCGGTTTCGAGCGTATCTGGCTGCTGTTCGCCTTCGATCGCAGCGAGGGCTGGAAGGCCGAAGTCAAGCCGCCGCGCGGCGGACCGAAGCGCAGCGTGCTGGCGACGCGCTCGCCGCATCGGCCGAATGCGCTCGGCCTGTCTGCGGTCGAACTCGTTGCGATCGAGGACCACGCGCTGCGCGTGCGTGGTGTCGACCTGCTCGACGGCACGCCGATCCTCGACATCAAGCCCTACGTGCCGTATGCGGATGCGTTCCCCGAAGCGCGGGCCGGCTGGATCGACGATATCGACGCCACCCAGGGCCGGCATTCGGCACCAGGGCCGCGCAAGCCGCGTCGATGAGGAAGAATCTCGGCGGGAGCCCGTTCACGGGCGATGCTCTCCGGTAAAAGCATCGCCCGTGAACGGACTCCTGCGAAATACGTGAGCCTGGAGCACATGCATTGCGTGCGCCAGGCGATCCCGGGATCATGGCGTGGCATACATCACAGCGAATCCCCGTGAAGCCGATCCCCGCTGCCTCCCTTGCCCGCCACCTCGCCCTCGCGCTGTTCGCGATGCCGGCCCTGGCGGCACCCGCCTTCGCGCAACTCGTCATGGAATCGGCGCGCCCGCCGGTGCGCATCGGCTACACGGTGGTCAACACGTTCCCGCACGATCGTGATGCTTTCACCCAGGGACTGATCCATCGCGATGGTTTCCTCTACGAGAGCACCGGCCTCAACGGACGCTCCAGCCTGCGCAAGGTCGAACTCGAGACCGGCAAGGTCGTGCAGCGGGTCGAGGTCGACCAGCAGCACTTCGCCGAAGGCCTGACCGATTGGGGCAATCGGCTCGTGCAGATCACCTGGCAGACGCAGACCGGCTTCGTCTACGACTTGAAGACCTTCAAGCTCGAAAGGAGCTTCCAGTTTCCCGGCGAAGGCTGGGGCCTGGCCCGTGACCGGCACCACCTGATCCTGAGCGACGGCACGGCGACCCTGCGCTTCCTCGATCCGCAGACCTTCGCCGAAGTACGCCGCGTCGAGGTGACCTACCAGGGCAAGCCGCTGGCCCAGATCAACGAGCTCGAGATGGTCGAGGGCGAGTTGTTCGCGAATGTCTGGGGCACGGAAGTCATCGTCGTCATCGATCCGACCAGCGGGCGCGTGACCGGACAGATCGACCTGACCGGCCTGCTGCCGATGAGCGACCGCAAGCCACCGATCGACGTGCTCAACGGCATCGCCTGGGATGCGCAGCACAAGCGCCTGTTCGTCACCGGCAAGCTGTGGCCGAAGCTGTTCGAACTGCGCCTCGAACGGCCGAAGCCGTAGCCGACGCAAAAACCCCTCTCAACGTCCGACCGGAACCTCCATGGCCTCCAGCCTGCTCGCCCTGCTCGATGACATCGCCACCGTGCTCGACGACGTGGCGGTGATGACCAAGGTCGCGGCGAAGAAGACCGCCGGCGTGCTCGGTGACGATCTCGCGCTGAACGCGCAGCAGGTTTCCGGCGTCGTGTCCGAGCGCGAGCTGCCGGTGGTCTGGGCGGTGGCCAAGGGTTCGCTGATCAACAAGGCGATCCTGGTGCCGGCGGCGCTGCTGATCAGCAGTTTCCTGCCCTGGGCCGTGACGCCGCTGATGATGATCGGTGGAGCCTTCCTCTGCTACGAAGGCATCGAGAAGCTCGTGCACAAGTTCCTGCACCGGGGCGAGCAGGAGTCCGAGCATGCACGCCGCCTGCAGGCAGTCGCCGATGCCTCGGTCGACATGGTTGCGTTCGAGAAGGAACGCATCAAGGGCGCGATCCGCACCGATTTCATCCTCTCGGCCGAGATCATCGTGATCTCGCTCGGCACCGTCGCCAACGCGGACTTCGCCACGCGCTTTGGCGTGCTCGCGGCGATCGGCCTGATCATGACGGTCGGCGTCTACGGCCTCGTCGCCGGCATCGTGAAGCTCGATGATCTCGGCTTCTACCTCAGCCGCAGCGCGCGCACGGCTGCGCGCGCGATCGGCCGCGGCATCCTCGCCGCGGCGCCCTGGCTGATGAAGGCGCTGGCCGTGGTCGGCACCGCCGCGATGTTCCTCGTCGGCGGCGGCATCCTCACCCACAGCGTCGGCGCGATCCACCACGCCATCGAGGCGATCGCTCCGGCGGGCGTCCTCGGTACGCTCGTCCAGCTGGCCTGCGATGCAGGCATCGGCATGCTGGTCGGCGCTCTCGTGCTCTGCGGGGTGAGCGCCCTGCAAAAACTGCGGGGAGCGTCGTAAGCCCGGTGCGGAGAAGGCTCGTGGATTGGTCGACCCGGCCGAACGAACCGCACTCGATCGGTGCATCGAATCGATGCCGGCGCAGCGAGCGCATGCAACAGGCGCCAAGCCGACGGCAGCACGGGTGTGTCGTCGACGCGTTGCAGCGCCGACCTCGGCGCCACGCGTGCCGGTGTGGCGGCAACGTCGATGCGAACCGCGGGAGCCATTGCCGGACTCCCGCGGTGTTACTTCGCTTCGCTCAGCGCGCCGTGGCGCGGCGCGGTTCGCGCAGTTGCTTCGACAGGGTATCGATGCGCTTCACCAGGGCGTCGACATCGGTCTTCGACGGCACGCCGAGCCAGGCCAGTGCGCGACCGGTGCCCGTATCGATGCGCGCCTCGACCGTGCGACGCACCTCGGCGAAACGCTGGCGTACCGGCTGCAGGCGCGACTTGACGACGAGTTCGACATCCTTGCCGAGCGTGCGCGCGACCTTCTCGCCCTTGGCCTGCACGCGCTGACCTTCGCTGACGAAGGCATCGAATGCCGCCAGCCCCTGCCTGCGCGCAATCGCGAACGCGCCGAGACCGGCCAGCCAAACGTTGCGCACAGCATCCGCCGCGACCGGCTTGACCACGCGCGTCGCCGCCACCTTCTTCGTCTTGACCTGCTTGACCATGATGCTCTCCTCGAAACGGATGAATCGGCATATGCCGACCGCGACATCGTGGGTGATGCAGGTCGAGCTTTCACCCTATTCCCGGCTCTCAGCGCATCCTGATCTGGCCGCTTTCCTGCTTGCGGTCCCAGGCGCGCAACTCGTCGCGGATGTGGGCGATGCCCTGCCGTCCAAGCGCGTTGCGCTTTTCGTCGAGGACGATGGCATCGAGCAGCTCGGCCATGCGTTGCGCGGTCGGCAGCAGGGCGTCCCATGCGTCAAGGGCGGTCAGCGGCCCCGGCAGGACCATGAAGAAGGTCACGCCGGGCGTTTCCAGCTCACTGATGCGGGCCATGTCGAAACTGCCGGGCTTGACCAGGTTGGCCATGCTGAAGATCGGGCCCTGCTCGTGCTTGCCGGCATGCATGCGGTGAAAGATGCCACGATCGCCGAACACGAGACCGGCCTTCTCGGCCGCAACGACCAGATCCGGACCATCGATCAGGTGGCCGGCACGCGCACTGACGAACAGGGTGACGATGCGCTCGACCGGCACGTCGGGACGCACGCCGACCAGGGGCTTTGCCGGCGCCTTGGCGCGAGGCGGCACGTGTTCCTCGCTCGCTGGTTCGCCAAGCAGGTCGAGCTGTTCCCCGGCACGCGGAGAATCCTCCTCGCCGAGGTCGATGCCGCCCTCGCCGTCGAGAGTCGGCTCCACACGCTCGCCATTTCCGCGGCGTGGCGCCTGCGTGCGCCGGCCCTGTCCCGGTTTGCGTGGGCGCCCGAACAGATAGATCAGCGCCAGCACGACGAGTCCGATCACGAGCAGGACGATGCGCATCTCGTTCGTGCCGAGGGCTTGCTGCTCCATGGGATTCCTCCTGCTCAGGCCGCTCCGGCCAGTTTAGCCGCTTCGGCGAGGTCGACCTGTACGAGGCGCGACACACCCGGTTCGCGCATGGTGACGCCACAGAGCTGGCTGGCCGCTTCCATGGTGACCTTGTTGTGGGTGACGAAGATGAACTGCACGTGCTCGCTCATTTCGGTGACCATGGCAGAGAAGCGGCCGACATTGGCCTCGTCGAGCGGCGCATCGACCTCGTCGAGCAGGCAGAACGGTGCCGGATTGAGGCGGAAGATCGCAAACACCAGGGATACCGCGGTCATCGCCTTCTCGCCGCCGGAAAGCAGCGAGATCGAGGTGACGCGCTTGCCGGGGGGACGGGCCATGATCGACACCCCGGTCGAGAGCAGGTCGTCGCCGGTCAGTTCGAGGTAGGCGTGCCCGCCGCCGAACAGGCGCGGGAACAATTCCTGCACCCCGGCGTTGACGCGGTCGAAGGTTTCCTTGAAGCGCTGCCGCGTCTCGCGATCGATCTTGCGGATCGCGTTCTCCAGTGTCTCCAGTGCGGTCGTGAGGTCACCGAGCTGGGCATCGAGGTAGGTCTTGCGCTGCGACTGCTCTTCGTATTCCTGGATCGCGGCAAGGTTGACCGGTTCGAGACGACGGATCTTCTGTTCGAGATCGACCAGTTCGGCCTGCCATTGGGCGACGTCGATGTCGTCAGGCAGTTCCGCCGACAAGGCTTCGATGTCGAAGCCAGCTTCGGCGATGGCCTCGGCGAGCGCCTGCGCGCGCAGGCGGTGTTCCTGTTCGAGCAGGCGCAGGTCACCGATGCGCTGGCGCTGTTCGGTCAGGCCCTCGACGATCGCATTGCGTTCGGCCTCGAGGCGACGCAATTCACCGTCGCAATCCTCGAGCGCGCGACGCGCCTCGACAAGCTGCTTGTCGACCAGCAGGCGCTGGTTGAGGCAGGCCTGGCGCTCGGCCTCGAGTTCGGCGAGCGGGTCGCCCCCCTGTTGCAGCTGAGTCGCGATCTCGTCGCGACGGGTTTCGAGTTGGGCCTGCTGTACATGCAGGCGCTGCATGGCCTGTTCGAGCGAGGCCAGTGCGGAACGCTTCGATTCGACACCGAGCGCGGCCTGATGCTCGGCATCGCGGGCCTCGCGCAGGTTCATGCGCGCCTCCTCGCGTGCTTCGAGGCGACGCCGGCGTTCGGCATCGAGCTGCTGGCGCTGCTGTTCGAGGTCGCCCATGCGGGCGACTGCGGTATCGAGGCGGCCACGCGCCTCGCGTGCCTGTTCACGGTCGCCATCGAGCTTGGCCACCAGGCTTTCGAGTTCAGCACCGACGCGCACCAGGCGCTCCTGCGCGGTATCGAGGCGTCCACGCTGGCTCTGCAACTGGCCGCCGATTTCGGCCAGGCGTCGGTGCGTCGTGTAGACCTCGCGTTGCGCATCATCGCGCAGCTGCTCGGCTTCGAGGCGCCGCTGCCTGGAGTCGTCAAGCTCGCCGGCATGCGCCTCGATCTCCGCTTCGAGCTGGTCGATGCGCTGGCCGAGGGCGACGATCTCCTTCTCGCGCGCGAGCACGCCGACCTGGGCGCCCTGCGCGCGGGCAACCCGTGCGAAACCGCGACCCAGCCATTCGCCGTCGGCGGTGATCACCGAATCGCCATCGCCAAGACGCGCAGCAGTCTCGCGTGCGGCCTGGATCGAATCGGCCGTGCGCACGCGCGCCAGCAGGGCCATCACTGCGACGGGTCCGCGTGCATGCGCGGCCAGCGTGCCGGCAGCGTCATCGCGCGTGGCCGGTGACTTCGCGACCAGGGCGAGATCGACCTCGCGCAGCGCTGCCAGTTCGCCGGCGGCCGACAGCGGATCGTCGACGAGGACCGCGTCGAGCCAGCCTTCAAGCACGGTCTCGACCGCGCGTTCCCAGCCGGCATCGACGTCGAGCACCTCACCAAGACGGCGCGTGCCGGTGAACCCGAGGCGGTCGAGCCATTCGCGTGCAGTACCGCCATCATCCCCCAGCGCGGCATGCTGCAAGGCTTCCAGCGATGCCAGGCGGCCACGCGATTTTTCCAGTTCGCCGCGCTTGGCACTCAGCATGCCTTGCAACTGGCGCTCGCCCTCGACCAGGGCTTCGAGCGCCTGGCGTCGTTCGTCGAGGATCGCACTGGCGCCCTCCACACCTTCGCGCAGGCCGGCATGCTCGCTTTCGAGCGCTTCCAGCGCCGCCGCAAGCGCGCCGAGATCGGCGGCGGCGCGTTCGGCTTCGAGCGCCTCGCGGCGACGGTCGGCCTCGACCAGCTGGCGGTCGAGGTAGTCGAGGCGCGTGCGCTCGATCTCGGCGGCCTGCCCGGCCTGCGAACTGGCGGTGGCGTAGCCGTCCCACTGTTCCTGCCATTCGGCCAGCGCGGCTTCGGCGCCCGCGATCGCCACATTGGCGTTCTCGACGGCTTCGGCGAGTGCTTCGCGCTGCGGCGCCGAGTCGGCGAGTGCGGCGTGCAGCGTTTCGATCTGCGCAGCATCTCCGGCGATGTGCTCGGCGACTTCGGCCAGGGCACGCTCGGTTTCGCCACGCGCGCGCTCGAGCTGCTCGGCAAGCACGCGGTTGTGCTGGATCTGCTGTTCGACGCGGGCGATCTCGCCGCCCACGCGATAGACCTCGGCCTGCACGCCGTTGAGATGCTCGCTCGCGCCAGCATGGCGTTCACGACTGGTCTCGATCAGGGCTTCGCGCTGGCGCTGTTCCGCAAGTTGCTGTTCGATGCCCAGCTCGGCCTGGCGCAAGGCGCCGGACTGCGCCTCGAGTTCCTCGCGCGCGGCACGCAGCGAGACCGCCTTCGACTCGGCCTCCTTGCGCTTGTGCTGGGCCTGCAACTCCTGCCAACGCTCGGCGGCCCTGGCCTGGCGCTTCAGGTGCTCGAGCTGCTTGTCGACCTCGTCGCGCACGTCCTGCACGCGGTCGAGATTCTCGCGCGTGGCCTTGATGCGGCTTTCGGTCTCCTTGCGACGTTCCTTGTACTTGGAAATGCCGGCGGCTTCTTCCAGATGCACGCGCAGCTGCTCGGGATCCGCCTCGACGATCTGGCTGATCATGCCCTGCTCGATGATCGAATAGCTGCGCGGGCCGAGGCCGGTGCCGAGAAACAGGTCGGTGATGTCGCGGCGACGGCAGCGCGTACCGTTGAGGAAGTACTGCGACTGGCCGTCACGGCTGACCACGCGCTTGACCGAGATCTCGTTGTAATGCGCGTACTCGCCGGTGACCGTGCCGTCGGAATTGTCGAACACGAGTTCGACCGTGGCCTGGCCGACCGGTTTGCGTGCACTCGAGCCCGAGAAGATCACGTCGGTGAGCGAATCACCGCGCAGTCGGCTAGCCGCGCTCTCACCCATGACCCAGCGGATCGCGTCGATGATGTTGGACTTGCCGCAGCCGTTCGGGCCGACGACAGCCGACATGTTGGTCGGCAGATGCAGGGTGGTCGGATCGACGAAAGACTTGAATCCGGCCAGTTTGATCGTGGTCAGTCGCATGGTGTCGCAGGCTTCCTGCTCAGGGCTTGGCCGGGGTCGGCGTCTTCGTTTCCACTTTTGCCGCACTCATCAGCTCTTCGAGACGCTGATCGGCATAGCGTGCGAGCACGCTGGCGCGCACGCCCTCCCGGACCTGCTCGAACGGCGGTGGCGTGACCGGACGGATTGTGCTCACGTGCAGCACGGCGAAACCAAAATCGGCCTTGATCGGCAGGCGCGTGGTTTCCCCTGCCTTCAGTTCGGCCAAGGCCTTGCCCAGTGGCTCGGGCAACTGCGCCGGGCGCACGCCGCTGAACGCGCGCGCCTGCTTCGCCTTCGCACGCCAGGCCTCGAACACCGCCTCGAAGGGCTTGGTGGCGACGTCGGCAACGGCATTCAGCGCATCGTTCTCGTCGTCAAACAGCAACTGGGAGAAATCGTACTCGTCTGGACCGGCTGCGGCGACCTGACGGTCGTACTCGGCCTTGAGCGCGGCCTCGTCGACGGTGGCCGCCTCGCGGAACCGCGCCAGGGTGGCCTCGGCGCTGCCCTGCAGGCGATACAGCTCGACCCCTGCGAGAAAACCCGGGTCGCGCACGAAACCCTGCTTGCGCGCGGCCTGATCGAGCACGAAGTACTGGCGCAGTTCGAGCATTGCCCGTTCGCGCTGCTCCGGTACGCTGAGGTCGAGGCGACGGTCACGGGCGAGCAGTTCGAGCATGAGCTGCGGCACCGGCTCGCCGTTGATCGTCTCGACCATGGCCAGGTCGGCCGGCCATTTCGTCGTCGCCCCGCCCTGTCCGCCACAGGCGGCAAGCACGAGCACGGCGGAGGCAGCCGCGGCAACGCCGCGGATGAAGCGTGGAAACTCGGTCATCGGTTCTCCCCGGGGGCGCGCGCGTCGATCGCGAGCGCGTGGATATCGGTTTGCATCAACGCGCCCAGCGCGCCGTAGACGGCACGATGGCGCGCCAGCGGCGCCATGCCGCTGAAGGCTTCGCTGACCAGGCGCACACTGAAATGGCCACGGCCGTCGCGCGCGCCGGCGTGGCCGGCGTGACGATGGCTGTCATCGTCGACTTCGAGCAGGCTCGGCGCGAAGTGTTCGACCAGCCTCCTGCGGATCAGCTCCACGCGTGCAGTCACGGCAACACCTTGCGGAACGGACGCACACTGACCTCGCGATAGACCCCGGCTTCGACGTAGGGATCGGCCTGAGCCCAGACCTCGGCGGCGGCGAGATCGCCGAACTCGGCGACGATCAGGCTGCCGCTGAAGCCGGCCGCACCAGGATCCTCGGCATCGACGGCCGGAAACGGCCCGGCCAGCAGCAAGCGACCGGCATCACGCAGCTGCACGAGCCGGGCGAGATGCGCCGGCCGTGCCGCCAGGCGCAACGCCTGCGTGTCCGGATGGTCGAGACCGGTGATTGCGTACCACATGGCTGGTTTCGTCCACGGCGGGGCGTGCATGGTAGCCGATCGAACACGCTGGCCGCAGGCCGACCGACGCCATTCCTTGTCCCGCAGGTGCGGGACACCGCCCTCCTTCGCCGCGGTTCGCCGTCCCGGAACGACCGGATCGCGCCATCGCTGCGCTGGACTTCCCCATGCAATGCCCTTAGTCTTGCGCCGCAGCCGGCGAATGCGACCTCCGCAACGACTCGCCGCCGCGGCACCGGGGACCCCGCTGCCGCAGCCGCACCGGATCCAGGGGATCCGGGCGGTGCAGGCGAAGGATTGCCCCGGCTGACAGAATCCGACGCGATACGCGACTGCCTGTACCGTTCGACGGTACGCCCTCTCGTGGAGCGTCGGGGCCGCACACCGCGACCACGTTTCCAGATCCATCGAGTCATTGGCCGAAGGCGCACCGAAGACGCCGTGCCAGCGACGAACCGCATGGCGACAGCCCGCGAGTGACGGCCCCCGCCCGCCCGCACTGACCACGCGTATGCCCTGGGAGCCTGCGCGGCAGAAGGAATCGAGGCGAGAAGTTCGCCACACGAGGACAGTTTTTCGACGCTTCGCCGACCGGCAGTGGCTCTCCCGGCCAGGAAGCGGCGGGAAAACGGACTGCGCGAAGGACTTCGCAACCCGATTGGCTTCTTCCGCGCAGGCTCCTAGGCTGCACTTCATCACAAGTGATGTTTCGCCCGACCCACGCCGTGAGGCGTCGACCGGGCAAAGTGAACATGAATACCGCCAACCCCGAACCGCAAGCAGCGTCGCAAGAACCGGCCAGCCCGTTCCCGCCGGTGCCCCAGCAGCAGGAGATGCCGCTGGCGATCGTGCGTGGCGAGCCGGTGCTGCAGATGCCGCAGGACCTCTACATCCCGCCCGACGCGCTCGAGGTGATCCTCGACGCGTTCGAGGGACCGCTCGACCTGCTGCTGTACCTGATCCGCCGGCAGAATCTCGACATCCTCGACATCCCGGTCGCCGAGATCACCCGCCAGTACATCGACTACATCGACCTGATGCGCGACCTGCGCCTGGAACTGGCCGCCGAGTACCTGGTGATGGCCGCGATCCTCGCCGAGATCAAGTCGCGCCTGCTGCTGCCACGCCCACCCGAGAGCGAAGGCATCGAGGAAGATCCGCGCGCCGAACTGGTTCGCCGCCTGCAGGAATACGAGCGCTTCAAGAAGGCTGCCGCCGACCTTGACGCATTGCCGCGCATGGAGCGCGACACCGCACTGGCCAGTGCCTGGGTGCCGGACCGCAACATCATCCGCTTGCCACCGCCGGTCGACCTGCGCGAGCTGCTGCTCGCGCTCAAGGACGTCATGCGCCGTGCCGAACTGTTCGGCCACCACGCCATCCAGCGCGAGGCGCTGTCGGTGCGCAACCGCATGAGCGACGTGCTGCGTGCGCTCGGCGACGGCGGCTTCCACCGCTTCGAGAACCTGTTCGAACCGAGCGAAGGTCGTCGCGGCGTCGTCGTGACCTTTCTCGCCATCCTCGAACTGGCCAAGGAACAACTCATAGAGATCAGCCAGGGCGAAGCCCTCGCGCCGATCTACCTCAAGTCACTGGCCACCGCCAGCGAGCCCGAGAGCCCATGACCGATCCCGAAATGCTCAAGCGCATCGTCGAAGCCGCACTGCTCGCAGCCGGCCATCCGCTGTCCCTGGTGCAACTGCTCGCCCTGTTCGGCGAGGACGAGCAACCCTCCCACGACGACATGGCGCGCGCGCTCGCCGCCCTGCAAGCCGACTGCGAAGGCCGCGGCATCGAACTGGTCGAGGTCGCCTCGGGCTTCCGCTATCAGATCCGCACCGATGTTCACCCTTGGGTCGCGCGCCTGTGGACCGAGCGTCCAAGCCGCTATTCGCGCGCCCTGCTCGAAACCCTGGCCCTGATCGCCTACCGCCAGCCGATCACGCGCGCCGAGATCGAGCAGATTCGCGGCGTGGCCGTATCGACCCACATCGTCAAGACACTCGAGGAGCGCGACTGGATCCGCGTCGTCGGCCATCGCGATGTGCCCGGCAAGCCGGCCCTGCTCGGCACCACACGCGGCTTCCTCGACTACTTCAACCTCAAGTCGCTGGACGAATTGCCTTCGCTGAGCGAAATCCGCGACATCGAAGAGCTCGACCCGCAGCTCGCCCTCGCTCCACCCGGCGAAACCGTCGCCGCCGACGTCGACGCGCTGGCCGAGGCCGCGCGCACGGCCGGCACACACGAATCAGCCCCACCCACCGCCCCTGAAGAACACGACCCGTCCGCCGCGGAAATCGGCGAAGCATCCCCGGAGCAAACCCCATGACCTCCCCCGCACGCAACGTCCTTTCGCTCAAGCGCGCGTCCGCCGACGAGACCGGCGCGGTGCTCGAGGAGCGCCTGCACAAGGTGCTCGCCACGGCAGGACTTGGCTCGCGCCGCCTGCTCGAAACACGTATCGAAGCCGGCGAGGTCCATGTCAACGGCACGCCGGCCACGCTCGGCCTCGTGGTCAAGGCGGGTGACCGCGTCGAAATCGACGGCAAGCGCTTCGTCGTCATCACCGACAGTGCCGAACACGCCCAGGTGATCGCCTACAACAAGCCCGAAGGAGTGGTCACCACACGTGAGGACCCGGAAGGTCGTCCGACCGTGTTCGAACAACTGCCGCGCCTCAAGGGTGCGCGCTGGATCGCCGTCGGCCGCCTCGACATCAACACCACCGGCCTGCTCCTGCTGACCACCGACGGCAACCTGGCCAACGCGCTGATGCATCCGCGCTCGGAACTCGAACGCGAATACATCTGCCGCGTGCACGGCGAGGTGCCCGACGAAGTCCTCGAGCGACTGAAGAGCGGCGTCGATCTCGAGGATGGTCCGGCCCACTTCGACGAGATCGCGGTGATCAGCCGCGGCGGCAGCCATTCGTGGTTCCGCGTGGTCATCCGCGAAGGCCGCAACCGCGAAGTCCGTCGCCTCTGGGACGCCGTCGGACTGATGGTCAGCCGCCTCAAGCGCATCCGCTACGGAAACATCGAGCTGCCGCGCCTGCTCAAGCGCGAGCAAAGCGTCGAACTCGACGCCGAACAGATCAAGGGCCTGCGCGAACTGGCCGGTGCCAGTGATGCCGAAGCGCATCTGACCCTGGCTCCGGTGATCGGCCAGCGCCGTTCGGCGCAGACCGAGTTCCGCCCGGCCGGCAAGGACCAGCAGGCCTGGACGGGCACGCGTACCGAGGAGGCACGCGAGTTCAGCCAGTTCGACCGCATCCGCGACGACGGCTGGCGCGGCCCATCGGCGAACAAGGGCAACAAGGGCAAGCGCGCACGCGGCGGCGCCGGCCCGCGTCCGCGCGGCGGCAAGCAGCAACGTGCACCGCAGGCGGGCTCGCAGTACGTCGACCCCGGGCTCAACCCGGCCATCCTGCGCAGCTGGTTCCCCGATTCGCCGCAGCCCGGAAGGCGCAAGAAACGGGGTGGCAAACCGCGCCCGCAGGGCGGCGGTACCGTGTTCGGCCAGCCCTCGCCGCATGCGAACGCGAATGGCAACATCGACCACGGCAACCGCGATCCACACCGCGAAGGTGGCGCCGCCGCTGGCAGTCGCCAGCCGTGGAAGCCACGCCGCGACGACAACCGTCCGCAGCGCCAAGGTGGCGACCCACGCGATGACTCCTTCGGCAACCGCGCGCCACGCCAGCAGAATCCGGTCCATCGGGACGATTCCTTCGGCAACCGTGCACCGCGCGCCACCTCGCCCTGGGACGATTCGCGCGGCAACCGCATCAGCGGCAACGAGGGCAACCGTGGCAATGCCTGGGGCAATCGCGGCAACGCCCACGGCAACCGCGCACCAGGCAAGCCCGGCGGCGGTCGCGGCAAGCCCGGAGGCCCGCGCGGCAAGGGCGGTGGCGGCAACCGCCGTGGCGGGCCACGCCAGCCATTCTGATTCACGTGCGCCGCGTGACCGCGGCCGGGCGACCCTGCTCCGGTCGATCAGCCGTCACGCAGCGCGCACCTGCGCAACGAACTGATCCGGGCTACGATGCCGCGCCTTCCGCGGAATGCCGTCGATGCCTGAAACGATCAACTACTGGCCACTGATCGGCGTCGCCGTCGTCGTCATCGGTTTCGCCTTGCGCCGCAATCCTGTGCTGGTCGTGGTCGCGGCCGGATTGGCCAGTGGCCTGGCAGCCGGCATGAGCCTGCCGACCCTGCTCGGCACGCTCGGCAAGGCCTTCGTCGACAACCGCATGTTGCTCGCCTTCGTGCTGACCTTGCCGGCGATCGGCCTGCTCGAGCGCCACGGCCTGCGCGAACGCGCACGTGCCTGGATCAGCAGCCTGCGCGGGCTGACGTTCACGCGCTTCCTGACCAGCTATCTCGCGCTGCGCCAGTTGCTCAGCATGATTGGCCTGACCCACGTCGCCGGTCATGCGCAGACCGTGCGCCCCCTGGTTGCACCGATGGCCGAGGCCGCGGCTGAAAGCGAGCTCGGCGCGCTGTCCGATGACGAGCGCGAGCGCGTGCGCGCGAACGCCGCAGCTACCGACAATGTCGGCCTGTTCTTCGGCGAGGACGTGTTCATTGCCTTCGGCGCCGTGCTGCTGATCCAGGGCTTCTACGCCGGCCACGGCATCGAGCTCGAAACACTTGCGATCGCGTTGTGGGCGCTGCCGACCGCGATCGCGGCCTTCATCATCCACGCCGTGCGCATCCGCCTCGTGCGGCGTGCACTGGCCCGCCGCCGTGCCGGAGCCCCCGATGTTCCGGCTTGAACACCTGTACTGGCTGGTCGCCGCGTTCCTGCTCGCCAGTGCCCTTCTCAACCTGCGCGAGCGACGCTGGTCGATGGCTGCGTTCTGGCTGGTGCTGGCCACGCCATTCGTGTTCGGCGAGGCGATCCTGCGCGCGCACAGCGCCGGCCTGGCCTGGCCGGCTCAGCTGATGGGCCTCGGCGTGATCGCGCTCGGCATGCTGGCCGCACTCAATCCGCTGCGATCCGGCACCGACAATGCCGAAGCCGCGACACGCCGCGAAGCCGAATCGCGACGCATCGGCCCACGCCTGTTCTTGCCGGCGCTGGCGATCCCGGTGCTGACCGCCGCGCTCTATTTCGGCAGCCGTGCGCTGGCGGCGTACGGGATCGATCTGCTGGAAACCCGTGCGCAGAGCCTGATCGCACTCGGTCTGGCCAGCGTGCTCGCACTCCTGGCCGCGTTCGGGGTCACGCGCGCGCGCACCGGCGCCGCCATCGTCGAAGGTCGGCGCCTGCTCGACTCCCTGGGCTGGGCGATCCTGCTGCCGATGCTGCTGGCCACGTTGGGTGGCGTGTTCGCCGCAACCGGTGTGGGCACCGCGATCACACCGTTGGTCGAGGCCTTGATCCCGGTCGACAGCCGCCTCGCCTGCGTCCTCGCCTTCGCTGCCGGCATGGTCGTGTTCACCCTGATCATGGGCAATGCCTTTGCCGCATTTCCGGTGATGATGGCCGGGCTCGGCCTGCCCCTGCTCGTGCGTGGCCACGGCGCCGATCCGGCCGCGCTCGGCGCGATCGGCATGTTGACCGGATACTGCGGCACCCTGCTGACGCCGATGGCCGCGAACTTCAACATCGTCCCGGCCGTCCTGCTCGAATTGCGCAATCCCTACGGCGTGATCCGTGCCCAGGTCGGCACAGCCCTCGTGCTGATGAGCGTCAACATCCTCCTGCTCGCCACCGTGGTATTCCACTGATGCCTTGCGTGCTGGTGACCGGTTTCGAGGCCTTCGACGGCCAGGCGCTCAATCCTTCGCGGGAGATCGCACGATGCCTGGACGGCACGACGATCGCTGGCCACGCGATCGTCGGCGCGGTGCTGCCGGTGACGTTCGCCGAGGCGCCGGCCGTGCTGGCAGCGCTGGTCGAACGCCACGAGCCCGTGCTCGTGCTGGCCACAGGCCAGGCCGGCGGCAGGGCCGCGCTCACCCTCGAGCGCGTGGCGATCAACCTCGCCGATGCACGCATCGCCGACAATGCCGGCACGCAGCCGGTCGACGCGGCCGTAGTCGCCGACGCGCCAGCCGCGTACTTCAGCGACCTGCCGCTCAAGGCCATGCGCGAGGCCATGCGTACGGCCGGCGCAGCGACCGAACTGTCGCTGAGCGCTGGCAGCTTCGTGTGCAACCAGGTGTTCTATACGCTCTGCCACCTGCGCGAAACGCGCGCACCATCACTGCGCTGCGGCTTCCTGCATCTGCCGTGGCTGCCGGCCCAGGTCATCGATCAGCCCGCGCAACCCAGCATGGACCTCGACACGATGCTCGCCGGCGTGCGTGCCGCACTCGAATGCGCCTTGTCGACGCATGCCGACCTGCCCATCGGAGCAGGACCGACGCATTGAGGCCGCGTGCCGGGAGCGTACCCGAAACCGACCGCGCAGCAGGCATGCCGCCGAGACGGAACCAGACCTGCCCTGCCGACCTTCCTCAAACGGCCGCTGGCCTGCTTCAACAGCCCTGGTCGGGCGCGTCTTCCACTGTCAGTTCGAGGATCAGCTCGCCAGTGTCGGCAAAAGGCAGGCGCACGTTCACCGCGTCAGTCGAGTAATGGAAGTTGGCCTTGCTGGGCGCCTTGAGCTTGTCGCGCGCCTTCGACTCGTAGCTCTTGCCAACTGCGGCTGGCGTGGTCGCCACGGCGATGCGGCGCACGTCCTCGAGCAAGACGCAGCTCAGCAGGCGGGTCGGCTTGAACGGGCGAATGTCGAGATGGAGCGGTTCGGCGGGCCTGCTGTCGCGCACGCTGCCGTCGTCATTGAGCAGGTAGAGCACCGGCTTGTAGACCGTGTTTCCCCGCCCCTTCCCGTTGGCCCGTGCGATGACCTGCACGCGCATCGCGACATGCGCGTACTCGCCCGGCAGTTCGATCTCGCGGTAGCGACTGCGCCCTTGCGGGAAATCGCGCTCCGGCGCACCGCCGTCGATGCGCAGGCGCTTGGGATGATCGACACCGAGCATGACGACGCCCTCGTCGGGTGCATCACGCACCTCCGGCTTGCCGTCACGCGAGCCGAACAGGCGCTCCTTCCACTCGACAAAGGGGTTTGCCGCGAATACATGCAGCGGCAGGGTGAGGCAGAAAACGAAAAGGTAAAAATGGATTCTTCGTGAAATCATCGCTTCGGGCTGACGGCTGCACATGCGCCGGCGACGGCGCCATGCGCAACGGAAACTACTGAGGCTGATGGACGATAGGAACGAGTTCCTTGCCTTCCTGAAGGAAGGACTCGATCTGCAGGGTATTGGCGATGCTGCCGATCGCCCGCTTCTGCTCGTCGCTGGCGACGTCCTTGCCCTTCTTCGCACGCAACACGAGGCCAGTGATCTTCTTCGTGTCCTTGAGATCGCTCACGTAGCCGAACAACTCGGCCTTGCCAAAGGTGAAGTTGTCGATCATGAAGCGATCGTCCTGCGCCGGCGACACGATCGCGCGACCGTCCTTGATGTCGGCAGCCGACACGTTGACCGCCAGCATGCCGCCCGCGACCAAGGCGAGCAACGCAGTCTTTACAAGCTGGAGTGGACCTTTCATCGGAATCTCCGTCATTCGCCCTTGGTGGTGGTACGGATCTCGTTGATCTCGCCGCGTTCCTCGACCCAGGCCCTGAAGCCGAGGGCGACGGACATGCCTGCTATGGCGACGATATGGCCATCCTTGACGCTCTGCTTTTCGCTGCGCCTGAGCAGCAGCGTCGACATCGGCTGCCCGATTTCCTTGCGGTAGTTCAACGCGCTGCGCAGGTCCTGGCTCGTCAGCGGCGCCTCGTTGTACTCGAACTGACCATCCTTCAATGCCTCGACGGTCACATCGAATGAGTACGGGATATCGCCAGCAGGTACGGCATCGGGCCGCGTCTTGCCGCTGCCGCAAGCCGCCACGAACAGCGGCATGGCCAGCGCGAGCAGGCGGATGGAGGCACGGGGGAGATTCAGTCGCATCGAAAAGGTTCCGGCGGGAGCAGACGCAAGAGCCTACCACCTGTATCAAGTGCGCGGCAGGGTCACGCCGAGCTGGCCCATGTACTTGCCGCCGCGATCCTTGTAGCTGGTGGCGCACTCCTCGTCCGATTCGAAGAACAACATCTGCGCGACGCCCTCGTTGGCGTAGATGCGGGCTGGCAGCGGCGTGGTATTCGAAAACTCGAGGGTGACGTGCCCCTCCCATTCGGGCTCCAGCGGCGTCACGTTGACGATGATGCCGCAACGCGCATAGGTCGACTTGCCGAGGCACACGGTCAGCACCTTGCGCGGGATGCGGAAGTACTCGACGGTGCGCGCGAGGGCGAACGAATTCGGCGGGATGATGCAGACGTCGCCCCTGAAATCGACGAAATTGCCGGAATCGAAATTCTTCGGATCAACGATCGTCGAGTTGATGTTGGTGAAGATCTTGAACTCATTCGCACAGCGCACGTCATAGCCGTAGCTGGATGTGCCGTACGAGATCAGCCGGCCGCCCGAAGCGTCGAGCTTGACCTGGCCCGGCTCGAACGGCTCGATCATGCCGTGTTGCTCGGCCATGCGGCGGATCCAGTGATCGGATTTGATGCTCATGCGTCGGAAGCTCGGCGAGAATCGGGAGTGGATCGCGCGGGCACGCCGTCGGCCGACGGGGCAGACGCAGCGGAGGCGGGAAAATACCGGAAATGACCGGTCGGAGGCCAGTGGAACAGCACATCCTCGACCTGCGTGCCGGCACCGATGTTGTGCACGATCAGCGGGCGCCGGCCGTCGACGCTGCGCCGGGTGGAAACGATGCCGATATGCGGCTCGCCACGCTCCAGGCGCCAGCTGACCAGATCGCCGGCTCGATATGCCGACGCATCGCGCCCGGGCGGAAACGATTCACCATGCCGGCGCAGGAAGGTTTCCAGGTTCGGCACACGCCGGTGGTCGATGTTCGGATCGGGCTTGGTCAGGCCCCAGATGCGCGGATAGACAGCGAAGTGCGCGCGCATGTCACGATACAGCTCGGCTTGGAGATCGATGCCGATCGCGCGCCATGCGCGCACGACGACATCCGAGCAAACACCACGTTCGACCGGCACGTCACCCCCGGGGAAATCGAGGCGACGGTAGGCCGGATCGTAGAAGCGCGTCACTCCGACCTGGGCGTGGGCCGCCGCGACCACCTCGGCAACGCGCGGGTCGACTGGCGCGTCCTGTGCGCATGCCGCTCCCGCCGGTGCCAACACCAGCAGCAGCACCAACGACCCGACGAGCACGACCTGCCTCACGTGTTCTGGATGACGATCTTCGGGAACTGGATCGATTTGTTGCGCGCACGCGTGGACAAGCGTCCGGCCGCGTTGCGGGCGATCTCGCGGTAGCGCGCAGCAAGGTCGGAGTCGGGCATCGCCGCCACCGTCGGTGTGCCGCCATCGGCCTGCTCGCGGATGCGGATGTCAAGCGGCAAAGCGCCGAGCAGCGGCACTGCGTACTGTGCGGCCATGCGCGCGCCGCCGCCATCGCCGAAGATCGCTTCCTCATGGCCACACTTCGTGCATACATGGGTCGCCATGTTCTCGACGATGCCGAGGACCGGCACGTTGACCTTCTCGAACATCTTCAATGCCTTGCGCGCATCGAGCAGGGCGATGTCCTGTGGCGTCGTCACGATCACCGCTCCGGCCACCGGCACGCGCTGGCACAGGGTCAGCTGGATGTCGCCAGTACCCGGCGGCAGGTCGATGACGAGATAGTCGAGGTCGTTCCAACAGGTGTCGGTCAGCAGTTGCTGCAGCGCCTGGGTGACCATCGGTCCGCGCCAGATCATCGGCGTGTCCTCCTCGATCAGGAACCCGATCGACATGACCTGCACGCCGTGGTTGCGCTTTGGTTCGATGCTCCGTCCATCCACCGAATCGGGCTTGCCCGACAGGCCGAGCATGCGCGGCTGGCTCGGCCCGTAGATGTCGGCATCGAGGACACCGACGCTGGCTCCTTCGGCGTGCAACGCGAGCGCGAGATTGGCGCTGACCGTCGACTTGCCGACGCCCCCCTTGCCGGAAGCAACCACGATGATGTTGCGCACACCGGCCAAGGGCGCGAGGCCCTCCTGCACGCGGTGCGCGGCAACCCGGCACGACACGCTGACTGCGGCATGATCGATGGCCGGGTCGGCTTCGAGCGCAGCCTTGACCGTCGCCGCCAGCGTGCCCTGCCACGACAGCGCCGGATATCCGAGCTGGATGTCGATGGAAACGTCGCGCCCGGACACGCCAACGCCGCGCACGGCGCCCGATTCGACGAGGTTCTGACCCGCGTGCGGGTCTTCGATCGTGGCGAGGATCGCGCGGGCGCGCGCTTCGGTGGCGTCGGTCATTGCAGGGGCCGCGTGTGGTGGGCAAATATTGCCTAGTATGCGGTCGAAGCCGGGAATGGGGAATCGTCAAGAGCGCCGCTTTCGAACTTCCCATTTCCGATTCCCCATTCCCCGCTGCAACGGAACCGTTCCCCACCCGCACGGTCCAAGCCCGCATCATTCGTCCCGCCCTCGTCCAAGGACCTCACCCATGCGCATCATCCACCTTGCCTTGCCGCTGGCCGTTCTCGCCGGGCTGGCCGCATGCAACCGGGAGCAGCCTTCGGGACTGCCGGCAAGCGCACCCACGCCGGAATCGCCGGCCGCCGCTTCCGAAACTCGCCCGCCGCCGCCCCCGGTCGCAGCCGTCAAGGAAGCCGCGCCAGAATCCCCACCGCCACTCGACGAGCAGCTGGCCGCGTTCGAGGCGACCGGCTACCCGGTGTGCGACGACTACATGGAAAAGGCGCGCCAGTGCATCAACACGCGCATGGGGCCGGACGATCGCCTGGTCCACGGCCGCCAGCTCAAGGATTCGGTGCGCATCATCAACGCGAACATCAAGGCCGGCAGCGAGAACCGCATCGAACAGTCCTGCAAGCGCATGCGCATGCTCGGCATCACCACGTTCGCCAAGTACGGCTGCACCGATCTCTGAACCGCGCCATGCGCGTGCTTGCCGGCTGCGGTCGCACGCGCATGCCATAATTCGCGGCTCCCCGCCGCGGACTACCCGACGCCATGAGTTCTCCGAGGAAGATCCTCGTCAGCACGGCCCTGCCCTACGCCAACGGGCCGCTCCATATCGGCCACCTCGTCGGCTATATCCAGGGCGACATCTGGGTGCGCGCGCGCCGCATGGCCGGCGACTGCGTGCATTTCGTCTGTGCCGACGACGCTCACGGCACGCCGATCATGCTCGCTGCCGAGAGGGCCGGCATGACGCCCGAGGCCTTCATCGCTCCGGTACAGGCATCGCACGAGCGCGACTTCGCCGATTTCGGCGTCGCCTTCGACCACTATCACTCGACCCATTCGCCGGAAAACCGCGAACTCGCCGAAGCGGTCTACCTTGCCCTGTGCGAGGCTGGCGCAATCGTGAAGCGCTCGATCGAGCAACTCTACGACCCGGCGCGGCAGATGTTCCTGCCTGATCGCTACATCAAGGGCGAATGCCCGAACTGCGGCACATCCGACCAGTACGGCGACAACTGCGAGAACTGCGGCGCGACCTACGCACCGACCGAGCTGAAGAACCCTCGCTCGGTGGTCTCGGGCGCCGTGCCCGAGCTGCGTGGTTCCGAGCATCACTTCTTTCAGGTCGGCAAGTACGAGGGCCTGCTGCGTGACTGGTTCGCCGGCACGCTGACCGGTGGCCGCGCAGTCGCCCATCCCGGCGTGATCGCCAAGCTGCGCGAATGGCTCGATGCAGACGGCGGCCTGCGCGACTGGGACATCTCGCGCGATGCGCCCTACTTCGGTTTCGCCATTCCAGGTGCACCGGGCAAGTATTTCTACGTTTGGCTCGACGCGCCGCTCGGCTATCTGGCCAGCTTCAAGGCCCTGTGCGCCCGCGAGGGTTTGTCGTTCGACGAATATCTCGCCCCCGGCAGCACCGCGGAGATGCACCATTTCATCGGCAAGGACATCGTCAATTTCCACGGCTTGTTCTGGCCGGCGATGCTGCATGGCGCCGGCCTGCGCGTGCCGACCGCCCTGCATGTCAACGGTTACCTCACCGTCAACGGCGAGAAAATGTCGAAGTCGCGCGGCACCTTCATCCAGGCGCGCACCTACCTCGATGCCGGCCTCGACGCCGACCATCTGCGCTACTACTTCGCAACGAAATCCTCCGGCGGCGTGGTCGATCTCGATCTCAACCTCGAAGATTTCGCCCAGCGCGTCAATTCGGACATCGTCGGCAAGTTCGTCAACATCGCCAGTCGCTGCGCGAAACTGCTCGAGGTGCATTTCGACAACCGCCTCGCCGCAGCGTTCTGGGCGTCGGATGCCGGGACGCCACCCGCCTGGGAGTCCGCTGCCACCCACGCTCTGTCGACCGCGACGGCGGACCTGACCGCCGCGGTCACCCACTACGCAAACGACGATTTCAACAAGGCCACCAGCGCGATCATGGCGGTGGCCGACCGTGCCAATGCATACATCGCCGAAGCCGCCCCATGGGCGCTGGCGAAGGATCCGGCGCGCCGCGGCGAACTGCACGTCGTGCTGAGCACCGGCCTCAACCTGTTCCGGGCGATCGCCTGCGCGATCAAGCCGATCCTGCCGGCGACCACGGCGAAGGCCGAGGCCTTCCTCGGCCTTGCCGGTGGCTACCACGGCTTCGACGACATCGGACGGCACCTCGGCGACCATGTCGTGCGCAGCTACGAGGCATTGGCCACGCGTGTCGATACAGCGAAGATCGCCGCGATGCTCGAAGCCTCGAAGGAATCGCTCGCGCCGACCACAACCGCTGCACCGCATGGCTCAACGGTGGCGGCTCAGGCCAATGCCGCCGCGCCGGCAACTCCAGCCACTGCACGCACCGACATCTCGATCGACGACTTCGCCCGCCTCGACCTGCGCATCGGCAAGGTGCTGGAATGCGCCTTCGTCGAAGGCTCGGACAAGCTGTTGCGCTTCCGCCTCGACGCCGGCGAACTCGGCGAGCGCCAGATCTTCTCCGGCATCCGCGCTGCCTATGCCGAGCCGGACAAACTGGTCGGTCGCCACGTCGTCTTCGTCGCCAATCTGGCCCCACGCAAGATGCGCTTCGGCCTCTCCGAGGGCATGATCCTCTCGGCCGGCAACGGAGGCAGCGACCTCAGGCTGCTCGACGTCGATGCGGGCGCGGTGCCGGGAGCCACGGTCCGCTGAGGTCGAAATCGCCGCGCGCCCGCCAGATGCCAACCGATCTCGCCGACCGCCTCGACGCTCTGCTGCCGCAGACTCAATGCACCCGCTGCGGCTTTGCGGCGTGTCGCCCCTATGCCGAGGCGCTGGCGAACGGCACGGCGGACATCGACCGTTGTCCACCCGGTGGCGATGCCGGTGCGGCGGCGCTGGCCGGGCTGCTCGGGTGCGCGGCGAAGCCCGTCGATCCAGCCTTCGGCGTCGAGGCGGCGCCGGCCATCGCGGTGATCGACGAGACCGCGTGCATCGGCTGCACGAAATGCATCCAGGCCTGTCCGGTCGACGCGATCCTCGGCGCGTCCAAACGCATGCACGCGATCATCACCGCGGAGTGCACCGGCTGCGAGCTGTGCATCGCCCCGTGTCCGGTGGACTGCATCACGATGCAACCGATCTCCGCATCGCTGCTGGCGCGGAATGCCGTGCTCGCACGTGCCGCACATGCACGCCTGCGCTACGAGGCGCGGGGCAAGCGCCTGGCGCGCGATGCCACCGAGCGTGAAACGCGCCGTGCCGGCACGCGCGCGGACGAAGCGGCACCGCCGCCACCGATCACGCGCTCGGCCGTGCTCGAAGCGATCGCGCGCGGCAAGGCCCGGCGCATGGCCGGCAATGGTTCCGGGGCCGGCGGCGCATGAAACGCGAGAAGGTCATCGAGATGTTCTCGCGCCTGCGCGAACTCGATCCGCATCCGACCACCGAGCTCGAGTACACCACGCCATTCGAACTGCTGGTCGCGGTGATCCTGTCGGCCCAGGCGACCGACGTCGGCGTCAACAAGGCGACGCGGCGGCTGTACCCGGTCGCGCGCACGCCGCAGGCGATCCTCGACCTCGGCGAAGAAGGCCTGAAGCGACATATCTCGACGATCGGCCTGTTCAACGCCAAGGCAAGGAATGTCATCGCCACCTGTCGCATCCTCGTCGATGAACACGGCGGCGAGGTGCCGCACGAGCGTGCGGCGCTGGAAGCCCTGCCGGGCGTTGGCCGCAAGACCGCCAACGTCATCCTCAACACGGTGTTCGGCGAACCGACGATCGCCGTCGACACGCATATCTACCGCGTTGCCAACCGCACAGGCCTCGCCCCAGGCAAGACTGTGCGTGCCGTGGAGGACAAACTGCTGAAAGTCGTGCCGCCGGAATTCCGCCTGCACGCGCACCACTGGCTGATCCTGCACGGGCGCTACACGTGCAAGGCGCGCACTCCGGATTGCCCGCGCTGCGTGATCCGCGACCTGTGTGCATGGCGGCACAAGACACCGGCCGGCAAGGCATCGGGAATCAATCCGTAGGAGCCCGTTCACGGGCGATGCTTTGGGCGAGAAGGGCATCGCCCCCGAAGGAGCTCCCACAGGAAAAAAGAAGGCAGCCCGTGTGGGCTGCCTTGAAGGGACGACTGCGGGGATCCAGACCAGCCGTTGGAGAGACGGATACTCACCAATAGAACTGCGCACGCGCCTCGACGATGTTCGGATCGTCGTCGACGCCACGGCGAGTGCTGTTGACGTGGACATAGTTGGCAGCAAGCTTGAAGTTCGAGCGCCAGTACCAGTTCACGCCGACCGTGAGGTTGCTTTCCACGCCACCCAGCACCGGGCGGTCGTCCAGATCGGTCTTGTCGTAGCGCAGGCCGAGCTGCCACATGCCCGAAGCCGGCTCGCTGGGCAACGGTGTCGACGGCAGTCCATTCTTGTAGCCGAACTTCTCGCCGGTGAGGTTCCACACGCCCTGGACGTACCAGCTGTTGCCGGTGAAGTCCGGCGCACTCGTTGCACTGGTGCGCGATGTGGTCGAGCGCATGTATTCGCCCTGCACCTTGAACGGGCCGCCGATCCACAGGCCTTCGAGGCCATAGGTGCGCACGCGATCGGTATTGGCAAGGGTGCCGGTGTCAACGAGGCGTACGGCCGAGAGATCGGCATCCGGGCGCACGCGCCAGCGCGAGGTGTCGCCATCGGTGTCGTGGTCCATCGCCGACACGCCGAAATGCAGGACATTGCCACCGTCACGGATCGGCGCGTAGTAGAAGCGGCCGCCGAAACCCTGGCCCTGATTGAGGTTGCGGGTCAGTTCGCGGCCAAACGCGCTGACCTGATAACCCCAGGGGCCGGCGTCGCTGCCGTAGGCGACACCGAGGCGGCGCCCCACGCCGAACAGGTTGGTGACCATCGCCTTGGAGATGAAGTCGTTGTGGCGCGTACTGGTCAGCTCCTCGAGGCTGTTCGGCTGCTTGTACTGACCGATCAGCAGGTAGCTGCTGCCGAGCTTCCACTTGAGGTTGGTGTCGAGGAACTTGTCGGCCTTGGCGTCGTAGCCGATCACCCAGTCGAACGTGGTGCCCTTGCCCTTGAGCACGATTTCGGCGCGACGCAGCTCGAACTCGCTGTCCTTGCCATTGATACCGGTCGTGCCGTTGAGATCCTGCACGTCGTTGTCGTACCAGTTGGCGTCGGCCTGGACCAGGCCTTCGAGGCTCACTTCGCTGCCGAACATCACGTCAAGAGCGATATCCGCCTGGGCAGCCGGCGCGGCCAGGATCATGGCGATTGCGCTGCCGAGCAGCCGTGGGGTCAGTCGGTTCATTTGTCAGGTTTCCGTTATGAGGGAGTCGACGGCGCGCAGCCTAGGCCGGTCCTGTTACGCTCCGATTTCATTCCGGCGAAACCCTGATGACGAAAGCGTTCCACATGCATGCTGCGGGCGCACGATGCATGGACATGTGATCTGCGGCAACCTTTGCGCCCGCACGCTGTCATTGCATGGTCGCACCGCAACCCGATCGTCCCCTTGGCGTCACCCATACCCTCCGGCGATGGCCGGCAACCCGGCGGAACGTTCCGCCTCTACCCCTGGAGAAGTCCCCATGTCCAGCAAGCACGTCAAACCCGTCGGCATCGCCATCGGCACCGCCCTGCTCGGTTCGCTGTCGCTCGCCCAACTCGCCGTTGCCAGCGATGGTTTCAAGGCCAGCGACCTTGGCCGTGGCTACGTCGTGGCCATGGCCGGCGACAAGGCGAAAGAGGGCAAGTGCGGTGAAGGCAAATGCGGCGAGGGCAAATGCGGTTTCGCCAAGCTCGACGCCAACGGCGACGGCGCGATCTCGGCCGATGAATGGAATGCAGCGAAGCCCGACAAGGCCGACAAGTGGGCCAAGCTCGATGCCGATGGCGATGGCAAGGTCACCCGCGAAGAATGGGACGCCGCACACAAGGCGAAGGAAGGCAAGTGCGGCGAGGGCAAGTGCGGCGAAGGCAAGTGTGGCGGTTCGGCCGAGAAGAAGGGCTGACAGCGACATGCGCGCCGGCGCTTCGCTCGCCGGAGCCGGGCTCGGACTGCGGCGCGGCCTGATCGCCGCGCTGCAGTCTGCCCCATCGATTCCCGTCGACTTCTTCGAACTCGCCCCGGAGAACTGGATCGGCGTCGGCGGCCGCCTCGGCCGCGCGCTGCGCGCGTTCACCGAGCGCCATCGTTTCGCCTGTCACGGCCTCTCGCTCTCGCTCGGCGGCCCGGCACCGCTCGACGAAACCCTGCTCGTGCGCATCCGCCGCTTCATGGACATGCACGGCATCGCCGACTACAGCGAACACCTGTCGTGGTGCAATGACGGCGGCCATCTGTATGACCTGCTGCCGCTGCCGTTCACCGGCGAGATGGTCCACCACGTCGCCGCACGCATCCGGCGCACCCAGGACATCCTCGGCCGGCGCATCGCCGTCGAGAACTCCTCGTACTACGCGGTGCCGCACGCGGAGATGAGCGAAGCCGAATTCATCAACGCCGTGCTCGCAGAAGCCGACTGCGAGTTGCTGCTCGACGTCAACAACGTGTACGTCAACAGCATCAATCATCGCTATGACGCGCACGCCTTTATCGACGCCCTGCCCGTGGGCTGCACGGCCTGGATCCACGTTGCCGGCCACTACAACGAAGCGTCCGACCTGATCGTAGACACGCATGGCGCACCGGTGATCGATCCGGTGTGGGCGCTGCTCGAACATGCCTACGCGCGCTTCGGCAGCGTACCGACCATGGTCGAGCGCGATTTCAACCTGCCGCCGCTCGATGAACTGTTCGTCGAAGTCGGACGCATCCGTCTCCTGCAGGCCGCTTGCGCCGACGGAGCACGCCGTCGCCATGCCTGAAGCATCCGCAGACGATCCGCGCCTTGCCTTCAGCGCGCACCTGCGCGACCCCGACGGCATCGCCGCACCGGCCCATATCGAGGCACGGCGCATGGCGATCTACCGCGAACTCGTGCAGAACAACCTGATCGACCTGCTCGGCGGCAATTTTCCAGTGCTGCGCGCCCTGCACGATGACGCGCAATGGAGCGAACTCGTGCGTGCCTTCCTGCGCGATCACCGTTGCTCGACACCGCTGTTCACCGAGATCGCATGCGAGTTCATCCGATTTCTCGAAGCGCGCGCGCCGTCCGGGATCGATCCTCCGTTCTTCGTCGAACTGGCCCAGTACGAATGGAGCGAACTCGCCCTCGCCATCGACGAGGCCGACATCGACAGCGCGCCCCACGATCGCTCCGGCGATCCGGTCACCGGTATCCCGGTGCTGTCACCCTTGGCCCGGTTGCTTGCCTGGCGCTATCCGGTCCAGCACATCGGCCCGGCGTTTCGCCCGCATGATCCGCCAGCGCAGCCGACCCTGATCGTGCTCGTGCGCACGCGCGAGGGCGACGTCGGATTCCTTGAGGTCGATCCGCTGAGCGCCATGCTGTTCCAGACCCTGTCCCGCAACACTGATGCCTGCGGTGCCGATTGCGTGGACGCCGTACTCGCCTCGCTCGGGCGCAGCGAGCCCGGCCTGCGTGCGTCCGGCCTTTACATGCTGCATGAGTTCCATCGGCGCGAGATCGTGCTCGGCACGCGCTGAGCACCCTCATCGTTCACGCTTCGCGCACGCCTCGGCTATCCTCGCCGGATGACCTCACCCCGCATGCCCCGCATCGCCGATCGTTTCCGTGGTTTCCTTCCCGTTGTCGTCGATGTCGAGACCGGCGGGTTCGACGCCGAGCGCGACGCCCTGCTCGAGATCGCGATCAGCATCATCGGCATGGACGAGGCAGGCTTCGTGCATGCCGCACCTGTGATCTCGACGCATGTCATCGCCTTCCCCGGCGCGAACATCGACCCGCGCTCGCTCGAAATCACCGGCATCGATCCCGACCATCCGTTTCGCAACGCGCTCGAGGAGCGAGCCGCGCTGGAGCACGTGTTTGCGCCGGTGCGCAAGGCCATGCGCCAGGCGGAGTGCCAGCGCGCCATCCTGGTCGGCCACAACGCCAGCTTCGATCTCGGCTTTCTCAACGCCGCGGTGCGCCGTACCGGCCACAAGCGCAACCCGTTCCACCCGTTCAGCAGCTTCGACACAGTCACCCTCGCCGGCCTCGCCTATGGCCAGACCGTGCTCGGCCGCGCTGTCGCTGCCGCCGGCATCGCCTGGGACGGCAACCAGGCGCATTCGGCGGTATACGACACCGAATGCACGGCGGAACTGTTCTGTCGCATCGTCAACCGCTGGAAGCAGATGGAAGACATCGCGGTCTCGCAGGGGTTCGGTGCGGTCGTGGATGAACCGGCCACTCCCCCAGAGGCTTGATCGGGCGCGACCATGGCCGCATGCTGGCCGCATGCCGATCTATCACTACCTGCCCGCCAGCGAAGGTTGCCCCGCCTGCCGTGAGGGCATCGACCTGCTGCAGAAGATCGGCGGCGACCCCGATACGCGCTGCAGCGCCTGCGGCGGCATCCTGGTGCGGCAACTGAGCGCCGCGCAAGTCGTGTCGGGCCAGGCCCACCGGCTCAGCGAGAAACATGCCGCCCGGCACGGCTTCACACGGTACCAGCGTGCCGGCAAGGGCATCTACGAGAAGACCGCCGGACCAGGACCGGACCTGATCAAGGGCGATTGAGGCGCGCACGGCAAGCGAGCACAGCCGCGAAGGCCGTCCTCCGACGCCTGCAACATCCCTGAAATATTTCACTCATCGTTCTGCAACTTCCGCTGGCTAAAAAATGCGGCATCGCATTCAAGCCGCTACCCAAGGAGTTGCCGTGACGTTTTCGATCAAGCTCTGTGCCGCCGCCATCGGTCTTGCCACCGCCGTCGCCGTTCCTGTCGCCGAGGCAGCCGACATCACCGGTGCCGGCGCCTCGTTCGTTTTTCCTCTGATGTCGAAGTGGTCGACTGACTACAACGCCGCCACCGGGAACAAGGTCAACTACCAATCGATCGGCTCGAGCGGCGGCATCGCCCAGATCAAGGGTGGCACGGTCGATTTCGGCTCATCCGACGCGCCGCTCAAGTCCACCGATCTGGCCGCGGCAGGCCTGGTGCAGTTCCCATCGGTGATCGGCGGCGTGGTGCCGGTGGTTCACCTGCCCGGCATCGAGCCAGGCAAGCTCAAGCTGAGTGGCCCGGTGCTCGCCGACATCTTCCTCGGCAAGGTGGCGAAGTGGAATGATCCGGCGATCGGCGCGCTCAACGAGGGTGTCGCCCTGCCGGACACCAAGATCACCATCGTGCACCGTTCGGACGGCTCCGGCACGACCTTCAACTTCGTCAACTACCTGTCGAAGGTGAGTCCGGAATGGAAGTCCAGGGTCGGCGAGGGTACCTCGGTGCAATGGCCGACCGGCCTCGGCGGCAAGGGCAATGAGGGTGTCGCCGCCTACGTCAAGCAGGTCAAGAACTCGATCGGCTATGTCGAACTGTCGTACGCGTTGCAGAACAAGATGACCTACACGCAGATGCAGAACGCGGCCGGCAAGTTCGTTGCGCCGAATGCCGAGTCGTTCGCCGCCGCGGCCGCCAGTGCGGACTGGGCCAACGCCACTGACTTCAGCCTCGTCATCACCGACGCTCCGGGTGACCAGGCCTGGCCGATCACGGCAACGAACTTCATCCTCATGCACGCCCAACCAAAGGATGCGGCACGCTCGCAGGCCACCCGCGAGTTCTTCGGTTGGGCCTACGCGAACGGCAAGCAGCAGGCATCGGCACTCGACTATGTGCCGCTGCCGGACAAGCTGGTCGAGCAGATCAAGGCCTACTGGTCGGCGAAGATCAAGTAAGGCATGCGTCCGCGGACCGGCCCTGCGCCGGTCCGCGGACGCGCCGAATCCCTACCCGGAATGCAGATGCCATGACGACGCTCGTCCAACGCGCCGCCCTGCCCGCGCAGGCCCGGCGTGACGAACGCAGTGACCGCGTGTTCCGCGGCTTCCTCGCCGCGACCGCCTTCCTCGTCCTCATCGCGCTGGCCGGTGCCGCGCTGTCGATGCTGTGGGGTGGGCGCGAAGTACTGGCCGGCGAAGGCTGGCGCTTCTTCGTCTCGACCGAATGGAACCCGGTCGAGAACCGCTACGGCGCGCTGGTGCCGATCTACGGAACCCTGGTCACCGCGGTGGTCGCCATGCTCATCGCCGTACCGGTCAGTTTCGGCATCGCGCTGTACCTGACCGAGGTCGCGCCGACCTGGCTGCGCACACCGGTCGGCTCGGCCATCGAACTGCTCGCCGGCATCCCGTCGATCATCTACGGCATGTGGGGCTTGTTCGTGCTCGTGCCGGTGATGACCGAATACGTGACGCCCTGGCTCAACGACCATGTCGGCACCCTGCCCCTGGTCGGCGCCCTGTTCCAGGGACCGCCGCTTGGTATCGGCATGCTCACGGCCGGCCTGGTGCTGGCAATCATGGTGATCCCGTTCATCTCCTCGGTCATGCGCGAAGTGTTCCTGACCGTACCGACGCGGCTGAAGGAATCGGCCTATGCGCTCGGCGCGACGAAATGGGAGGTGGTCTGGGACATCGTGCTCCCGTACACGCGCTCCGCCGTCGTCGGCGGCATCTTCCTCGGCCTCGGCCGCGCGCTGGGCGAAACCATGGCGGTCGCCTTCGTGGTCGGCAACACCGTGCGCTACTCGCCCTCGCTGCTCGAACCCGGCACGACCATCGCCGCGCTGATCGCCAACGACTTCGCCGAAGCCACCGACACATATCGTTCCGCCCTGCTGCTGCTCGGCTTCGTGCTGTTCATCGTCACCTTCGTCGTCCTCGCCGCGGCGCGACTGATGCTGGCGCGGCTGGAGGGTGGGCGATGAACGCCATGGTTGAGTCGTCAGTCATGACCACGCCGGCAGTCGCCGTCGCCGAGCGACTGTATCGCCGGCGCACGTTGTTCAACCGCGTCGCCATCGTCCTGTCCTGCGCGGCTGCGCTGTTCGGCCTGTTCTTCCTCGCCTGGATCCTGTGGACGACGATCAGCAAGGGCATCGGCAGCATCAACTGGGCGCTGTTCACGAAGATCACGCCGCCGCCGATGGACGCCGACGGCGGCCTCGCCAACGCCTTCTTCGGCAGCATGCTCATGTGCGTGCTCGCGCTCGCCATAGGCACGCCGCTCGGCATCGCCGCCGGCACCTGGCTGGCCGAATACTCTGCTGCGCGCCGCATCGGCACGGTGATCCGTTTCGTCAACGACATCCTGATGTCGGCACCGTCGATCGTGCTCGGCCTGTTCGTCTACACCCTCGTCGTCGCCGAGATGGGCGGCGGGTTCTCGGCCATCGCCGGCGCGCTGGCACTCGCCTTCATCGTCTTGCCGGTGGTGGTGCGCACGACCGACGAGATGCTGCGCCTGGTACCGGCACAGATGCGCGAAGCCGCGCTCTCGCTCGGCATCCCGCAGTGGAAGGTCATCGTGCAGGTGCTCTACCGCGGCGCGTCGGCCGGCATCGTCACCGGCATCCTGCTCGCGCTCGCGCGCATCAGCGGCGAAACCGCGCCGCTGCTGTTCACCGCGTTCGGCAACCAGTACTGGAATGCGGACCTCACCGCACCGATGGCCAGCGTTCCGGTGGTCATGAACCAGTTCGCCGCCAGTCCGTACGAAACCTGGCAGACCCTGGCCTGGGCCGGTGCGCTCGTCCTCACCGCATTCGTGCTCGTTCTCAGCCTGATCGCCCGCGCCATCCTCCTCAGGAACAGGATCCATCATGACTGATCTCGCCTTCGCCATGTCGGCACCCAAGGTCGGCGCTGGCCGCACCGCGGCACAGACCACGCCGTCGAAGATGAGTGCGCGCCGGCTGGACTTCCACTATGACGGCTTCCATGCACTCAAGAACATCAATCTCGACATTGCCGACAGGCGTGTCACCGCGCTGATCGGCCCGTCCGGTTGCGGCAAGTCGACCCTGCTGCGCATCTTCAACCGCATCTATTCGATCTACCCTCGGTTCGAGGCACGCGGCGAAGTGTTGCTCGACGGCGAGAACATTCTTGATGCGAAGTACCCGCTCAACCGCCTGCGCAGCAAGGTCGGCATGGTGTTCCAGAAGCCGGTGCCGTTTCCGATGTCGATTTACGAGAACGTCGCCTACGCGATCCGTCACTTCGAAAAGCTGTCGAAAGCAGAACTCGAAACGCGCGTCGAACTCGCCTTGCGCCAGGGGGCGCTGTGGGACGAGGTCAAGGACAAGCTCAAGCAGAGTGCGCTCGGTCTCTCCGGTGGCCAGCAACAGCGCCTGTGCATCGCCCGCGCGGTCGCACTCAAGCCCGACGTGCTGCTGCTCGACGAGCCGACATCGGCGCTCGACCCGATCGCCACCGGCAAGATCGAACAACTCGTCGCCGAGCTCAAGGAGCATTTCACCATTGCGATCGTGACCCACAACATGCAGCAGGCGGCGCGCTGCTCCGACTACACCGCCTTCATGTACCTCGGCGAACTGGTCGAGTTCGGCGCGACCGAACAGTTGTTCACCAAGCCAGTGAAACAGCAGACCGAAGACTACATAACCGGCCGCTTCGGCTGAGGACTTGCACATGACCCAGGCAACCGGCGACCACATCGTGAAGCGCTACGACGAAGAACTGCTACGCCTGACCGGCGAGATCCTGCGCATGGGTGATCTCGCCGCAAAGGAACTCGAGGCCGCCATCGCCGCGGTCATCGA
The DNA here is from genome assembly GCF_019634775.1 of Dokdonella sp. Classification (NCBI taxonomy): domain Bacteria; kingdom Pseudomonadati; phylum Pseudomonadota; class Gammaproteobacteria; order Lysobacterales; family Rhodanobacteraceae; genus Dokdonella; species Dokdonella sp. The sequence goes on from NZ_JAHCAS010000004.1 coordinate 41,868, forward strand.
ACGCGACAGCGACTCTGCACAACGCATCGTCGACAGCGATGCGACGATCGATGCACTCGAACGCGAGGTCAGCCACGACGTGATCCGCCTGCTCGCCCTGCGCCAGCCCATGGCGCGCGACCTGCGCGAGGTCATGGCCGCGCTGCGCATCGCCTCGGACATCGAGCGTATCGGCGACTACGCGGCCAATGTGGCAAAGCGCGCGCTCGCCCTGAACCGTGTCGACCTCGTGCGTCCGGTATTCGCCCTGCCGCGCCTGGCCGAACTGGCTGGCGAACTCGTCAACGAGGTCCTGCTCGCCTACCGCGACCGCGACGCCGACCGTGCCCTGCTCGCCTGGGCGCGCGACGAAGAGCTGGACGGCATGTACACCAGCCTGTTTCGCGAACTGCTCACCTACATGATGGAAGACCCACGCAATATCACCGCCTGCACGCACCTGCTGTTCATGGCCAAGAACATCGAGCGCATCGGCGACCATGCAACGAACATCGCCGAGAACATCCATTTCCTCGTCCACGGCACCGAAATCGCCCAGGCGCGACGCAAGGGGGATCTGTCGCATGGGGTTGTGGGGGCGTAGGACCGGCGCGGGCCGGACGGCAGGCAGCGCCGGCGCGGGCTCGAGAAGTGCGCGCAGTCGCGCTCTCAGCGCCGGTCACGCCCCGTCGTCCCCACATCGAGTCGAGTCCACGCCGCGAGCCCAGGCCAGCGCGCCCCACGCCTGACTCGAACGGTCGCCACCGCTATAGTCGCGGTTCCAACCCCTGGGCGACTCTCATCCCATGTTCCGAATCCCGAATCTCCTGCCCGCCCTGGCCGGCGTGGCGATCGGTGTCCTTGCCGGCTGCAAGCCGGCCGCCATCGCCCCCGATTCAGCCAAGGCCGCCCCCGCCGTGACCACGACGATCTCCTACCCTGCCGCCCGCCGTGTCGACCAGGTCGACGACTACCACGGCACGCGCATCGCCGATCCGTACCGCTGGCTGGAGGAACTCGACTCGGACGAGACGCGCGCCTGGATCGAGGCCCAGAATGCGCTGACCCAGCGCCATCTCGATGCGATTCCGCAGCGCGCCGCGCTGCGCCAGCGTCTCGAGCAGTTGTGGAACTACGAGCGCTACACGCCGTACGAGCGCCACGGCGACCTGTATGCGTACATGCGCAACGATGGCCTGCAGAACCAGGCGGTGCTCTACGTCACCGACAAGCCGGGCGGTGGCGAGGCGCGCGTGCTGCTCGATCCGAACACGTTGTCGAGCGACGGCACGGTGGCTTTCAAGGGTGGCGAGTTCAGTCGTGACGGCAAGCTGTTCGCCTACGGCCTTTCCTCGGGCGGCTCGGACTGGGAGCAGTGGCGCGTGCTCGACGTCGCCAGCGGCAAGCCGCTCGACGACATGCTCGACTGGGTCAAGTTTTCCGACGTCGAGTGGGCGGCCGACGGCTCCGGCTTCTACTACAGCCGCTACGACAAGCCCGAGGGCGAGCACGCGCTGAAGGCCGTCAACCAGTTCCAGAAGCTGTACTTCCATCGCGTCGGCACGTCGCAGGCTGACGATCGCCTCGTCTACGAGCGCAAGGATGAGCCCGACTGGGGCTTCGGCGCCAAGGTCACCGACGACGGCCGGCATCTTCTCATCAGCGTCTGGCGCAGCACCGAACCGAAGAACCTGCTGCTCCACCGCGACCTGCGCAGCAAGAACGCCACGGTCAGGGAATTGATCGGCGGTTGGACGGCAAGCTACGCAGTGCTCGGCAGCAAGGAAGGCACGCTCTACGTGCTGACCGACGACAACGCGCCGCGCTATCGGATTGTCGCGATCGACATCGCCAAGCCGACACGCCAGCACTGGCGCGAGGTCGTGCCCGAGGCGGCGGAAACACTCACCGACGCGAAACTGGTCGGTGGTCAGCTTGTTGCAAACTACCTCAAGGACGCGCACAGCGAAGTGCGCCGCATCGCGCTCGACGGCACGCCCCTCGGCACGGTCGAACTGCCCGGCCTCGGCACCGCGACGGGTTTCACCGGCAAGGTGGGCGACCAGGAGAGCTACTTCGGTTACACGAGCTACACCGACGTACCGTCGATCTATCGCCTCGACCTCGCCAGCGGCCGCAGCGAGCGGGTGATCGCGCCGGACTATCCACTCGACACATCCGTGTTCACCACGCGCCAGGTCTTCTACACCAGCCGCGACGGCACGCGCGTGCCGATGTTCATCAATTCGAGGAAGGGCCTGCGGCTGGACGGCAACAACCCGACCATCCTCTATGGCTATGGTGGCTTCAACATCTCGAGGACACCGGCGTTCTCCCCGGCCGTCATCGCCTGGCTGGAACGCGGCGGCGTCTACGTGGAGGCCAACCTGCGTGGTGGCGGCGAGTATGGCCGCGCCTGGCACGAGGCTGGCACGAAGCTCAACAAGCAGAACGTGTTCGACGACTTCATCGCCGCCGCCGAACACCTGATCGCCGAAAAAGTCACCTCGCCGAAGAAGCTCGCGATCCGCGGCGGCTCGAACGGCGGCCTGCTGGTGGGCGCGGTGGAACTGCAGCGCCCCGACCTGTTCGCCGCTGCGATACCGGCGGTCGGCGTGCTCGACATGCTGCGCTTCCGCGAGTTCACCATCGGCAAGGCCTGGGAATCGGACTTCGGTTCGGTCAGGAACGCTGATGAGTTCGCCGCGATCCTCAAGTACTCACCGCTGCACAACATCAAGCCCGGCATCGACTATCCGGCCACCCTGGTCACCACCGGCGACCACGACGATCGAGTGTTCCCGGCGCACAGCTTCAAGTATGCCGCCGCCCTGCAGGCGATGAATCCGCCACGCCCGGCACTGATCCGCATAGATGTGCGCGCCGGCCATGGCCAAGGCAAGCCGACCAGCAAGCAGATCGACGAGGCCGCTGACGTCTATGCCTTCATTCTCGACGCGTTCGGCATCCGCGATTGAAGACTGCCATCCCTTCTCCCTGCATGCGGGGAGAAGGGACAAGCAGATTCAAGCGCGATCACGCCACCAGCGCACAAGTCCATAGGTGCTGATCAGGATCCAGGCACACTGGATGACGAAGGCGCTTAGGTTGAAGGCGTACCACAACGAAACCAGCACAAGCACGGCACCGAGCGCGTTGACCAGCAGGTACATGGGCCGCCGCGCGTCGAGGTGACGCGTCTGCACGAGCAGATACGCCACCAGGACGAAGCCGACGCCGACCAAGCCGGCGAAGTCGTGCCAGGCGATCGTCACCGCCCCGCCCCGCGCTGGCGCAACACTTCGAACAAGGCAATGCCGGTTGCCACCGAGACATTGAGGCTCTCGACACGGCCCTTCATCGGAATATGGGCGAGATGGTCGCAGGCCTCGCGCGTGAGCCGGCGCATGCCCTCACCCTCGCCACCCATGACGATAGCCACCGGCCCGCGGAAGTCGATCGCGTGCAGCGATATCGTTGCCTCGCCGGCCAGGCCGGTCAGCCACACGCCGGCGTCCTTCAACACGCGCAGCGCACGGGCGAGGTTGGTCGCGGCGACCAGAGGCACCCGATCGGCAGCACCGGCCGAGGCGCGGCGCACGGTGGCGGTCATGCCGACCGCACGGTCCTTCGGCACGATCACCGCGGTGACGCCGGCCGCTTCGGCGCTGCGCAGGCAGGCGCCGAGGTTGTGCGGATCGGTGACGCCATCGAGGACGAGAAACAGCGCCTCGCTTCCTGCCGCCTCGATCAGCGCCGGCAGCTCGGCATCGCTGCGCGCCGGCGGTGCCTTGTAGCGCGCGGCCACGCCCTGGTGGCGGCCACCGCCGGTCATGCGATCGAGCGCGGCACGGTCGCGCGCATGCGGCTTCACACCCAGCTCGCGCGCGCGTTCGGCCAGCTCGCGCACGCGCGGGTTCTGGCTGTCGGATTCGACATACAGCTCGACGATGTTGCCGGCGTCGTAGTTCAGCGCGGCCTCGACGGAGTGGATGCCGATCAGGAGTTCGGTGCTCATGGGATGCGCGGTGACGGGGAGAGGCGCGCAGTCTCGCAGAAAACCACCCAGGGTTCAGTCAGCACACCGTCCGGGCTGCATGCGGCAACACCATGCACGCTCCAGCGAGACCGGATTGCCATGCGGCGAAAGTCGCAGGCCCATGCGGACAGCGCTCGCGTTAAAATCGCCGACGCATCGGCAACACGGCGCGATGCGCACCGGCCAGCCCCCTTCCCGCACGAAGCCCGCCATGAACAACCAGTACCGCAAACCGCTTCCCGGCACGACACTCGACTGGTTCGATGCGCGGGCCGCCGTCGACGCGATCCGGCCCGGTGCGTGGGCGGAGCTGCCGTACACGGCGCGCGTGCATGCCGAGAACATCGTGCGCAAGGCTGATCCATCGCACATCGACGCCTATCTCGGCCAGTTGATCGAGCGCAAACGTGACCTCGACTTCCCATGGTTCCCGGCGCGCGTGGTCTGCCACGACATCCTTGGCCAGACCGCCCTGGTCGACCTTGCCGGCCTGCGCGACGCCATCGCCGCCAAGGGCGGCGACCCGGCCAAGGTCAACCCGGTGGTTCCGGTGCAACTCATCGTCGACCACTCGCTCGCGGTTGAATGCGGCGGCTACGATCCGGATGCCTTCGCCAAGAATCGCGCGATCGAGGACCGCCGCAACGAGGACCGCTTCCACTTCATCGACTGGACCAAACGCGCCTTCGAGAACGTCGATGTGATCCCGCCCGGCAACGGCATCATGCACCAGATCAATCTGGAGAAAATGTCGCCGGTGATCTACGTGCAGGACGGCGTTGCCTTCCCCGACACCTGCGTCGGTACCGACAGCCACACGCCGCACGTCGACGCGCTTGGCGTCATCGCGGTCGGCGTCGGCGGCCTCGAAGCCGAGAACGTCATGCTCGGTCGGGCCTCATGGATGCGCCTGCCCGACATCGTCGGCGTCGAGCTGTCCGGCAAGCCGGCACCCGGCATCACCGCCACCGACGTCGTGCTCGCCTTGACCGAGTTCCTGCGCAAGGAGAAGGTGGTCGGCGCCTATCTGGAGTTCTTCGGCGAAGGCGCCGCCGCCCTGACCATCGGCGACCGCGCGACAATCTCGAACATGTGCCCCGAGTACGGCGCCACCGCCGCCCTGTTCTTCATCGACCGGCAGACGATTGACTACCTGCGCCTGACCGGTCGCAGCGACGAACAGGTCACCCTGGTCGAGACCTACGCCAAGATCGCCGGCCTCTGGGCCGACAGTCTGGTCGGCGCGCGCTACGAGCGCACGCTGCGCTTCGATCTCTCGACCGTCGTGCGCAACCTGGCCGGGCCGTCGAACCCTCACCGGCGCCTGCCGACCTCGGCGCTGGCCGAGCGCGGCATCGCCGACGAAGCCAAGCTCGAAGCCGGCAAGGCCGAGGAAGCGCAAGGCCTGATGCCGGATGGCGCGGTCATCATCGCCGCCATCACGAGTTGCACCAACACTTCCAACCCGCGCAACGTCATCGCCGCCGGCCTGCTTGCACGCAATGCCAATGCACATGGCCTCGTGCGCAAGCCGTGGGTGAAATCCTCACTCGCGCCAGGCTCGAAGGCCGTGCAACTCTATCTGGAAGAGGCAGGCCTGTTGCAGGAGCTCGAGAAGCTCGGTTTCGGCATCGTCGCCTTCGCCTGCACGACCTGCAATGGCATGTCTGGCGCGCTCGACCCGAAGATCCAGCAGGAAATCATCGACCGAGACCTCTACGCGACCGCAGTGCTGTCCGGCAACCGGAACTTCGATGGACGCATCCATCCGTATGCGAAGCAGGCCTTCCTTGCCTCACCGCCGCTGGTCATTGCCTACGCGATCGCCGGCAGCGTGCGCTTCGACATCGAGAAGGACGTGCTCGGCATCGACGGCGCCGGCAACGCGGTGCGCCTCAAGGACATCTGGCCGAGCGATGCCGAGATAGACGCAGTGGTGAAACAGAGCGTGAAGCCCGAGCAGTTCCGCCGTGTCTACGAACCGATGTTCGCCGCACGCGTGCAGCGCGACGCCAAGGTCGATCCGCTTTATGCCTGGCGTCCGATGAGCACCTACATCCGCCGGCCGCCGTACTGGGAAGGCGCACTCGCCGGTGAGCGCACGCTGAAGGGCATGCGGCCGCTGGCTGTTCTGCCCGACAACATCACCACCGACCACCTGTCGCCGTCGAACGCGATCCTGCGCGAGAGCGCCGCCGGTGAATACCTCGCGAAAATGGGCCTGCCGGAAGAGGACTTCAATTCATACGCCACTCATCGCGGCGACCATCTGACCGCGCAGCGTGCAACCTTCGCCAATCCACAGCTCGTCAACGAGATGGCTGTCGTCGACGGGCAGGTGAAGAAGGGTTCGCTGACCCGCCTCGAACCGGACGGCAAGGTCATGCGCATGTGGGAAGCGATCGAGACCTACATGGACCGCAAGCAGCCACTCATCATCATTGCCGGTGCCGACTACGGCCAAGGCAGCTCACGCGACTGGGCCGCAAAGGGCGTGCGCCTCGCTGGCGTGGAGGCGATCGTCGCCGAAGGCTTCGAGCGCATCCACCGCACCAACCTGATCGGAATGGGCGTGCTCCCGCTCGAGTTCAGACCGGGAGAGACCCGTCACACGCATGCGATCGATGGCAGCGAGACCTTCGACGTCATCGGCCAGCGCAAACCGCGCGCCACGCTGATCCTGGTCATCCACCGCAAGAACGGCGAACGCGTCGAGGTACCGGTCACCTGCCGCCTCGACTCAGACGAGGAAGTCTCGATCTACGAAGCCGGCGGCGTGCTACAACGCTTCGCCCAGGATTTCCTCGACTCGAACAAGGCGGCGTAGGAAGGCTCACAAGAGACGGCTGCAGGAATCGGCCGCAGGAAACGGCTTTAGCCGTGATGCTTCTTCTTTGCAGCGTTGTACAGAACGAGCATCACGGCTAAAGCCGTTTCCTACGACGGTTTCCTAAGGCGCAAACACATCGGCTGCATTCGCACACCGCCGCGACGCGTAGCACCCACCCACACCTCACCACGTTGACCAACCCAGCGCCTCGCCGACGCGATACCACATGCGGCGCAACAGCGCATCGTCGGCGTAGTGCGAGTAGTCGATGCTGGCGTTCCGGTCCGCGTCATTGACCCACTGACGCTCGAACCAGTCCGCGGCATCGGCTACCGCCGCATGTCCGCGTGGCGCCCTCAGCTCGACGCTGGTTTCGAGATTGAGATCGTCGAGGTTGCGCCGGGTGAAATTGGCCGAGCCGACGACCAACGTTGCCTCGCGCGCACCGCGATGCAGCAACAGCTTGGCATGGCATTGCTCGCCGTGCGTGTCGCACCAGCGCAAGGCGATGCCCGCGGCGACAAGTTCGCCCGCGACCTGGCGGTTCGGCACGCCGTTCTTCTTGCGGCCGAACGCGTCCTCGTTCGGATCGAGCAGCACGCGCAAGGCGACACCGCGCACATGAGCAGCCTTCAGCGCGGTGATCACGCCGCGATCAGCCAGGTAAAACACTGCGACATCGAGCGCATCGCCCGCGCCGGCCCGATCGATCGTGCCGATCAATGCACGCCGGATCGCCCCCTCGGTGAGCACGCGCAGACGCGCTTCGCCGGCGTCCGCTGCTGCCGCCGACGCCGACGGCAAGCCCTCGAGCGGCAACCCGGAAAACGCTGCGACCGCGGCCTCGCTTGCGACCAGGTCGAGTGCAGCCATGCCGGAAAAGCGCATGGCGACATTTCCATGCGCGCTACTCGCATCGTGCGGATTCGCCGAAGTCACCAGTGCTTGCCAATCGTCACCGGCATCGACGACGAGGGTCTTGCGATGGTTCGCACGGAAGTTCGCCAGCGCCAGCCAACTGCGCAGGCCAACCCTGCCAGCGCCGAGCGGATTGGGCAGCCAACCGCCGTTGACATCGTTGCCGAGCCAGCCGCAGCACAGTGCCCACGGCCCGGACCAGAGCGGATTCGATGCCCGCAGGGCCGACAGATCCGTGACGATCACCTCGGCACCGGCAGCACGCAGGCGGGCGAGTCGCAGATCCTGCAGGCCGCCGTAGACGGTATTGATCGGGTCGGTGACGATGACGATGCGCAACCCAGGCTTGGCGGCCTTGCGTGCCAGCAATGCTTCGGTCAACTCGGCGCTCAGCGGTCGCAGTGCACTGCCCCCGAAGTCGTTGAACAGGAACATGTCGAGCACGACGAGACGCTGCGCCTGCGCGATCATCGCGAAGGCCGTGTCGAAGATCGCCTGACGACTGTGGCGCATCTCCTGCGCATCCACCCAGGTCTCGTCGGCGAGGAAGGCCGTGTCCTGCGCCGGCCGCCACGGGCCTTCAATACCGATGCCTGCCGGCAGCGGCTTGAACGACTGCCACAACGCACTGGCCAGCCAGACCATGACCACCAGACCCGACCCACGCAGCCAACGACGACGAGGATTGCGCACGATGCCTCCGGCGAACGGACCCCGGTGCGAGCATGCCACGGCGCGCCGATTCGGCGGCAACGGAGAGCCGAGCCTGTGGCGCTGCCTCGACGGACCGTCGGTCCGCCCCGGCAGGGCGAGGCCCGAGATCATTGCATCTGCGGTCAGCCACGCGCCCCGATCGACGCGCACGACTGATCGAAGCAGATTCCAGCCGACACATGAGGCAGAATGCCCGAATTGGGGATACTCTGATCTTGCCCTTCGCGACCGAGGTCGCTCCCGCGAAATCAGGGCCTTGTGGGGCGGCTTCAGCCTTGCGGGGCTTGATCAGGCCTTCCCTGGCGGCCTGAGGCTTTCGCCGGATCGCTCCCCGAGTGCGCGGAACCGACTGAAGGCCTTTCGAGCGAACACTCGCCCAGGGCAACCCGCAGCCTGATCCCATCCGTAGCCAAAACCACGACATGACCCACTTGCCGCAGCTCCGCATTCCCGCCACCTATCTGCGCGGGGGCACTTCCAAAGGCGTGTTCTTCCGTCTCGACGACCTGCCCGAACGCGCGCGCGTGCCGGGGCCGGCGCGCGACGCGCTGCTGATGCGCGTGATCGGCTCGCCGGACCCATATGGCAAGCACACCGACGGCATGGGCGGAGCAACGTCGTCGACGAGCAAGTGCGTGATCATTTCACGCAGCACACGAGCGGACCACGACGTCGATTACCTGTACGGCCAGGTGTCGATCGACACCGCCTTCGTCGACTGGAGCGGCAACTGCGGCAACCTGTCGACCGCGGTCGGTCCATTCGCGATAGCCGCCGGCTTCATCGATGCGTCGCGCCTGCCGCGCAACGGCATGTTCGCCGTGCGCGTGTGGCAGGCCAACATCGGCAAGACGATCATCGTGCACGTGCCGATCGTCGATGGCGCGGTGCAGGAAACCGGCGATTTCGAGCTCGATGGCGTGACCTTCCCCGCCGCGGAGATCGTCCTCGAGTTCATCGATCCGGCTGACGAAGGCGAAGGCGACGTCGGCGGCGCCATGTTCCCGACCGGCAACCTGGTCGATCCGCTCGACGTGCCAGGCATCGGCACATTGAACGCCACCATGATCACGGCCGGCATCCCGACCGTCTTCGTCAACGCTGCCGACATCGGCTACGACGGCACCGAACTGCAACCGGCGATCAACGACGACAGGGCAGCGCTGGCCAGACTGGAGGCGATCCGTGTGGCCGGCGCACTGCGCATGGGCCTCATCGCCACACCCGAGGAAGCCACGAAGCGCCAGCACACACCGAAGATCGCCTTCGTCGCCCCGCCGAAGGATTACACATCGAGCAGCGGCAAGCGGATCACCGCCACCGACATCGACCTCAACGTGCGCGCGCTGTCGATGGGCAAGCTGCATCACGCAATGATGGGTACGGCCTCGGTGGCGATCGCCACCGCCGCAGCCATACCCGGCACCCTGGTCAACTTCGCCGCCGGCGGCGGCACGCGTGATGTCGTTCGCTTCGGCCACCCGTCCGGCACGCTGCGCGTCGGCGCCGATGTGCGACAGGTCGACGGCCAATGGACCGTGACCAAGGCGGTGATGAGCCGCAGTGCGCGCGTGCTGATGGAAGGTGCGGTGCGCGTGCCGGCGGATGCGTTCTGACCGGCGATAACAGGCTGCTGCAGGAGCCCCTTCAGGGGCGATGCATTTCTTCGTTGTGGCGGTTAGAGAAGAAGCATCGCGCCTGAATGCGCTCCTGCGGGCGCTCCTACGAAAAAGCCGCCCTTCCCTGCCCGCGCGCATCCGCGATCAGGCGGAAGTCGATCTTGCGATCCTCGAGACTGGCACGCAGCACCTGCACCCGCACCGCATCGCCGAGGCGGAATTTCATGCCGCGGCGTTCGCCGCTGAGGAGATGGCGCACCGGGTCATAGTGGTAATAGTCGTTCGGCAACTGCGTGATATGGACGAGACCGGTGATCTTCGAATCATTCAGCTCGACAAACAGGCCGAACGAGGCGACGCCCGAGACGACACCGTCGAACTCGCTGCCTACGTGCTTCTCCATCCACGCGCACTTGTAACGCTCGTCGACGTCGCGCTCGGCCTCCTGCGCGCGCCGCTCATTGTGCGAACAATGCACCGCCATCGATGTCATCTGCGTGGGCGAGTATGCGTAGCCGGAGGCCTTGCCACCGCCGATCGCATGACGGATCGCGCGGTGCACGAGCAGGTCCGGGTAGCGCCGGATCGGCGAGGTGAAATGTGCATAGGATTCCAGTGCAAGGCCGAAATGGCCGGTGTTCTCCGGCTGATACACGGCCATGCTCTGCGAGCGCAGCAACACCGATTCGATCAGGCTGGCATCCGGACGCTTGCGGATCTTATTCAGCAGCGCGGCGAAATCGGCTGGCTTGACTTCACCGGCCGGCGGCAGGTTCAGCTTGAACTCGCGCAGGAACTCGAGCAGATCGTCATACTTCGACACCGGCGGCGGCTCGTGCACGCGGTAGGGCGCAGGGATGCGCTTGCGCAGCAGGAACTTCGCCGCCTCGACGTTCGCCGCGATCATGCATTCCTCGATCAGCTTGTGCGCATCGTTGCGCGGCTCGCTGCCGAGCTGGATCACCTCGCCCGCCGCACCGAGGCGGAACTTGACTTCGCTCGATTCGAAGTCGATCGAACCGCGCTTCTGGCGTGCCTTGGCGAGCACCTTGTAGAGCTGGTGCAGGTGCTCGACATGCGGCAGCAACGCACCGAGCTCGTCGCGTGCATCGGCATCCTTCTCGCCAATCGCCTGCCACACGCGCGTATAGGTCAGGCGCGCGTGCGAGCGCATCACGGCATCGTGGAAGGTCGAGCGCGTCACCTCGCCGCTGCGGTCGATCTGCATGTCGCAAACCATGCACAAGCGATCCACGCGCGGGTTCAGCGAGCAGATGCCGTTTGACAGTGACTCCGGCAACATCGGCACCACGAACCCCGGGAAATACACCGAAGTAGCACGGCTGTAGGCCTCGTCATCAAGCGCACTGCCGATGCGCACGTAGTGGGAGACGTCGGCGATGGCGACGACGAGACGGAAGCCCTGTGCGTTCGGTTCGGCGTAGACGGCATCGTCGAAATCACGCGCATCCTCGCCGTCGATGGTCACCAGCGGCAGCTTGCGCAGGTCGATGCGCCCGGCCGCCTCGGCTTTTGACACGGCCGGCTCGACGTCGGCCGCTTCACGCAACACCGTCTCCGGCCAGGCGCTCGGCAGACCATGGCTGGCGATCGCCATCTCGACGAGGATCGATGGGGTCAGGCGCTCGCCGAGCACGGCGAGGATCTTGCCCATCGGCCCGCGATACGCGGTCGGCGGATCGCTGATTTCGGCAATCACGATCTGGCCGGCGCGCGCGCCCTGCGACTCCCCCGGAAGAATCAGCACGTCCTGGTGCACCCGACGATCATCCGGCGCGACCAGGGTCAACCCATTCTCGACGATGACTCGGCCGACCAGGCGCGGCGAACGCCTTTCGAGCACTTCGACGATCGCACCCTGGCGGCGTCCGCGGCGGTCGACGCCGACGACGCTGCCGAGCACACGGTCGCCATGCAGCACCGGACGCATCTGCGCCGGCGACAGGTACAGATCCTCACCGCCGCTGTCCGGGCGCAGGAATCCGTAACCTTCGGCGTTGGCGAGCACCACACCGGGAATGAGGTCGAGCTTCTCGGCCACGCCATAACCGCCGCGGCGGTTCTGCAGCAGTTGGCCGTCGCGCACCATCGCGGCGAGGCGCTTGCTGAGCGCTTCGACATCCTGCTCGGTGGCAAGCCCGAGCGCACGCGCAATGGCCTCGGTCTTCAGCAGTTCGGCCTGCTCGCCGAGCAGGGCGAGGATCGCCTCGCGGCTCGGGATCGGCCGCGCGTAACGCTGCGCTTCGCGCTCGGCGAACGGATCGCGCACCAGCTTGCCGCGTGCCGCCTCGTCGCTTGACTGCTTGCGCGGCTTGCCATGCACGGCGGCTTCCCGTGCAGGCGCCCACGGCTTCGGTCCACGCGTCACCTTGGCCGCTGGCGATGCACCGGATGTCCCGGCCTTGCGCGACACCGTAGGCTTGCCTTTCGCCGGCGCAAACACCGGCGGCAGCCACGGCGCGGCTTTCGCCTTCGACTTCTTCGCACCGGCCTTGGCGGCCGGCGTCGCGACCTTCCCGCGCGCGGGCGGTTTGGCCTTGCTCTTCGACGGGCGTGCGGTGTTCCTGCTGGTCTTCTTGGTCACTTTGTCCATGACTCCTTGTGGCGCGGATCGTCGATCAGCGCGCATCAACATGATTGACAGGCCTCGGGCGCGCCCAGTATCGTTCGCGCCCCGTTTGGCCCAGCCAGGCGGCATGCCCAGGTGGCGGAATTGGTAGACGCACTAGTTTCAGGTACTAGCGGGTAAAACCGTGGAGGTTCGAGTCCTCTCCTGGGCACCAACGGCTTGGACCTGCGCATGATGATCCCGCGCAGGTTCTCACGAAAACCCCGCCGACGCGCGGGGTTTTTCGTTTGCGGAGCTGTCGCCCGTCAGGCAAACGGATCGCGCAGCACGATCGTGTCGTCGCGGTCGGCGCCGGTGGCGACGAGGGCGAGGTGGCAGCCGGACAGTTCCTCGACGGCGCGCAGGTAGGCGCGGGCGGCGGCGGGAAGCCGGTTCCACTCGCGCACGCCCGATGTCTGCTCGTCCCAGCCGGGAAACTCGAGGTAGACCGGCTTGCACTCGTCCCAGCCGTCGGCGTCGAGCGGGGCAAGTTCGCGGCGCTTGCCGCGGTATTCGTAGGCGATGCAGACCTTGATTGTCGGCAGGCCGTCGAGTACGTCGAGCTTGGTGATGGCGAGGCCGTTGATCGCGTTGATCTGGGTGGCACGCTTCAGTGCAACGAGGTCGATCCAGCCGCAACGGCGCGGACGACCGGTGCTGGCGCCGAACTCGTTGCCGATCTTGCGCAGGCGCTCACCCATGTCGTCGTGCAATTCGGTCGGAAACGGACCGCTGCCGACGCGCGTCGCATAGGCCTTGCAGATGCCGAGCACATAGTCGATGTCGCAGGCACCGACACCGGTGCCGGCCAAGGCACCACCGACCGTGGTGTTCGAGGATGTCACGTAGGGATAGGTGCCATGGTCGATGTCGAGCAGGGCGCCCTGCGCACCTTCGTAGAGGATATTCTCGCCGCGCCGGCGCGCGTCGTAGAGCAAGGTCGAGACATCGTCGATCATCGGCCGCAGGTACTCACCGAAGGCAAGCGCATCGTCGAGCGTCTTCTGGAAATCGACCGCCTCGGCGTGGAGCCATTGGGTGAGCACGAAATTGTGGTAGTCGACGGCCGCGCGCAGCTTGTCGGGAAGTTCCGATGGATACATGAGATCGGCGACGCGGATGCTGCGGCGTGCGACCTTGTCCTCGTAGGCCGGACCGATGCCGCGCCCGGTGGTGCCGATCGCCTTCGTGCCGGAGGCCTTTTCGCGCGCCTGATCGACCGCGATGTGGTACGGCATGATCAGCGGCGTCGCCGGGCTGATCTTGAGGCGTGAACGCACTTCCACACCCTGCCCTTCGAGCTCGGCGATCTCGTGCTGGAGCGCGGCCGGCGAGAGCACCACGCCGTTGCCGATCAGGCAGGCCACGCCTTCGCGCAGGATCCCCGAGGGAATCAGGTGCAAGACCGTCTTCTTGCCGCCGATGACGAGGGTGTGGCCGGCGTTGTGGCCACCCTGGAAGCGTGCGACGGCGCCGACGCGCTCGGTCAGCAGGTCGACGATCTTGCCCTTGCCCTCGTCGCCCCACTGCGCGCCGAGGATCACGACTGACTTGCCCATGTGTATTGCCTGGTCGATGCGTGGAAACGGAAGGAATGCCGGGGTGGAAGTCTAAGCGATGCGCCGACTCAGCGGATGACGCGCAGCGCGACGAGGCCGACCACGATGAAGATGCCGCCGATCAGGCGCAGACGGCGTTCGTCTATCCGCTGCAACTGCTCGGCCATGCGCTTCCATGCGCCCGGCGCGGCGAACAACAACAATCCCTCGAGCACAAGCACCAGGCACAGCGCCGCGGCGAGATCGGCCGACATCACTTGCTGTCGCGCAGGTAGCGCAGGAACTCCGCTTCGGGATTCAGCATGAGCACGCCATTGCCGCCCTGCAGCGCCTCGCGATAGGCCTCGAGGCTGCGGTAGAAGGCATAGAACTCCGCGTCCTTGCCATAGGCTCCGGCGTACACCTCGGCCGCCTTGGCATCGCCTTCACCGCGGGTCTTCTGCGCATCACGGTAGGCGTCCGCACGGATCACCTGGACACGCCGATCAGCGTCGGCCTGGATGCGTTCGGCGGCCTCGTTACCTTCGGCGCGCAGCGAGTCGGCAACTTGTTTGCGCTCGGAACGCATGCGTTCGTAAACCGAGCGCAACACCGAACTTTCCTGCGGCAGATCGACGCGGCGGATGCGCACGTCAATGATCTCCATGCCGAGATTCTGCGTGGCGACATTGGCGGTGCGCACCAGGGTCTGGGTGAGATCCGTGCGCGCGCTGGAGACGACTTCCTGCAGCGTGCGGCTGTTGATCGCCGTACGCATGCCGTCGCGCACGATCGAGGCGAGGCGCGCCTGTGCGCGCACTTCCTCGCCGCCCACGGAGGTGTAGAACTTGGCCGAATCGGCGATCTTCCACTTGACCACGAAGTCGACGGTGACGTCCTTTTTCTCCGAGGTCAGGTAGTTCTCCGGCGCCGAATCGAGTGTCTGCAGGCGACGGTCGAAACGTACTGCCTGCTGGATCAGCGGCAGCTTGAAGTGCAGACCGGGCGCATAGCCCGATTCGACGATGCGGCCGAACTGGGTCAGGATCGCGGTCTGGCTCTCGTTGACCACGAACACGCTGCTGCCACCGGCCAGGATGACCACGGCGACCAGGATTCCAAGCATCGGGCGCATGTCAGCGGCCTCCCCTTGCGGATTCGGCGCGCGTCGACGGCGCGGCTTCGGGCACGACGACCTGCGGCGGCGCCGGCGGAGTTGTCGCCCCAGGTGCCGGCAGGTAGAGCACGTTCTTGCCGTCGGTCATGTCGACGACCTTGGCGTTGCGGTTGACCACCTGCTGCATGGTTTCGAGGTACAGGCGCTTGCGCGTGACTTCGGGTGCGGCACGGTACTCGGCGACGATCAGGCCGAAGCGCTGCGCGTCACCTTCGGCCTTGGCGATGCGCTCCGCCTTGTAACCTTCGGCCTCGGCGAGGATGCGTGCCGCCTCGCCGCGAGCCTCGGGGACGACACGCTTGGCATAGGCGTCAGCGATGTTGCTCGCGCGCTGGCGGTCCTCACGAGCCGAGATGGCGTCGTCGAAGGCTTCCTTCACTTCCTGCGGTGGACGCACGTTCTGGAAGTTGAGCGTGCTGACCGTGAGGCCGGCATCGTAGCGATCGAGGGTGGACTGGATCACCTGCCGGGCCTGCGCAGCAAGATCGGCCGCCGGCGCGGCGGCAGCCTCGCCCTCGGCCGGCTCGACGCGCTGATCGGGCATGATCGCGTCGAGTTTGCCGGCACCGATGACCTCGCGCACGGCGCTCTCCGCAGCCTGTTTGAGCGTGGCGTCGGGATCGCGGGTGGAGAACAGGAACTTGACCGGATCGGCAACGAGGTACTGCACCTCGAAATTGACCTGCACGATGTTCTCGTCGCGGGTCAGCATGCGCACGCTGTCGGAGGCCGAGCGCACGCTCGTCGCATCGACCACGTGCACCGTCTCGATCGGCCGCGGCCACTTGAAATTGAGCCCTGAGGGCATGACCCGCGTGATCTGGCCGAAGCGCAGCACGACACCCGCCTCGTTGGCCTTGATCGACTGGACCGAATCAAAAGCAACCCAGGCAATGGCGATGCCGACAGCGGCAAGTGCGACACCACCGAAACCGCCCTCGCCGGAACTGCCACCGCGGCTACCACCTCCACCGCCGAACAGGCGCCCAAACATCTCCTTCAGGCGCTGGACCGCGGCATCGACGTCGTTCTTCGGGCCGCCATTGTCATTGTCGCGCCAGGGATCGCGCTGTTTGCCGCCGCCGGGTTCATTCCAAGCCATTCCAGGGTTCCTGTCGAGCTGTGCGCCGCGCGAGTCGATGCAGCGAAAGGGAGGGACACGCAGTGGCGTGCTTGCCGCCCACCGGATGCCGAGATGGGCGCTGGATCAGGCCCGTGCGATCGAGTCCGGATTGTAGGTAGGGGTCGACGGGCGGGCAAGCAAGGCCTGCTCCCCCATCGGGGACCGATCCAGCCAATAAGCAGGACAGGCCCCGGATCCCGATCGGGGCGACCCGATGCCGCGCGTCGAAAACCGGCTCAACCGCGATTGGCGATCGCGGCCGCTGCCAGCGCACCGCGCAGCCATTCCCCATCACCGCCTGGCAGTCCGTACAGCGGCTCGACCAAGGCACGCGGTGCGTCGATGTCGATGTGCCAGCCTTGTTCATCGATGTGCTCGGCAGCAACCAGGCCCTGTGCGTGCAGACGTGCACGCAGGCGCCCGGCGCTGGCCGGAACCGCGAGCGTACAGCGGATGCGCTCCACCGACAGGGCCCCGGCAATTGCCGCGCGCAGACCGTCGAGGCCTGCGGCATCCCGGGCCGACACCCATGCGCGCACCGGGCCATCGCGCTCCGGCGCGTCGACCCGCGGCATGATCCCGTCGATACGATCGATCTTGTTGAACACGAGCAGTTGCGGCAGCGTGCCGGCACCGATCTCCTCGAGCACGCCGGTGACATCGGCAACGCGACTGTCGCGCTCGGGGTCGGAGGCGTCGATGACGTGCAGCAGCAGGTCGGCCTCGCGCGCCTCGGCCAGGGTCGAGCGGAACGCGGCGACCAGATCGTGCGGCAGGTCGCGGATGAACCCGACCGTATCGGCCAGCACGATCGGTCCGCAGGCGAGGCCGTCGATGCGGCGCAGGGTCGGATCGAGGGTGGCGAACAACTGGTCCGCGGCATACACGCCGGCACCGGTCAATGCGTTGAACAGGGTCGACTTGCCGGCATTGGTATAGCCGACCAGGGCAACCACCGGCAGCGCGCTGCGCTCACGGGCGCGGCGTGCCTGGTTGCGCTGCGTCTCGACCTTGTCGAGCCGCTTCTGCAATTGCTTGACGCGCTCGCCGAGCAGGCGGCGGTCGATCTCGAGCTGGGTTTCGCCGGGACCGCGCAAGCCGATGGAACCTCCACGCTGGCGTTCGAGGTGGGTCCAGCCGCGCACGAGGCGCGTCGACATGTGCTTCAACTGGGCCAGTTCGACCTGCAGCTTGCCTTCGTGCGAACGCGCACGCTGGGCAAAAATGTCGAGGATGAGGCCGGTACGGTCGACCACGCGGCATTCGGTCAGCTTTTCGAGGTTGCGCTCCTGCACCGGCGAAAGTGCGTGGTTGACGAGGATCAGGTCGGCATCGAGGGCAACGCGGTGTTGCTTGAGCTCCTCGGCCTTGCCGCTGCCGACAAAGAAGCGCGGATTCGCACGTTCGACGCGCGCGCTCAGGGTACCGACCACGGTCGCGCCGGCCGAACGCGCGAGTTCGGCGAACTCCTCGAGCAGGGCTGGATCCTGGTGTCCGGGCTCGTACGCCTGCAGCAGCAGCGCACGCTCACCCTTGCGCGAACGGTCGAACAGTGGGGTTTACTCGCTCGCTGCGGCGTCGCCGGCCGGTGCGCCGTCGGTGCCCGCAATGCGGACGTTGCGGCTCGGCACGACGGTGGAGATCGCGTGCTTGTAGACCATCTGGCTGACGGTGTTGCGCAGGAGCACGACGAACTGGTCGAACGACTCGATCGTGCCCTGCAGCTTGATCCCATTGACCAGGTAGATCGACACCGGCACACGCTCACGGCGCAGGGCATTGAGGAAGGGATCCTGCAACGATTGTCCTTTGGACATTATTCTTCTCCGGGTGTGACATCGGTGCGGACCGGGTCAAGAGACGTGACATGCAGGCCCGGCCGCAAAGGCCGGCTCATGGACGCCCCGGTCCATGCGGGCGATCTTAGCCCATGCCCGCGGCCGAGGAAACGCGCGGCGGCGCACGATTCCGGCAGGGACGCACTGTTTTTTACGATCGCGGCTGAAAAGTGGGGAATGGGGAATGGAGAATGGGAAAGCGCGCTCCTGATCTTCCCATTCCCTATTCCCTATTCCCCATTCCCGGCTTCTGAAGTGGCTTCAGCCGTGGCGTGCCATGGCAGTCCGGCCGATGAAGTCGACCACGGCCGCCTCGACGGCGGCGGCCAAGCCGGGCGCATCGGGTTCGAAGGCACGGGCGTCGTGTTCCGAGCGCAGCCAGGTGATCTGGCGCTTGGCGAGCTGGCGTGTGGCGAAGATCGCGCGATCACGGAAGGTGGCTGCGTCGGTGACGCCGTCGAGGTGCTCGATCGCCTGCCGGTAGCCAACGGCACGCATCGCCGGCAGCTCGGGCGACAGCACGCGCGAACGAAGCAGGGCGCGCACCTCGTCGAGGAAGCCGGCGGCAAGCATGGCGTCGAAACGCTGTGCGATGCGCGCGTGCAGGAGGCCGCGCCCGGACGGCAGCAGGGCGAGCTTGAGCACGCGATACGGCAGGCGCTCGTGCGCGCCCGTCTGCTGGGCCGACAGCGCTCGGCCGCTTAGCGTAATAACTTCGAGGGCACGCTGGATGCGCTGGCCATCGCCGGGGCGGATGCGCGTGGCGGCGACCGGATCGAGTCCGCGCAGACGCGCGTGCAGATACTCCCAGCCGTGCTCGCGCGCCTGGGCATCGAACTCCGCACGCAGGCCGGGATCGGCGGCCGGCAGATCGGACAGGCCACGCTCGAGCGCACGGAAGTAAAGCCCGGTACCGCCGACCAGCAGCGGCACGCGCCCGGCGGCCGTGATTGCCGCCATCTCACGCAGCGCGTCGGCACGGAATTCGGCGGCCGAATAGGGCTCGTCAGGTTCGCGGATGTCGATCAGGCGGTGCGGATGGCGTGCGCGCGTGGCTTCGTCCGGCTTGGCCGTGCCGATGTCCATGCCGCGGTAGACCAGGGCGGAATCGACACTGACCAGTTCGAATCCGCGGCGCGCGGCCAGCGCGCAGGCCAGATCCGTCTTGCCCGATGCGGTCGGCCCCATCAGGAAGATCGCGGAAGGTCGTGAGTCGGCGCGGCGCATGAGCGGATTGTAGGGGGCATGCGCCCGGCGCAAGAGCGAGACTTCCCCACCGGTCGATGCGACTCCGGCGCGGTGGCAACAGGGCACCAAGGGATGATCTGATCAATCCCACAACGGCGTCACCGTCCTGTGCGGGCGCAGATCAAGGCGCGACGGCGAAGGCAGACTGGCCGTCGGTCGAGCCGGCGCAGCGCCGTGCTGCGCCCGCACAGGACGGCCCCGGCCTTTCGATTCCCAATGGCGGGGTGGCATCCGCAAGGCCCCACTGCTATTGCGCACGCCACTCGCGCCGTCGTTGCAGCCGGGCAACTTGATCTGCGCGCCCGTCCCGGAGCCCGTTGTTTTGACAAAGCCCCCCGGCATCGGCTCAATACGCCGTCACTTCGACGCTGCGGATCAGCCGCATGAGCGACTGGGGAGTCCTCGACATCGTCCTGTACGGCACCGGCGCCGTGATCGCGCTCGTGCAGAGTGCGGTCTTTGCCCACTACCACGGCCTGTTCCGCCACGACTACCTGCGCTTCTGGTCGCTGAGCTTCCTCGCCCTGGCGATCTATCTCGCCACCGCCGGCACCTCGATCGTGCTGCAGGCCAGGTTTCCGGCAAGTCACCCCCTGCGCCTGCTGCTGTCGAGCCTGTCGCTCGGCGCGGCATACGTGCAAATAGCCTTGCTCGTGATCGGCACGCTGACCATTTGGCGCAACCGCGCACCAGCGCGCGCCAGCATCGTGCAAGCGTTGACGCTCGCCGTCGCCCTGGGTCTATTGAGTGTCTTCGCCTTCGCCTTCGACCCGTCGGCCGCGCAGGAACGCATGCTCCTGCGCGTCGGCCTGCGCTATCTGCTGACAGGCGTCGCCGGGGTCGCCCTCGGCGTGGCGATCTTGCGGCACTGGGGCTGGAACCGCTTCGGGTCGCGCCTGACCGCAATTGCCCTGATCGTCTACGGTCTCGACCTGCTGCACGTCTTCGGCGCCTATGTCGCGCAGGCATCCGGCCAACCGCCGTGGTCGTGGCTGCGGTACACATCCGTACCCGGCGCGGTCACCCAGCTCTTCATCGGCTTCGGGCTGGTCATCTGGCTGCTCGAGGACGAGCGCGAGCGCGCCGAGCGCGCGACCGACGCAGCTGCTCACCTGCGCCATTTCGATCCGTTGACGGGCTTGCCGAACCGACACAATCTGCTCCAGCACATCGACCATCAGATCAAAGCCGGCCAGAGCACTTCGCTGCTGCTGGTGCGGGTAGACAACCTCGGCACGGTCGCCGCCGCATTCGGCATGGATGGCGTCGATCTTGCCCTGACCACCGCCGCCGAACGCATCGAGGAAGTCGCACGTACCCGCGGCCTGCTGGCCGCCCGCCCCGACTCCGACCATTTCGCCCTGCATGGCACGGGTTTCGGAATCGAAGCCGGAGCCGGTCGCATCGCCGAGGAAGTGCTCGACCTGCTCTCGCGCCCATTGTTCTGGAACGGCCGGGAAATCGCGCTCGAGGCCAGCATAGGCATCGCCAGTACCCCGACCAATTCGGCGGCCGCGGATCAACTCTATTCCTGCGCGGAAAAAGCACGCGCGCGCTCGCAACGCGAGGGCGCCATGCGCTACCGCTTCTTCAGTCTCGACATCGACACTGAGATCGAACAGCGCCTGCTCCTGCAGTCCGAGCTGCGCAATGCATTCGCGCGTGGCGAGTTCATCCTCGAGTTCCAACCGATCCTTGGCGGTTGGGACCTGGAAATCTGCGGCTTCGAGGCATTGGTGCGCTGGCAGCACCCGACCTGCGGACGCCTGCTGCCCGACGCGTTCATCAACGAATTCGAGCCGCTCGGCATGATCGAGGCACTCGATGCCTGGGTGCTCGAACACGCCTGCCGGTCTGCGCTCGCCTGGCAGAAACCCGGGCGGGACCCGATACCGGTCGCGGTCAACATTTCGGCGCACAGCTTCCAGCGCCGTGACTTCCCCGATGTCCTCGCCGCACTGCTGCAGCGCATCGGCCTCGCCCCGTCCTGCCTCGAACTCGAAATCGTCGAATCGATCGCACTCGAATTGCCCGAGCGAGCAATCGTCAGCCTCGACCGCCTGCGCGACATCGGTGTGCGCGTCGTGCTCGACGACTTCGGCACAGGCTTCTCGTCACTGAAGCACTTGCGCCAGCTGCCGTTTGACGGCATCAAGATCGATCGCAGCTTCGTCGTCGACGTACTGGTCGACCCGCGCGACGCAGCGATCGTGCGCGCGATGCTCGCCCTGGCCCACAGCCTTGGCCTCGACGTCGTCGCCGAGGGCATCGAGACGGCCGCCCAGCTCGCCTGGTTCCAGTCCGCAGGCAGCGACCGCCTGCAGGGCTTCCACTTCCACCAGTCGATGGAACAGACGGCGGCCGTGGCCTTGGTCAACCAGTCATCGGCCCCGGTTGGCGCCAGCGCTCTCTGAATGCAGCCAGCACCGACGAAAACGCCCGGCAAGCCGGGCGTTTTCGCTGGTGACGCCGAGCGGATGTGCCGGATCAGTCGACGCCGAAGCTCTGCAGGCCTACCGGAAGCGTGGTGGCATGGACGACCATGACGATGTTCATGGTCGGGAAGCCGATCGAGCTCGTTGGGGTCGGTTCGGTAACCGAGCAATCCGGAGCGCGCAGGTACGACGGCGCACCGGCCGGATTGATCGATGCCGTGGCATTCGAGCCGATGAAGAACGAGTGATTCGCAGTGCCCCCATCCGGCGAGTACACCTCGACGACGAGGTCATGCGTCGTGCCGTTGAGCGAGGCGGCAATCGGAATATTGAGCAGGACGAGGCCGCCGTCCGCCACGCCGACGGTTTGCGTGGCGATCGGCGCGCCGAGATTGGCCACGGTCAACGTCGACGCGTTCGGGATCGCGTACAGGTTGAGCGTCAGCGGCTGGGTGCCACCGGAGCCCGCCGCCGCCTGCTCGACGCCAATGTCCACGCTGGCGATGGTGACGGTGCCGGTTGCCGCGAAATGGGTATCAAGGTCGAAACGGCGGTAGTAGTAATTGTCCGTATGGATGCCGCCGTCATTGCATGACACGGAGTTCTGCAGGGTGATGTCGAACGAGCCGCTCTGCGTAAGGTCGAAGGTGCCGGTCGGCATGGGAGCCTGGCTGGTGGGCACCACCTGCGCGTTGTTGCTGTGGGACAGCGTGTTTTGCGCGATCGCCGCGTCCGCAACGAGCAGGCCGAGGGCAATAGCTAGGGCGTTCTTGTACATGGGCAAAGGAACTCCGGTTCGCATGGGAGGGGGTCGTAGTCAAGCCTTCCACCACATCGCTGCCCGCCGATGAAGCGACGGGTCACGCAGGTCTGCTGTCCGTGCACGTCCATCGATGCTGTCCGCAGGCCCGGGAAGAGACTGGCGGTGGCGCATGCAACGGCCGAAGGGCCGTCGAGTCTAGCATTCGGATCGTCCAGCGAACACCCTCACCGACCGGACCGGCGCCGTATAATCAGCGCTTTGCATCCAGGTATCTGCCATGAGCAACACGATGAAGGCGCTGGTCAAGCGTGAGGCCGCCAAGGGGATCTGGATGGAACGGGTGCCGCTGCCGACGATCGGCCCGAACGACGTACTCATCAAGCTCGAGAAGACCGCGATCTGCGGCACCGACCTGCATATCTACCTGTGGGATGCCTGGTCGCAGCGCACGATCAAGCCAGGCCTCGTCATCGGTCACGAATTCGTCGGACGCGTCGTCGACAAGGGCGCCGGCGTCACCGGCTACGAGATCGGCCAGCGCGTCTCGGCCGAAGGCCACCTCGTCTGTGGTGTGTGCCGCAACTGCCGTGCCGGCAAACAACACCTGTGTCCGCACACGATCGGCATCGGCGTGAACCGCAACGGCGCCTTCGCCGAGTACATCGCGATGCCGGCGTCGAACCTTTGGCCAATCCCGGACCAGATCCCGTCCGAACTGGCCGCGTTCTTCGATCCCTACGGCAATGCCGCCCACGTCGCCCTGGAGTTCGATCTGATCGGCGAGGATGTGCTCATCACCGGCGCTGGCCCGATCGGCATCATCGCAGCCGGCATCGCCAAGCATGTCGGCGCACGCAACGTCGTCGTCACCGACGTCAACGACTACCGCCTCAAGCTCGCTGCCGACATGGGCGCGACGCGCGTGGTCAATGTCTCCAAGCAATCGCTGCGCGACGTCGTCAGGGACTTGCACATCGAAGGTTTCGACGTCGGCATGGAAATGAGCGGCAACCCGCACGCCTTCAACGACATGCTCGAGTGCATGTACCACGGCGGTCGCATGGCCCTGCTCGGCATCCTGCCCAAAGGAGCCGGCATCGACTGGGACAAGGTCATCTTCAAGGGCCTGGTCATGCACGGCATCTACGGCCGGCGCATGTACGAGACCTGGTACAAGATGACCCAGATGCTGCTGACCGGTTTCCCGCTGCAGAAAGTGCTGACCCACCAGATCCACATCGACGATTTCCAGAAGGGCTTTGACCTGATGGAAGCCGGCCAGTGCGGCAAGGTCGTCTGTTCATGGGCCTGAGCTGCGCCGTGCGTGCGGCACGACTGACGGCGATCAGAGAACGGGTTTGCCCGTGAATCGTCGTCTGCGCGACGTTCTCGAACCTGCGCTCGCCGCCCTGCCCGACGGCCCGCTGGCGGTCGCCTTCAGCGGCGGCCTCGATTCCAGCGTCCTGCTGCACGGACTCGCTGCGCTGCCCGCCGCGCGCGCGCGCGGCCTGCGTGCGATCCACGTCGACCACGGTTTGTACGTCGACAGCGACGAGTGGACTCAGCGCTGTGCGCGCATTGCCGCTGATCTCTCGATCGACTTCGCCAGCGTGCGGGTCGACGTGCCGCGTGGCAGCGGCCTCGGCCTCGAAGCAGCGGCGCGGCGCATGCGTCACACGGCTTTGCAGGATGAGTTGCGCGCGGAAGAAATCGTTGCCTTCGCCCATCACCGCGACGACCAGGCCGAAACGGTCCTGCTCAAGCTGTTGCGCGGCGCCGGCCCCGAGGGCCTTGCGGCGATGCGCCCACTGCGCCGTTTCGGCCAAGGGCTGGCCTGGCGCCCGCTGCTTTCGCTGTCACGCGCAGCCCTGCATTCCTACGCGGAACACCACCAGCTCAACTGGGTGCACGACCCGAGCAACGCCGACCCGGTGTTCGACCGCAACTACCTGCGGCTCGACGTGATGCCGCGCCTGCGCCGGCGCTGGCCAGAGGCTGATGCCAGCATCGCACAGAGCGCAACCTGGGTGCGTGCAGCTGCCGACTTCATCGAAGCCGAAGCCGCGCGCGCACTCGCACAGATCCAGGGCCTCGATCCGCATACGCTGCGCTACCGCGAGTGGCTCGCCCTGCCCGACGCCTTGCGCGATCCCGTGTTGCGCCGCTGGTTGCGCGAACTCGGTCTGCCCGAACCGACCCAGCATCAGGTCGGCGAACTGATGCGCCAGCTTGGCGAGGCCGGCGAGGACAAGTTGCCCTGCGTGCGCTGGCCTGGCAGCGAGCTGCGCCGCTACCGCGATCTCGTCCATGCACGACGGCCGATCGAAATGGTGCCGGCAACCTGGGACAAGTCCTGGGACGGGCGTCCACTCGAGCTGCCGGCCGCACTGGGCCAGCTGCAACTCGTCGATGCCGCAGGGGCTGCACTCGCGACTCCCTTGCATGAAACCCTGCGCGTGCGTTTCCGTCGAGGCGGCGAAAGCCTGCGCCTGAACGTCGGCTCCCATCACCGCGACCTGCGCGACCTGTTTCAGGAAGCCGGCATTCCACCGTGGGAGCGTGGGCGCCTGCCACTCATCCTCGACTCCCACGGCACACTGCTCGCCGTGGCCGACTTCTGGCTCGGCAGCGAGGGGCGCGCCCTGTTCGAGGCACTTGAACTCGGCGTGCGCTGGTGCCCGCACGTTGACCGGGCCGAACCGGGCAGCTAGCCTTCGCGCCATGTCACCGTCCCTGCCGTCGGAATCGAACCAGATCGCCGCCTTCGAGCAGTCGCTCGACGAACTCGAGCAACTCGTCGCGCGCATGGAACAGGGCGACATGGGGCTCGACGATTCCCTGAAGTCGTTCGAACGCGGCATCGCCCTCTTCCGCAGCTGCCAGGGCGCTCTCGAGCAGGCTGAACTGCGTGTGCAGCAGTTGCTTGATCCAGCAAGACCGGATTCGGCAGAGCCGTTCAGTCCCGATGTGCCGTAGGCCTTGGCTTTTGCAATCACCCTCGATTGCTGCCCCGGGGAGCGCGATGTGTCGGTACGCGCTCGATCACCCGCAAGGCCAGAAGCGGCCTTCCTTGGTCGCACTCTTGAAGTGAAGCATCGTTCTTCCGGCATTGTTGCCGGTTTGATGAATTGGGCGGCGGGGCGATGTGGCCGGTACCCTCGTGCGTTTCAACAAGCCGTCGTCTCCGGGATTGTCCGTGAGTGAACTGAGTCCGGAACTGATCGCGCTGTCAGCACGGGCCGATGCGGTGCTGGAACGGGTTCTGCCCGATGTGGCGCAACCGCCGCATGACCTGCACGCGGCAATGCGCTATGCAGTGCTCGGCGGCGGCAAGCGCATGCGGCCACTGCTCGCCTACGCAAGTGGCGCGGTGTTCGGCGCGACACCCGATGCCATCGATGCCTCGGCCGCAGCGGTCGAGATCATTCATGCCTATTCGCTGGTGCATGATGACCTGCCGGCGATGGATGACGATGCATTGCGTCGTGGCCGGCCGACTTGCCACATCGTACACGGCGAGGCGATGGCGATCCTCGCCGGCGACGCGCTGCAGGCGCTGGCCTTCGAGGTCCTCGCCGAAGGCACAGCGGCCATCGACGCAGCTACGCGCGTGGAGATGCTGCGCGTGCTTGCCGCAGCCTGCGGTTCGCACGGCATGGCCGGAGGCCAGGCCTTCGACCTCTCGGCAGTTGGCGTGAAGCTGGACGCGGCCGAACTCGAGCGCATGCATGTGCACAAGACCGGCGCCCTGATCCGTGCATCGGTACGCCTCGGCGCCCTCGCCGCAGGCGCCCGCGATGCCGACGTGCTCGCCGCACTCGAACGCCACGCGCACTGTGTCGGCCTCGCCTTCCAGATCCGGGACGACATTCTCGACATCGAGGGCGAAGCGACCCGCATCGGCAAGACTCCGGGCAAGGACGTCGCCAACGACAAGCCGACCTACCCGGCCATTCTCGGCCTCGACGCTTCGCACGCGACGCTTGCTGCGCTTACCGCCGAAGCCCTTGCCTGCCTCGATCGCTTTGGTGAATCGGCCAGACACCTGCGTGATCTCGCACGCTTCATTGCCTCGCGCGAGAACTGAGTCAACGCAGGGATGTTCTGATCGATCCCACAACGGCGTCACCGTCCTGTGCGGGCGCATATCAAGGCGCGACGGTGAAGCCAGACTGGCCGTCTGTCGAGCCGGCGCAACGCCGAGCTGCGCCCGCACAGGACGGCCCCAACCTTTTGATTCCCAATGACGGGGAGCGTTCGAACCTCAAGCCTGGCCCGACTCCGCAGGAGCGGAGCTACCTGCAGGATCATCGTTGCATTCACGATCGACCGCGCACTGAAGCGCCCGCTGGCGACCGCCGCCACCAGCGACGGCCGCCAGCGCATGCTGGTCACTGCACCAGGCGCAACGTCAGCGGATAGCGGTAGCGCACGCCGTTGTTGGCATTGATCGCGGCGATGATCGTCAGCACCAGCCAGCCGATGAAGACGATGATGCCGATCGGCAGGGTCAGGAAGATGCCGATGCCGAAGGTGAACACGGTCAGCACGACCAAGGCCAGCGCAACGATCAGCACGGTGATGTTGAAGTTCAGCGCCTCCTTGGCCTGATCGGCGGCGAACGGCAGGGTGTCGCGCTTGACCAGCCAGATGATGAGCGGGCCGAGCACGCCGCCGATGCCGACGATGAAGGCCGACAACGCCGACAGATGGCCGAGCAGCGCCCAAGTGCGCTCCTCGCCAACCGGCGCCACTTCGGGAACCTGTGTGGCCTGCGGAACGGATTCTTCGGTCATCGCGGGTCTCCTCGGTGCGACAGGAATGTCGCCAGGCCGACAATGCGGCCAACACCGGATCCGTTCAAGCGCAGGAAGTCACGCCCGCCGACGGCTGGCCCACCCCTCACGGCGCCCGTCCGACGCATTCAACTCCCGGCGACGGTCATGCGCCCGACCAGGATCGAGCCGGTCAAGAGGTGTGAGCGGCGGTCGACGTCGTTGCCGACCGCCTCGATGGCCTCGAACATGTCGCGCAGGTTCGAGGCGATCGTGATCTCCTCGACCGGATGGGCGATGCGGCCGTTCTCGACCCAGAAGCCCGATGCGCCGCGCGAGTAGTCACCGGTGATCAGCGACACGCCCTGCCCCATCAGCTCGGTGACGACGAGGCCGCTGCCCATGCGTTCGACCAGTGCGTCGAAACCATGCTCGCCCGGCATGACGAGGATGTTGTGCACGCCGCCGGCATTGCCGGTGCTGGTCATGCCGAGCTTGCGCGCCGAATAGCTGCCGAGGATGTAGCGCTCGAGGATTCCATCCCGGACCAGGTCGGAGTCGCGCGTGGCCACGCCTTCGGCATCGAAGACGGACGAGCCATGGCCACGGCGCAGGTGCGGACGTTCGGCGATCTGCACGAAATCCGGGAACACGCGCCGGCCGAGGTGATCGAGCAGGAAGCTGGCGCGGCGGTACAGCGCACCGCCGCTGACGGCGGAGAGGAAATGACCGATCAGGCTGCGTGCGGCTGTCGGTGCGAACAACACCGGGCACTGGCGCGTACCGATCGGGCGCGCGCCGAGGCGGGCAAGCGTGCGCTCGGCGGCCTTGCGGCCGATCGAGGCGATGGCGGGGAAGTCCCCGGCCGCGCGCACGGATTCGTACCAGTAGTCGCGCTGCATGCCGGCTTCGTCTTCCGCCAGCAGGGCCAGCGAGATCGTGTGGCGCGTGTCGCGCTCGCGCGAGATGAAACCATGGGAGGTCATGCCAACCGAGACCGACGAAGCGACCTGCACGTTGGCACCTTCAGAATTGTCGATGCGTGCATCGAAGGCCCGCCCGGCCTCCTCGCATTCCAGTGCAAGTTCGATGGCCTGGGTGGCGTCGATGTCCCATGGATGCCAGAGGTCGAGATCGGGAAATTCGCGCGCGAGCAGGGCCGGATCAGCGAGGCCGTTGCACGGATCCTCCTCGGTGTGGCGCGCGATGGCGCAGGCGTGGTCGATGGTCTTGGCGATCGAGTCGGCGCTGAGGTCGGCCGTGCTCGCCGAGCCCTTGCGCTTGCCGAAGTACACGGTGAGGGTCAGGCCGCGATCGCGCGTGCGCACGATCGACTCGACCTCGCCGAGGCGTACGCCGACGTCGAGGCCCTCGTCGACGCTGATGCCGAGATCGACTTCGCTTGCGCCCTTTGCGCGGCAGCGCTTCAGCACGTCCTCGCCGAGCGTCGCCAGGCGGTCGAGTTCGACCAGGCTGGGTTCGCGGTTGGCCATCACATCCGTCACGCCGTATCCTCCGCCACCGTTCTGTTTCCAGCAGGCGCCGCCACGCGCGGCCACCGCCGATGTCCTTCGATCCGACCGACGACGATACCTTCGACGGCCCCAGTCGCAGCCAGTTGCGCCGCGAGGCGCTGGCCGTGTTCGCCCTCGCCGAGGCGCTGGTCGCCTTGCCCGACGCCGAACTCGTGCGCATGCCGCTCGATGCCGACCTCGTCGACGAGGTGCGCCGCGCGCGCGCGGTGAGCCAGCAGATCGCGCGCAAGCGCCAAGTCCAGTTCCTCGCCAAGCAGATGCGCCGGCTCGACGAGGACGCGCTTGCGCCGCTGCGCGCCGCGCTGGCCCACGACCGCGCGCAGATGCGCCGCGCTGCCGCCGACCTGCACCACGTCGAACGCTGGCGCGATCGTCTGCTCGCCGACGGCGACGACGCCATCGGCGAATGGCTGACCCTGCACCCGAGCGCTGACCGCCAGCAACTGCGCGCGCTGGTGCGCCAGGCCAAGTTCGAAGCCGACCGCGCCAAACCGCCGCGCGCCGCGCGCGAACTGTTCCGCCTGCTGCGCGAGACGCACGCGGCGACAACGAACGACGGCGACTGAACCCACGCCCGTCGCCCTCACGCCGCCGTTCCACCGACCGTCATCGCGTCGATGCGCAGGGTCGGCTGGCCGACGCCGACCGGCACGCTCTGGCCGTCCTTGCCACAGACACCAATGCCTTCGTCGAGGGCGAGGTCGTTGCCGATCATCGACACGCGTTGCAGCACCTCGGGACCGGCGCCGATCAGGGTCGCGCCCTTGACCGGGCGCGTGACCTTGCCGTCCTCGATCAGGTAGGCCTCGCTGGCCGAGAACACGAACTTGCCGTTGGTGATGTCGACCTGGCCGCCGCCGAAGTTGACCGCGTACAGGCCGCGCTTGACCGAGCGCAGGATTTCTTCCGGGTCGCGCTCGCCAGCCAGCATGTAGGTGTTGGTCATGCGCGGCATCGGCAGGTGGGCGAACGATTCGCGGCGGCCGTTGCCGGTCGGGCGCATGCCCATCAGGCGCGCGTTGAACTTGTCCTGGATCAGGCCCTTCATGATGCCGTCCTCGACCAGCACCGTGCAGTTCGTCGGCGTGCCCTCGTCGTCGACGCTGAGCGAGCCGCGGCGACCGGCCAGCGTGCCGTCATCGACGATGGTCACGCCCGGCGCGGCCACGCGCTCGCCCATGCGTCCGCTGAAGGCCGAAGTTTCCTTGCGATGGAAGTCGCCCTCGAAACCGTGTCCGATCGCCTCGTGCAGCAGCACGCCGGGCCAGCCGGGGCCGAGTACCACGGTCATCATGCCGGCCGGCGCTTCGACCGCTTCGAGGTTGACCAGTGCCGAGCGCACGGCCTCGCGCGCGAGCTGGTGCGCGCGGCCATTGGCCAGCAGTTCCGCGTAGCCGTAACGCCCACCGCCGCCGGCGCTGCCGCTCTCGCGGCGACCGCCCTGCTCGGCGATGACCTGCACGTTGAGGCGCACCAGCGGGCGCACGTCGGCAGCCAGCGTTCCGTCGGAGCCAGCCATCAAGACTGTATCGAGCGCTGCCGACAGGCTGACGATGACCTGCTTCACGCGCGGATCCTGCGCGCGCACGTAAGCATCGACCTCGCGCAGCACGGCCACCTTGGCCTCGCTCGACAGCGAATCGATCGGGTCGAGCGCCGGATACAGCGGATTCACCGACGCAATCGCCAGCGGCCTGCCGACACCCTCGCTGCCGGCGCGCGCGATCGCCCGCGCGGAGCCGGCCGCGTCGAGCAGGGCCGGCATGACGATCTCGTCGGAATAGGCGAAGCCGGTCTTCTCGCCGGACAGCGCGCGCACGCCGACACCCTGCTCGATCGCATGGCTGCCTTCCTTGACGATGCCGTCCTCGAGGACCCAGGACTCGCTGCGCGAATGCTGGAAATAGAGGTCCGCGGCATCGACCGCCGGTCCCATCAGGCGCGCGAACACACGCTCGAAGTCGCGCGCGGACAATCCGCCGGGATGCAGCAGGCGCTGCTCGGCCTGGGCGATGAGATCGGTCATGGAACGGAGAATCCGCTGCGGGAACAAGGCCGAACAGTGGGGGCGAAGCGGCGGGGAAGCAAGCCTTTGGGGCCGGGGAACGGCATGGAGCCAGGAATGGGGAATGGGGAACGGTTGAAGCGAAAACGCGGAAGCGTGCTTCGATGCCCTGCTTTGACCATTCCCCATTCCCTATTCTCCGCTCCCAGGTTTTGTGGGAGCGGCTTCAGCCGCGATCAACGTGGCTCATTCCCCGCAGGCCCTCACCACGCCCTACAATGCACGCTTCTTCCCCAACCGCCCCGCCGCGCGTCCCGCGCCGCGGCGATCTCGAGCCTGCCGATGTCCACTGTCCCGTCGCACGACGCGCGTCCCGTTTCCTCGTTCCACGAGCTCGCGCTGGCCGAGCCGCTGCAACGCGTGCTGGCCGAGGTCGGCTACGAGGCGCCCTCGCCGATCCAGGCCGAGACGATCCCGCACCTGCTCGCCGGGCGCGACGTGCTCGGCCAGGCGCAGACCGGCACCGGCAAGACGGCGGCGTTCGCCCTGCCGATACTCAACGCGCTTGATCTCTCGCGGACCAAGCCGCAGGCGTTGGTGCTGGCGCCGACGCGCGAGCTCGCCATCCAGGTCGCCGAGGCCTTCCAGCGCTATGCGGCCCACCTGCCCGGTTTCCACGTGTTGCCGATCTACGGCGGCCAGGCCTATGGCCCGCAGCTCGCCGGCCTGCGCCGCGGTGCACACGTCGTCGTCGGCACACCCGGCCGCATCATCGACCACCTCGAACGCGGTTCGCTCGATCTCTCTCAGCTGACCACCCTGGTCCTCGACGAGGCCGACGAGATGCTGCGCATGGGCTTCATCGACGACGTCGAAGCCGTGCTCGAGAAAACCCCGCCGACACGCCGCATCGCGCTGTTCTCGGCAACCATGCCGCCTCCGATCCGGCGCATTGCGCAGAAGCACCTGCGTGAGCCGGTCGAAGTGACGATCAAGGCGAAGACGACGACCGCTGCGAACATCCGCCAGCGCTACTGGCTGGTCAGCGGCGTGCACAAGCTCGATGCGCTGACGCGCATCCTCGAGGCCGAACCGTTCGACGCAATGATCGTGTTCGCACGCACCAAGCAGGCCACCGAAGAACTCGCCGAACGCCTGCAGGCGCGCGGCCTCGCCGCCGCCGCGATCAACGGCGACATCGCCCAGCCGCAGCGCGAGCGCACGATCCAGCAGCTCAAGGACGGCAAGCTGGACATCCTCGTCGCCACCGACGTGGCCGCGCGCGGGCTCGACGTCGAGCGCATCAGCCACGTGTTCAACTACGACATTCCCTACGACACCGAGTCGTACGTGCACCGTATTGGCCGTACCGGGCGTGCCGGACGCGAGGGCGATGCAATCCTGTTCGTCACCCCGCGCGAGCGCGGCATGCTGCGCGCGATCGAGCGCGCCACGCGCCAGCCGATCGAGCCAATGGAGCTGCCCTCGGTCGAGACCGTCAACGACCGCCGCGTGGCGCGCTTCAAGGATCGCGTCGTCGCCGCGCTCGGCGCCGGCGACCTCGGCATCTACCGCTCGATCATCGAACAGGTCGAACGCGAGCACGACGTGCCGGCGATCGAGATCGCTGCTGCCCTCGCCCGCCTCGCCCAGGGCGACAAGCCGCTGTTGCTCGATCCGCCGGTACGCGCCGAACGCCGCGAGGCCGCACCGCCGGCACGCCCGCCGCGCGAAACCCGCGATACCCGGGAAACACGCGAACCACGTGCGCGCAGGGAACGCAGCTTCGACGACGCTGGCCCGCGCACCCCGTTCGATGCCGACGCCCCGCGCAAGCCGCGTGTTCCGCGCAACGAGCATGCGCAGGCCGCGCACCGCGATCCCGAGCCGGGCATGGAAACCTTCCGCGTCGAAGTCGGCCATGCCCACGGCGTCAAGCCCGGCAACATCGTCGGCGCGATCGCCAACGAAGCCGAACTCGACAGCAAGCACATCGGCCGCATCTCGATCCGCGAGGAGCACAGCCTGATCGACCTGCCCGAAGGCATGCCGCCCGAGATCCTCGCCCATCTCAAGAAGGTCTGGGTCGCCGGCCAACGCCTACGCATCAGCCGCCTCGCCGCGCACGGCAAGGGCGACGACAACTCCCCCACCCCGCGCCACCACGATCCCGCCGCGAAAGGCCCGCGTCCACCACGCAGACCGCACCGAAAGGGCTGATGCCCACGACGCCGCGTGTCGCGGGCGGGAATCGGCAATTGCGACGGAAGCCGCCGCGCAACAGCCAATCGTTCATTCTCGAGGCAACTTCAGTCACGATGCTTCCGGGGCCAGGCGACCCCTAACCGCCCACCAGCATCACCACAATCGCATCGATCTCTGCCGACGGCCGCGGCGGAGCCGGCCTCACGCCCACAGGTGGCTCGTAGTTGTTCAGCACGATGGCGAAGGCAAGCCGCTCGCCGGCCTTGCTCATCGCGTAGCCGGCGAGCGACCAGGTGTAGGCCATGCTGCCGGTCTTGGCGTAGACGCGGCCCTTGGCCTCGGTGTTGCGCATGCGCCCGATCAGCGAGCCGTCGACACCGGCTTCGGGCAGGGCGACGCGGAAGGCCTGCGACTCGGGCGCCGTGCCCTCGTGTACGAGCAGCGTGGTCAGCGCGCGCGGGGTGACGAGGTTGCGCCGCGACAAGCCGGCACCGTCCTCGATCCGCGCGCTCTCGCGCGGGATGCCGATCGATGCAAGCCAGTTGCGCATCGTGTGCAGTGCCCGCACCTCGCTGGAACGAAAGCGTGTGGATGCCGTGCCCGCGGCGCGCTCGTCGGCGGCGTCCTGCGCACCAACCAGCAACAGCAGGTTCTGCATGTAGAGGTTCTGCGAAACCTTGAGGCCACGCTCGACGATCGCCGACACGGGCGGGGACCACACGTCGGCGACGCGATGCCATTTCGTCGTGTCGGCCACGTTGTCGCGCTGCGGCCAGTAGACACTGCGCACGCGACCGTGGAAGCGCACGTCCTGGCGCAATAGCGCGGCACGCAGTTGTTCGCCGGCAGCGAGGGCTGGATCGGGCATGGCGAGTCGGAAGGTCTGCGTGCCCGAATCGCGCGCGACCGGCCCGAAGGCGCGCAGCACGACATCGCCCGGCGCGCGGAACAGGCTGATATCGGTGACTTCGCCAGCGGCGACGGTGTGCAACTGGTTGTCGAGGTCCGGTGCGGCGAACGGCGCGTCGTAGCGCACGCGCGCACGTCCGCCGACCTTCGCCGCCGGGCTGATTTCGAGGCGCACGAGGTTGTCATCGACGCTCAGCGCCGAGGCCGGCGCACCGAACCAGGTGGTGAGGTCGGCCGCTTCCCAACCACGCCCGTACAGTGGCGCGGAAAACCATGTGGCGTCGGCGACGAGGTCACCGCCGACTTCACGCACGCCACCCTTGCGCAACTCGATGGCCAGCGAGTCGGCCCAGGACACGCGCTTGTCGAAGCCGAGCGTCGGATCGCCGTAGCCGACGAGGACGAGGTCGCCTGGCATGCTGCCGTCGCGACGCGTCGGCGCGGTGGCGAACAGGCTGGTCGGCACGCGATGGGCGGCGCCGAAGCGGGCCAGGGCGAGCGAGGCGGTGAACAGCTTGGCGGTCGAGGCCGGCGTGAACAGCTTGTCGGCGTCGCGCGCGTACAGCGTCTTGCCGCTGTCGAGCGAGACGACGTGGATGCCCCAACTCGCCGCGGCGAAGCGTGGCTGGGTGACGTGCGCTTCGATGCGCTCTGCCAGCGACGGCGCTGCCGCCGGCAGCGCCGGATCGGCACTCGCCTGCGTGCCCGCAAGCAGGCACAGGATCACGACAGGCAGTCGATGCATGCTCATGCCTTGCGCTGGCGCGCAGCGCGGCGCGCTTCGCGCAAGGCAGCCAGCTTCTCGCCGATCTTCAGTTCCAGACCGCGCTCGACGGGTCGGTAGAACTCGCGCCCGGCCAGCGCGTCCGGCAGGCATTGCTGATCGAGGGCGACGCCGCCTTCGATGTCGTGGTCGTACTGGTAGCCCTGGCCGTAGCCGAGGCCCTTCATGAGCTTCGTCGGCGCATTGCGCAGGTGCATCGGCACCTCCAGCGTGCCGTTGGCCCTGACTTCGGCGCGCGCTTCGTTGAAGGCCATATAGGCCGCGTTGCTCTTCGCCGCGATGGCGAGATAGATCGCCAACTCGGCAAACGCCAGTTCCCCCTCGGGCGAGCCGAGGCGGTCGTACGTGTTCCAGGCCTCGAGCGCGAGCGTCAATGCGCGCGGATCGGCGAGGCCGACGTCCTCGATCGCCATGCGCGTCAGGCGCCGCGCGAGGTAGGCTGGATCGACGCCGCCGTCGAGCATGCGCGTGCACCAGTACAACGCGGCATCTGGATCGGATGAGCGCACCGACTTGTGCAGGGCCGAGATCTGGTCGTAGAACTGCTCGCCTCCCTTGTCGAAGCGGCGGGTGCGGTCGGCCAGCACCTGGGCCAGCGTGGCCTCGGCGATGTGTCCGTCCTCGGCCAGTTCGGCGGCGATTTCGAGCAGGGTCAGGGCGCGGCGCACATCGCCATCGGCAGCGCCGGCGATCGTTGCCAGCACTTCGTCATCGACTTCGAGGCCGAGATCGCCGAGGCCGCGCTCGGCGTCATCGAGGGCACGCCGCAGCGCGGCGGCGATGTCTGCGGCGGAGACCGCCTCGAGCACATGCACGCGGCAGCGCGAGAGCAGCGCCGAGTTCAGCTCGAACGACGGGTTCTCGGTGGTCGCGCCGACGAACAGGATCACGCCACGCTCGATGTGCGGCAGGAACGCATCCTGCTGCGTCTTGTTGAAGCGATGCACCTCGTCGACGAACAGCACCGTACGCCGGCCTTCGACGAAGCGCCGCTCGGCCTCGGCCAGCGCGGCGCGCACGTCCGGCAGGCCCGACAGCACGGCCGAGATCGCGCGGAACTCGGCATCGGCATAGCGCGCAAGCAGCAGGGCCAAGGTGGTCTTGCCGCAGCCTGGCGGCCCCCACAGCACCATCGAATGCACCTTGCCGGCCTCGATTGCACGGCGCAGCGAACGCCCCTCGCCGACCAGGCGCGACTGGCCGACGATCTCGTCAAGCGTGCGCGGACGCATGCGTTCGGCGAGCGGCTTCAGTGCTTCGGATTCAGCGAACAGCGATGCTGCGGCGGCGGTTTTGCGGGGAGCCATGCGGCGATGATACGGAAACCCGATGTGCAGAGGTGTGCTGCAGGAGCCCGTTCACAGGCGATGCTTCTGCCTTGAGGTTGTACGGAAGGAGCATCGCCCCTGCAGGGGCTCCTACGGTGCAGGGTGGTCCTTCGCGGGAACCGGTTTCACCCGTGAAACCGCTGCAACCGCAGCGCATTGGTGATCACCGACACCGACGACAGGCTCATCGCAACCGCCGCCACCATCGGGCTCGCCAGCCAGCCAAAGACCGGATACAGCACGCCGGCGGCGATCGGGATGCCCAGCGCGTTGTAGCCGAATGCAAAGGCGAGGTTCTGGTGGATGTTGCGCACCGTCGCCGCCGACAAGCGGCGCGCACGCAGGATGCCGCCGAGTTCGCCCTTGACCAGGGTGACCTGCGCGCTCTCCATGGCGATGTCGGTGCCGTCGCCCATGGCGATGCCGACGTCGGCCGCGGCCAGTGCCGGCGCATCGTTGATGCCGTCACCGGCCATCGCCACGCGCGCGCCGCGTGCGCGCAGGGCGGCGATCGCCTCGGCCTTCTGCTGCGGCGACTGCCCGGCAAGCACCTCGTCGAACGGCAGCGACGCGGCGACCGCGCGCGCCGTGGCCGGGTTGTCGCCGGTGGCCATGACCAGGCGCAGGCCTGCGGCCTTCAGTTCGGCAAGCGTCTGCGCGGCGCCGGCCTTGAGCGGATCCTGCACGGCGACCAGACCGGCCGGCTGACCATCGATGGCGAGGAAAACCACGGTCTTGCCCTCGTCGCGCAGCGTGTCGGCGCGCGCCTCGAGCGCGGCGTCGACGCGGCCGACGAAACCGGAGTTGCCGAGGGCCAGTGTGCGCCCGCCCAGGCGCGCCCGCACGCCCTCACCGCTGACCGCTTCGAAGGCTTCGACCGCGCGCGGCACCAGGTCGCGTTCGCGCGCCGCTTCGAGGATCGCGCGCGCCAATGGATGCTCGCTGGCCGCTTCGAGGCTGGCCGCATCGAGCAGCACGCCGGCTTCGTCGAAACCCGGTGCGGCGACGAGATCGGTAAGGCGTGGCCGCCCCTCGGTGATCGTGCCGGTCTTGTCGAGCACGAGGGTGTCGATCGCGGCCAAGGTCTCGATTGCCGAGGCCTCGCGGAACAGCACGCCGATCTCGGCGCCGCGGCCGCTGGCAACCATGATCGAGATCGGCGTGGCCAGGCCGAGCGCGCACGGGCAGGCGATCACCAGCACGGCGACCGCATTGGCCATTGCGTAGGCGAAGCGCGGCTCGGGTCCGAACGCGAACCAAGCGATGAAGGTGAGCAATGCCGCGACCACCACCGCCGGCACGAACCAGCGCGCGACGCGGTCGGCAATGCGCTGCAGCGGCGCACGCGAACGCTGTGCCTGGCCGACCAAGGCGACGATCTGCGCCAGCATGCTGTCGGCGCCAAGGCGGTCGGCGCGCACGACGAGGCTGCCGCTGCCGTTCAGCGTACCGCCGGTGACACGATCACCGGCCTGCTTGGCGACCGGGATCGGCTCGCCGCTCAACATCGACTCGTCGACCGCGCTGGTACCATCGACGACCACGCCATCGACCGGCATCTTCTCGCCCGGCCGCACGCGCACGCGATCGCCGACGCGCAGCGCCTCGACCGCAACTTCCTCGTCGCCCTGCCCTTCGCGCAGACGCAGCGCAGTCTTCGGCGCGAGGTCGAGCAGGCTACGGATCGCTGCCGAACTGCGCCCGCGCGCGCGCAGTTCCAGCCATTCACCGAGCAGAGCGAGGGCGACGATCACGCCGGACGCCTCGAAATACAGCGGCACACGCCCGTGCATGTCGCGCATTGCCGGCGGAAACACCTGCGGCGCAAGCAGGGCGGCGAGGCTGACCGAGTACGCCACCAGCACGCCGAGGCCAATCAGCGTGTACATGTTCGGCGCGCGGTTGCGCACGCCCTGCCAGCCGCGGCGGTGATAGTCGAGACCGAGCCAGA
Organism: Dokdonella sp.; assembly: GCF_019634775.1. Lineage (NCBI taxonomy): Bacteria > Pseudomonadati > Pseudomonadota > Gammaproteobacteria > Lysobacterales > Rhodanobacteraceae > Dokdonella > Dokdonella sp. The sequence goes on from NZ_JAHCAS010000004.1 coordinate 80,210, forward strand.
GCACCAGCGGCGTTGCCAGCGCGAACTCGAGCCAGCGCAGCGCGGGCAGCGCACCCGCTGACGGATGCCAGAGGCCGAGATGCGGGCCCATCGCGACGACCAGCAGCGGCAACGCGAACAGCGCGGCGATCACGAAGCGGCGACGCACGCGGCGCAGTTCGCCATCGTCAGCCATGGCCGGATCGAGAGGTTCCAGCGCCATGCCGCACTTCGGACAGGTGCCCGGCCCGACCTGGCGGACCTCGGGATCCATCGGACAGGTGTAGATCGTGCCGGCAGGCATCGGCGGCGCGGCGGCCGGTGCCGGCTGCATGCCGGCATAGCGCGCCGGGTCGGCCTCGAACTTGGTCGCGCATCCGGCACAGCAGAAGTACACCGGCCGACCTTGGTGCTCGCGGACGTGTTTGGCCGTGGCGATCTCGACCTGCATGCCGCAGACGGGATCGGTGGCCTTGGCCGGCGCTGCGCCCGCATGGCAACAGGCGTGCTTCGGCGCATGAGCGCCCGGCGCGTGCCCATGATCCTGATTCATGCCACGTCTCCTTCATCGAAGGCGCGCAGGATCGGACAATCCTGCGCGAGACCGTGGCCCGGGCAGGCGGTGACCAGTCGACCGAGCGCATCGCGCATGCGCTGCAACTCGGCCATGCGCTGCTCGATGCCGTCGAGATGCCGGCGCGCCAGCTCGCGCACGGCGGCGATGTCGTCCTGCCCGCCGATTGCGAGCAAGTCACCGATTTCGGCGAGGCTGAAGCCGAGATGCTGGGCACGCCGGATGAAGCGCAGGCGGCGCAGTTCACCCTCGCCGTATTGCCGATAGCCGCTGGGCGAACGCCCGGCGGGTGCCAGCAGACCAGCCCGCTCGTAGTAGCGCACGGTGTCGATGCCGACACCGGCATGCTCAGCCAGTCGACCGATCGGAAAGCTGGACATGGTGGAAGGCTCCCGGGCAAGGTACAGGGCGTTCAGTTTGAACCCTGGACCATGGTCCAGAGTCAAGCCCGATTCTCCCCATGACCGACCGTTCATGGCACCTCCCACGAAGGACACTCCGGGAACGGCACCACGTCCATCCGGTCCGGGCAAAGGTGCAGGCACGCACGGCCACAGGGGCAACCTACCCCCTGCAATACCGCTGCACGAGGCGCTGGGCGTGATCGCGCGCGGTGGCCTGTTGCTGTGCATCGAGGTCGTGCAGGGCGGTCGACGAAACCGGCGCCGCGCCGGGGGCGAGGGCGGCGGCTTCGCCGTAGACGGCGGCGAGGTAGGGATTGGCGGCGAACACCCAGTTGCGCCGACTGCGACCGCCGGCGTAGGCCTCGGCCAACACGCCGAGCGCGCGGCAATCACCGGCGGCGAGCGCAGCGTTCAGGAATCCGCCAGCCAGGCTGCGCCGACGCGCGACTTCGTCGAAGTTGCGCAGGACGCCGTCGTAGCCACCGATGTCCTGCAAGCCCCAGTCGACGTAGTCGAGCATGGCGTCGGTATTGCCCGCTTTGGCGGCTCGTTCGAGCAGGTTGATGCGGCTCGCGAACAGGGCGTCGTCGATGCCTGCGCAGCGGTCGCGCTCGGCACTGAGGCGTTCGAGCTCGCGCGCGATCAGGTCGAACTCGGCATCGCCGGACGGATTCTGGCCATTGCGTGCGCGGAAGCGGCGCAGCAGGCGCTCGCGGATCCGGTCATCGTGTCCCAGCATGCGAGCCCGCTGACAGCCCACGAGTTCCATCGCCAGCCGGTGCGTTGCGTCGGCGCGGCCTTGCTCGACCAGTGGTTCGAGCTGGCGGATCGCCTCCTGCGCCGGCGTGCCACGTGGCGGCAGATCGGCAGCGGGCAGACCGCGCGCAAGCGCCGGCACACCGATCTGGCCACGCACGGCTGCCAACGGCATTGGCAGATCGAGATCGTCCTCGTCCTGTCCGCGCTCCAGCGCATCGCCATCGAGTGCGACCGGCAGCGCGCGCGCATTGGGCGCTGTTTCGGGCGATCGGCTCGCGAGGATCAGCGTCGCCGCTACAATCACGGCCAGCGCCGCGACGACCAGCCACGGTCCGCGCCTTGGTCGGGCACCGCTCGCCTGTTCATTCATTTCCTGCTCACTCCCGCATGCGCGTACCGGTCCTCACCTACCACGCAGTCAATATCGCCGGCAACGACTACGCGACCAACGACCATGTCGCACTCGCCTCCGACCTGCGCACGATCAACCGGCTCGGACTGCGCGTGGTTCCTCTGCAGTGGGTCGTCGAGCAGCGCCTCGGCCTCACCACACGCGACCTCTCGGCCTGCGTGGCGTTGAGCTGCGACGACGGCTCGGATTTCGATTTCCGTGACCTCGAGTTCCGCGAACATGGGTTGCAGCGCAGTTTCTTCAATATCCTCGGCGACTTCGTCAGCGAGCATGGCGCGGCTGAGCAACCCCACCTGAACATGACCAGCTTCGTCATCGCCTCGCCCGAGGCGCGCGCGCACATCGACCGCGGCGCCCTCGACGGCCGAGGCTGGATGAGCGAGGACTGGTGGCCCGAAGCCGAGACCAGTGGGCTGATGACGATCGGCAACCACAGCTGGGACCACAACCATCCGGCAATCCCCGCGCCCGGCGTGGACGGGATGCCGCGTGGTTCGTTCCTCGACGTCGACAACGAGAAACGCGCCGACGCGGAAATCGCAGATGCCGCACGCTACATCAATGCACGCATCGCACCGCGCCGCTCGCGCCTGTTCTGCTATCCGTTCAGCCACATTCCTGCCTTCGTGCACGACGATTACCTGCCGCGCCGCGGCGCCGACATCGGCCTGCTCGCCGCCTTCGGCGACGGTGCTGTGCCGGTGACGATGGCGAGCGACATCTGGAACCTGCCACGCTACATCTGCGGCTGGCACTGGCGCGACCCGCAAGCCCTGTGCGGAATCCTCGACGCGTCCGCACAAGCCTGAGAGCGCTCAGAACGCGCCGATCGCGTGAACCTTTTCTATGAGTTCGTCGCGACGGGACGACGCGATAGGCCGATGCCAATGTGCCAGCAGGTACTGGTGCCGGGTCGGCTCGAAACCTGCAGCGATGTCGACCTCGTACGCACGCGCATCACCGCAGTAGCCGAAGTAGGCCTCGCAGCGATCCGCGAACCGCGCGAACCCGTAGCGCAGTGCATTGAACAAGGGCCCGCCGCTGGCCCGCACCTGCTCGCGCTGCTCGTCGCTCATGCGTGCGAAGCCACGGCCGTCGGTGCAGCCCCCACCAACCAGGTAGACCTCGTCGAAACGCCGGAAATGCAGGTACGACAGCGGCACGAACGAAAGCTCGGACTCACGGAAGAACGTCACCAGGTGGTGGGGGAATCCCGGGGGCGATTCGTTGAACTTGCGCTTGAATATGGAGGAAGCGAAGAACGGACCTTCCGCAACCTCGGTCACGGTGATGAAGGATTCGAGCATGCCGGAGTTCCGTCGACGAAGGACGCTCAGGATAGTCGGGCGCGCCGCCCGATCAAAGATTGTGCACGCCGTGTGGGACATGGCCGGTGGCGACATGCCGGCGCGCCGATTCGACGTTGAGCATCGAATCGTCGAAGAAGATATCGGCACCGAACGCCTCGAGGAACGGACCCTTGCTGCGTCCGCCGAGGAACAGCGCCTCGTCGATGCGTACGCCCCAGTCGCGCAAGGTCAGGATCACCCGCTTGTGCGCCGGCGCCGAGCGCGCGGTGACCAGGGCGGTGCGGATCGGCGAGCCCTCGATCGGGAATGCGGCCTGGATGCGATGCAGGGCTTCGAGGAATCCGCGGAATGGCCCGACCGCCAGCGGCTCGCCAGCGCGCTCGGTTTCATTGCGGTGGAAGGCCTCCAGGCCTTCGAGATGGGAAACGCGCTCGGAATCGTCGCCGAAGATCACGGCATCACCGTCGAAGGCGATGCGCAACTGCTCGCTCGGCAGCTCCGGCGCCTTGGACGGCAGGATCGTCGCCGCGGCAACGCCGGCGGTGAGTGCGCGGCGCACGTCGTCGACATTGGCCGAGAGAAACAGGTTGGCACCGAACGGATGCGCGTAGTTGGCGGTCGGCGCTCCATTGGTGAAGGCCGCGCGCACGATGTCGAGGCCGTAGTGCTCGATCGCGTTGAAGATGCGCAGGCCGGTGTCGGCCGAGTTGCGCGAAAGCAGGATCACCTCGACGCGCGGTGCCGACGGCGCCATCGAATTGAGGCGCAGCAGCTTCTGCACGAGCGGAAACGCAATGCCGGGCGCAAGCAGTTCATTCTCGTGGGCGATCTGGTAGCGCGCATAGGCGTCGAGCCCTTCGCGCTCGAACAGCTCATGGCTGTCGCCAAGGTCGAACAGGGCGCGCGAAGAGATCGCGACGACGAGTTTGTCGGCCACGGTGGCGGCCGCGGGATCGGGAGGCATGGACATGCCGCGACTTTAACCGAGGCGTGGCATTGCGCGGTAGGAAACGGCTTTGGCCGTGATGCTCTGGCTTTGTGGAGTTGTACGGCCAGGGCATCACGGCCAAAGCCGTTTCCCACGGCCGTTTCCTACAGCCGTTTCCTACGGACGTTTCCCACGGCCGTTTCCTACGGCCGCAATGCGGTCGGGTCGAAATCGTGGGCAAACAGGCGATCGAGGTGGATGTAGGCATTCCAGGCATCGACGCGCCCATGGCCCTGCACCGGATTCGGGATCGTCGTCGCCGGAATGCCGCCGCAGACCTGCGTGCTCGAGGTCAGCGGCACGGCGGTTTCGCGCAGCAGGGCGGCGACACGCGCCGGATCGCCACGCAGGCTTGGATCGACCGACATCAGCAGGGCGACCACGCCGGCCACATGCGGCGTGGCCATGCTGGTGCCGCTCAACGACGTGTAGGCACTGTCGCTCGACCGCGTGATCGAGCGCACGCTCGAACCAGGGGCGACGATGTCCGGCTTGACCGCGGCGAGCCCCACGACCGGGCCACGGCTCGAAAAGCCCGACATGGCATTGCCCGAGGTCATCGAACCGACCGTGAGCGAGGCCTCGTAGGTGGCTGGCGCGTCGAGGATCGAGGAGCAGGCCGACCCTGAATTGCCGGCTGCGGCAACGAAGACGATGCCACCCGCAACGAGATTCTCGATCGCCTCACGCACCTCGTTGCCGGCCGTGCAGCCCTCCGAAGCCGGGCAGCCCCAGGAGTTGCTGATGACGTCCGGCGCGCGATCCGGATCGGGATTCGCGCCACTTGCGTCGGTCGGCGCGAGGAAGAACTGCGCGCACTCGTTGTACATCGCCGGCGTGCCAGTGCCGGCATTCATGTTGCGGCAGCCGATCCACTTTGCACCGGGTGCGACACCGACCTGGTTGGAACCACCATCGTCGCCGAGAATCGTGCCGACAGTGTGACTGCCATGCCCGTCATCATCGCAGGGGGCCGGCCGATCACCGGGACAGATCGCATTGCCGCTGCCATGCACGGCATCGTGCCAATTGTACGAGTGATCGGCCGTGGTGCCGTTCCAACCGCGGTACTTCGCCTTGATCGCGTTGTGCGTCCAGCGCACACCGGTGTCCTGGTCGGCGACCACGATACCTTGCCCGGTATGGCCAGCTGCCCAGACCAGCGGCGCCCGCACGCGCTCGACGCCCCACTCGATAGCATTGACCGACAAGGGCGCCGGCACATCGACCTCGACCGGTCGCGCCAGCATGACCGGGGCGTTCGTGCGCAGCGCAGCGATGTCACTACGCGCGGCGAGCGCATCCAACTGCTCCGGTGTCAAGCGCGCCTGGATCATGTTGACGATCCAGAACGCCCGGTACTCGACACCCTCGGCATCGAGCCAGGCGCGCACGCCGGCCTGCGAAACATCGGCAGTCGCGCGCAAAGTATCGACCAACGCGCGGCGACGTTCGCGGTAGTCACCATCGGTCCGCAGCAGCGAGCGCGGCGCTTTTGCGGACAGTACGACGAGTGCATCGACCGTACCGTCACGCGCAGCCATCTCGCGCAGCCCCGCTGCGATCTCCGCGGCGAATCCGCTGCCGGTGGGCGCGAGGACGGCAGCGAGGGCGAGATGCAAGGGCAGGCGGCGCAGGCTGCGGTTTGACGCGTGCATGGAAGAGGCTCTTTGCAGATGCGGATTCAGACGACGAACTGCTCGTCGATGATACGCTGGTCGAGGTTGTGCTCTGGATCGAACAACACGGTCATGGTCTGTTCGCTCGATTCGCGCACGATGACCTCGACGACATCGCGTACCTCGTTGGAATCGGCGGTCGCGCTGACCGGGCGCTTGTAGGGATCGAGGATCTCGAAACGCACCTCGAGCCGTGCCGGCAGCACGGCCCCGCGCCAGCGCCGCGGCCGGAATGGACTGATCGGCGTCATCGCCAGCAGCCCACAGCCGAACGGCAGGATCGGGCCGTGCGCGGAGAGGTTATAAGCCGTCGAGCCGGCCGGCGTGGCGACGAGCACGCCGTCGCACATCAGTTCGTCGATCTTCACCGTGCCATCGAGTGAAACGCGGATATGCGCGGCCTGCTTGGTCTGGCGCAACAGCGAGACCTCGTTGAAGGCCAACGCCTCCACGGTCGACCCGGACTCTGAACTCGCCCGCATCACGAGCGGATGCAGGATCGTCCGCTGCGCACGCGCGAGACGTTGCGGAAGGTCGTCGGCATGCCATGGATTGAGCAGGAAGCCGACCGTGCCGAGCTTCATGCCGTACACGGGCAGGCCCCGCGCCAGGTGGCGATGCAGGGTACGCAGCATGAAGCCGTCACCGCCGAGGGCGACCACGACATCGGCCTCCTCGACAGGTGCTTCGCCGTAGCGCGCCTTCAGCGTCGCCAGCGCCTGCTGCGCCTCGGCAGCCTGGCTGGCGACGAAAGCGATGCGTTGACTCACATTGGCGCCCCCCGCTGCGATTGCACGGGGGACTCTAGCAGACCGCCCGAGTTTTGCGGCGGCACAAGCGAAATCCTGGTTGCCCTGTCACCCTGTCGGAAACACCTGCGGGCGTGATCCCCTGCTCCTGACATCAATGCGCCGCAGGAAACGCCTGCAGGCGTGATCCCCTGTTCCCGACATCAATGCGCTGTAGGAAACGCCTTCAGGCGTGATGCCCTGTTCCCGACATCAATGCGCTGTAGGAAACGCCTTCAGGCGTGATCCCCTGTTCCCGACATCAATGCGCTGTAGGAAACGCCTTCAGGCGTGATCCCCTGTTCCCGACATCAATGCGCTGTAGGAAACGCCTTCAGGCGTGATGTTTCTTCTTTGGGGGGTTGTACGGAAGGAGCATCGCGGCTGAAGCCGCTTCCTACAGCCGATTCCTACAGCCGATTCCTACAGATGCCCTGCTCCTGACATCAATGCGCCGTGGGAAACGCCTGCAGGCGTGATCCCCTGTTCCCGACATCAATGCGCCGTGGGAAACGCCTGCAGGCGTGATGCCCTGTTCCCGACATCAATGCGTTGTAGGAAACGCCTTCAGGCGTGATGCTTCTTCTTTGAGGGGTTGTACGGAAGGAGCATCGCGGCTGAAGCCGCTTCCTACAGCCGCTTCCTACAGCCGATTCCTACAGCCGCTTCCTACAGCCGCTTCCTGCGGCCGCTTCCTGCGGCCGCTTCCTACGGGCGTTTCCTGCGGCCGCTTCCTGCGGCCGCTTCCTACGGGCGTTTCCTGCGGGACGGGGCGGCACCGGTTCTGTAGGAAACGCCTTCAGGCGTGACCCCCTGTTCCCGACATCAATGCGTTGTAGGAAACGCCTTCAGGCGTGATGCTTCTTCTTTGAGGGGTTGTACGGAAGGAGCATCGCGGCTGAAGCCGCTTCCTACAGCCGCTTCCTACAGCCGCTTCCTACAGCCGCTTCCTACAGCCGCTTCCTACAGCCGCTTCCTACGGGCGGTTCCCACGGACCATCCGGCGCCGGCTTCAACCGAGCTGGGACAGGCGCCGCACGGCGACCGAAACGATCGGATAGTCGACCACGACCTGGCTGCGCATCTCGGCGAGCATGCCGAGCGTGTGCTTGAGTGCCGGATCATCACGCTCGAGCCATGCGCTGACACGCTCGTGACCGGACAGGCTGCCACTGTCGAGCACCTGCAGGGTCAGTGCGCGCTGACGCTCGTTGAGCTCGTCGCGCAGCGAGCCGCGCGCGTGTGCGTGCCAGCGCGTCTCGACCGGCAATTCCTCGATCTTCTCCATCAGCCAGCGCAGGTTGAGCGCCTCGCCGGTGGCAAAGAACACCGCGGCAACCTCGGCGACCTCACGTCCGCTGTCGCGCGCAACCTGGACGATGTCGAGCAGGGCGCCGAGTGGCGGCAGCGCGGCCAGGCGCGCGGCCAGATCGTCGGCGAACCCGAGCTCCGTCCAGTGCTGGCAGGCGGTCGCAAACGCGGCGCGGCCGCCTTCGGGCAGTACCTCGCCGAGTTTCGCCTTGAGTTCGACCATGCCCGGCAGGTAACGATCGACCGCGGCGGCGATATCCTGCACTTCGGCCGGATGGTTGAGCAGCCAGCGCGTCATGCTGCGCAGGAGCTGCCAGATCGCCAGGGTCGCATCGATCTGGGCGTTGCCGTTGATGCGCCCATCGAGCGCCTCGATGTCGGCCCACAGTGCGCGTGCGTCGAGCACCTCGCGGGCGATGTTGAACGCCTTGGCGACTGCGGCCGGCGACTGTCCGGTGTCCTCCTGCATGCGCATCATGAAGGTCGCACCCATGCGATTGACCATCGAGTTGGTCACCGCCGTGGCAATGATCTCGCGCTTCAGGCGATGGCGCTCCATGTGCTCGGCGAACCGTTCGCGCAGCGGCTCCGGGAAGTAGCGGCGCAATTCCCTGGAAAGATACGGATCCTCCGGCACGTCGGAGTCGAGCAGTTGCTGGAAGATCACGATCTTTGAATATGACAGCAGGATCGACAGCTCCGGGCGGGTCAGGCCGAGGCCGCGCGCCTTGCGCTCGGCGAACTCGGCGTCGCTCGGCAGGAACTCGATCTGGCGGTCGAGCAGGCCCTGCGATTCGAGCGTGCGGATGAAATGCTGCTTCGAACCGAGGCGCGCCACCGACATGCGCTCCATCAGGCTGATCGCATCGTTCTGGCGGTAGTTGTCGAACAGCACGAGGCGTTCGACCTCGTCGGTCATCGCACGCAACAGCTCGTTGCGCTGGGCGAGCGTGATCTCGTTGCGTTGCACGGCGTCGTTGAGCAGGATCTTGATGTTGACCTCATGATCCGAGGTGTCCACGCCGGCCGAGTTGTCGATGAAGTCGGTGTTGAGCAGAACACCGTTGAGTGCAGCCTCGATGCGGCCGCGCTGGGTCATGCCGAGATTGCCGCCCTCGCCCACGATCCGGCAGCGCAGGTCGCCACCGTTGATGCGGATGGCGTTGTTGGCCCGGTCTCCGACATCCGCGTTGGTTTCGACCACAGCCTTGACGTAGGTGCCGATGCCGCCGTTCCAGAGCAGGTCGACCGGCGCCTTGAGCACCGCCGTCATCAGCTCCGTCGGCGACATCGTCAGCGCCTCCTCGCCGATGCCGAGCGCGCGCGCGGCTTCCGCCGAGACCTGGATCGACTTGGCCGAGCGCGCATACACGCCGCCACCGGTCGAAATCAGGCTGGCGTCGTAGTCGGCCCACGACGAGCGCGGCAGCCTGAACATGCGCTCACGCTCGACGAACGAACGTGCGGCATCCGGGCTCGGATCGATGAATATGTGACGGTGATCGAATGCGGCGACGAGACGGATGTGCCTGGACAGCAGCATGCCGTTGCCGAACACGTCACCGGACATGTCACCGATGCCGACGCAAGTGAAGTCTTCGCTCTGCGAATCGCGCCCGAGCGCACGGAAGTGGCGTTTGACCGATTCCCAGGCACCCTTGGCGGTGATACCCATGCCCTTGTGGTCGTAGCCGACCGAACCACCGGAGGCGAAGGCGTCGCCGAGCCAGAAATCATGTTCGGCACTGACCGCGTTGGCGATGTCCGAGAACGTTGCCGTGCCCTTGTCGGCCGCAACCACGAGGTAGGGATCGTCAGCGTCGTGACGCACGACGCCATCGGGGTGCGCGACTTTGCCATCGACCAGATTGTCGGTGATGTCGAGCAGGCCATTGATGAACTTGCGGTAGCAGGCCACGCCCTCGGCGAGCACGGCATCGCGTTCGCCGCTTGCCGGCGGCCGCTTGACGAAGAAGCCGCCCTTCGATCCCACCGGAACGATGACAGTGTTCTTGACCATCTGCGCCTTGACCAGGCCGAGCACTTCGGTACGGAAGTCCTCACGACGGTCGGACCAGCGCAAGCCACCGCGCGCGACCGGACCAAAGCGCAGGTGCACGCCCTCTATGCGCGGCGAGTAGACGAAGATCTCGCGATACGGACGCGGCTTCGGCAGTTCGGTGAGCTGTGTCGGGTCGAACTTGTAGCTCGTGTAGTCGTGATGGTGACCATCGACGAGTTGGAAGTGATTGGTGCGCAGGGTGGCGCGGATCACCGCCATGAAGCCGCGCAGGATGCGGTCCTCGTCGATGCTGGCGACGCGCTCGAGAAGGGCACGGATCGTCGCCATGACGGTCTCGATCTGGACGTCACGCTCCTCGGCGCGACTCGCCACCACGGTGTCTATCAGTCCCGGATTGGCAGCAAGCGACGCTGCGGGCACGAGTGTGGTCAGCTCGTCCCGCAGGACACCCTGCGCCGCAGTCAGCGCGGCAGCGTCGGGCGTCGTGCGCGCGGGATCGAACTTCGCTTCGAACAGCTCGACGAGCAGGCCGGCGATGTCTGGATAGTTCGCCAGGGTCTGCTCCATGTAACTCTGCGAGAACGGTACGCCGGTCTGCAGCAGGTACTTGCAGTAGCCGCGCAGCACGCTGACCTGGCGCCAATCCAGACGCGCGCCAAGCACGAGTCGATTGAAACCGTCGTTCTCGGCCTCGCCGCGCCAGGCCTTCTCGAATGCGGTCTGGAACGGCACGCGCACGCTGTCGAGGTCGAACGAAAGGCTGATCGGCTTGACCAGGATGTCCTGGATCGTGATCGCCGAATCGCCATGGCCGGCGATTTCATAGAGGTTCTCGGTGAGCACGCTGACCCCGAGGTTCTCGAGCAGCGGGATCACCTCGGACAAGGTGATGTCACCACCAAGGCGAAATACCTTGAAGTGCAGTGCGTCGTCGTCGCGCTGCGCGCGATACAGGTTCAGGCGGATGTCGTCGGCATCGGCCAGCGCGGCGACGAGTTCGACATCGTCGGCCGCGTTCTGCGGCATGACCTTCTCGATGTAACCGGCCGGCAGGGCCCGCCCGTAGCGGCTGGACAACTTGTGACCACGTTCCTCGCCATGGCGTGCAACCAGAATCTCGCGCAAGTCGTCCTGCCAGTTGCGCACGATCCGGGCGATGCGCGCTTCGAGATCGGCCGTGTCCCAGGTCGGCTGGTCGCCGGGCTTCGGGCGCACGATCATGTGCACGCGAGCAAGTGGGGATTCGTCGAGCAGCACGGTCGAGTCGACGCGTTCGCCACGGAAACTCTGCATCAGCAACGCCTCGATGCGCTCGCGCACGTCGGTGTTGAACCGATCGCGCGGCACATAGGCGAGCACCGAGAAGAAGCGTCCGTAGCGGTCTCGGCGCACGAACAGGCGCGTGCGTGCACGCTCGCGCAGGTCGAGCACGGTCATGGCGATGTCGTAGAGCTCGTCGGTCGAGCACTGGAACAGCTCGTCACGCGGCAGGGTGTCGAGGATGTGACGCAGGGCCTTGCCGGAATGCGAGTCGCGCTTGAGCCCAGAGCGCTGCTGGATCGCCTCGAGATTGCGGCGCAACAGCGGCACTTCGCGCGGCGGCGTCATGTAGGCCGATGAGGTGAACAGGCCGAGGAAGCGGCGCTCGGTCACCGCCCGCCCGGCGCCGTCGAAGCCGAGCACGGACAGGTAGTCCATGTGTCCGGCGCGATGCACGCGCGAGCGCGCGTTGGTCTTGGTCAGGATCAGCGCGCCGACCGCGCCGGACTTGTCGAGGTCGGTCGCCGCCAGCGTCTTAAGCGAACGGGGCACGAAACCCTTCTCGTCGCCGTGCATGATGCCGAGGCCGGTGCCGGACACCGCCTTGAGCACTTCGGCCTCGCCATCCTGCTCGACACGATATTCGCGGTAGCCGAGGAAGGTGAAGTGGTCGTCAGCAACCCAGCGCAGGAACTCGCTGGCCTCGCCGATCGTGTCCTGGTCGTATGGCAAGTTGAGTGTGGACAACTCACCAGCGATGGCCAGCATCTTCGCCTTCATGGTGCCCCAGTCAGCGACCGCAGCACGCACGTCGTCCACGGCGGCGACGATATTGCGCCGGATCACCTCGAGCTCGTCGGCGTCGCCGATGCGTTCGATCTCGATGAACATGACCGACTCGGCATGGCCGCTGGCGGCCTGCTCGTCGGCGAAGGCGAGCACGTGGCCACCCGGATCGCGCTCGACGCGGAAGATCGGATGGATGATCGTGTGCGTGTCGAGCCCGGCCTGGTTGATGACCATCGACATCGAGTCGACCAGAAACGGCATGTCGTCGTTGACGATGGCGATGACGGTATGACTGCTGTCGAATCCATCCTGTGCGGACAGCGGATTGAATACGCGGATCTTCGCCGTGCCCGGCTTGCGCTGGCGCACGAACTCGAACATGTACAGGGCGATGCGTGCCCACTCGGCCGGCTCGCGGCTGCCGATATCGTCGGATGGCACGTGGCGGAAGAAGTGGCTGGCGAAAGCCTGGGTCTCGCGCTGGCGCGACGAGCCGGGCTGCGCGGAGATGTGCTTCAGGATCGATTCGAGACAGGGATCATCGCTGGCGACAACGGAGGCATTCATTGCGGACTTCGGGCTGGATTCGGTGGGCGCGGAGGATACGCCCCCCCCATTGCGGAATCCACCCGTAAATGACCGTAGGCAAAAGAAAAAAAGCCGCATGCGCTTGTCGCGACGCGGCATTGCGGGTTCCATTGACGGGCACTCTGGCGACCGCCCGCGCGAAACGCGAGAATCCGCAACCGATGCCGCGAGGAGAGCGTCGATGACGAATGCGGAAACAACGGGAGCCGCCGCACCCGAGCCGCTCGACGCCGTGCAGGCGCGCATCCTCGGCTGCCTCGTCGAGAAGCAGGCGACCACGCCCGACGTCTATCCGCTGACGCTCAATGCCATCGTCGCCGCCTGCAACCAGAAATCGAACCGTGAGCCGGTCAGCGACCACGACCCCGGCACGGTTGGCCACGCCCTGCGCGGACTCGAAGGCCGCGGCCTCGTCACCGGGAGCCTGGCTGCGCGTGCCTCGCGCTATGCGCACCGCTTCGATGCCGGCTACGGCGTCACGCCGCGCCAGCGCGCCGTGCTCGCCGTGCTGATGCTGCGCGGCGCACAGACCGCGAACGAACTGTTCCTGCGCTGCGAGCGCCTCGCCGAGTTCGGCAGTGCCGACGAAGTCCGCGAAGTGCTCGAACGCCTCGCCACCCGCGAACCGGCGCTCGCGCTGTGCATCGGCCGCGCCGCGGGCCAGCGCGAGGATCGCTGGATGCACCTCCTGTGCGGGCCGGTGGATGCCGCCGCAGCCCTGTCGTCGCACACCCCGGCACCCGCCGGCCCCACACAGAAAGGGCTCGCCGAGCGCGTCGAGCGCCTCGAATCGCTGGTCGAATCACTCCAGGCCGGGCTCGACGAGCTGCGCCGCCGTCCGCCCGGCGAAGCGCCCTGACGCCTGCGGGATCGCGGCGCGCGCACCCGGCCTGCGACCGTAGCGCCGCCCCAGCCAGAACGCGGCAACGAAGGCGACCGCCAGCGGGCCGAACCAGGCGAAGTGCTGCACCAACGCCGGATCGATGCCTGGGAAGGCATTGCGCAAGCCGATGCTGAAGAAGGCGATGTGGGTCGCCACACCGTTGCCGATCATCGCGCCGTAGTGTTCGCGCAGCCACCACATCGGGTCCTGTGCGGATTTGCGCCAGCGCAGGATGGAATCAACCAGCACGAACACGCCAACTCCGCCGAAAATCTGGAACAGGGGCGAGGCGAGGCGAATGCCGAGCACGACGATACCGATGCCGGCAACCGCGTTGATCGCAGCCAACATCCAGAACAGCCCACCAAAGTAGGCCAGGCGATCGCGGCGCCGGCGAACCGCGCACCAGGCGTTCCAGCAACCAGACCCGGTCAGCAGCAGCAGGAAGGCAAGGAACATCGCCGACGCTGGACGTCCGCGTTCGATCATGCCCAGCGTCAACGGCACGCCGCTGGCCAGCACGGCGAACATCGCACCGAAGAAGCCTTGGCCGACCCGGCGATGGAACGAGGATCCCTTGCGTGCCAATGCGGCGATCCAGAACATCGCCAAGGCAACACTGCCGGCGCCGATGTGGGTGATGAGGAACAGTCGGTAGCCCTCCACGGTGAGGCTCCTGTGGTTGTCGGGAGCGTCTACTCTCGCGCGGGCACTGTCGGCACGGTGGTGTCGACAGTCATCGATCGATGGTGCCGAAAGTCACTTTGTACGATCAATGGCTTGTCGTGGTGCTACGTGCGTCGCAAGCTAGGGATGCCCAATCCCGCAATGGCGTCATGACATCCCTAGCCACATGTCGCTCACTTGGCATTCGTCGCTGAAGTCCGTGCTGAAGTCCGTCGTCGCGCCGCCCTCGCTCGCTGCCTGTGCGGCCTGGATCGCGGTCTGGCTTGGTACGCCCGCCGTACCGAAAGGACCGGTCCCCGCGCCGATCGTGCATGTCTGCCTCGTGCTCTTCCTCGTCGTCTTCCTCGCCGAGCATTTCATCGCACGCAACCATACGCCGGCGTGCGTGGTCACGATCGGTGCAGTGCTCGCCGTACTTGCCCTACTCGCGATCGCCGGCACGCCGCATGGCCTGTCTCCGGTCTTGCTGGTCCTCATCGCCGCTATGCTCGCCGCACACTTCGATTGGAGACCGCTGTCGGCGATGCTCGGCATCCTCAACCTCGCCTTCGTCGCCGTTGCCCTGCTGGCGTGGCAGACATCATCACGCTCGGTGCTCGTCTACGTGCTTGCCTACGCCAGCTTCCAGGTGTTCGCCGCGATGGTGATGCGCGCCGCCGCGCATGCCGAACAAATGAGCGAACGCCTGCGTGCCGCCAATGCAGACCTGCTCGCCACGCGCGGCCTTCTGGCCGAGAGCGCACGCGATGCCGAACGCCTGCGCGTCGCGCGCGAACTGCACGACATCGCCGGCCACAAGCTGACCGCGCTCAAGCTCAACCTCGCCGTGCTCGTCCGCGACGAACGCCTCGCCGACCTGCCCCAGCCGCGCCTGTGCGAACGCCTCGCCGACGAACTGCTGGTCGACCTGCGCCGGCTCGTCGAACGCATGCGCGAGGACGATGGCCTGGACCTGCGCACGGCCCTGAACGCATTGGCCGCACCATTCCCGCGTCCTCGCGCCCACATCGAGATCGCCGGCGACGCGCGCGTGACCACCCTGGCGCAGGCCGAAACGGTACTGCGCGCGGTGCAGGAAGCCCTGACCAACAGCGCGCGCCATTCGCAGGCGCAGAACCTGTGGATCGTGCTGCGCCGCGAAGCAGACCGGCTGCTTCTCGACATCCGTGACGACGGCCGCGGCAGCGGCGAACCCGTGCCCGGCAACGGCCTCGCCGGCATGCGCGAACGCTTCGACGAGGCCGGCGGCGGGCTGCGCATCGAACGCCTCGACACCGGCGCCGTGCACCTGCTGGCCTGGTTGCCGGCGGCCGCATGAACGCGCCGGTCCGCATCGCCCTCGCCGACGACCAGGCACTGGTGCGCGCCGGCCTGCGCGCCCTGCTCGGCAACCTCGGCATCGAAGTCGTGGTCGAGGCCGACGACGGCGGCACCCTGCTCGATGCGCTCGCCGACACCAGCGTCGATGTCGTGCTCAGCGACATCCGCATGCCCGGCATCGACGGCATCGAGGCGCTGCGCCGCCTGCGCGAGCGCGGTGACGCCACGCCGGTGCTGCTGCTCACGACCTTCGACGACAGCGACCTGCTGCTGCGTGCGACCGCGGCCGGGGCGCAGGGCTTCCTGCTCAAGGATGCCGCACCGGAGGATCTCGGCGAGGTGATCCGCCGCGTCGCCGCTGGCGAGACCCTGCTGCAGCCGGTCAGCACGGACCCGGTGCGCGCGCGCTACCGCTTCCACGACGAAGCAGCACCAACCGACACCTTCAACACGCGCGAAGTCGCCATCCTGCGCCTGCTCGCCGGCGGCTATTCCAACCGAGAAATCGCGAAGTCACTGTTCCTCGCCGAAGGCACGGTCAAGAACTATGTTTCAACGATCCTCGACAAGCTCGGCACGCGCGACCGCACGCGTGCGGTACTCAAGGCGATCACGTTGCGTGTGATCTGAGCACGTAAAATCCGTCCCTTGTCCTGTTCCACATCGCCTTCGTCATCGGTCCTCAGAATTGGAGCAGTGGTCTCTGGCTGGCCGTGAGCAGCGCCAACTACGCCTGCAAGGTGCGGCAGCGATCGCCCTGGTCGCCTGATCCATGCGCTGCGCAAGCCGATCGCCGCCTGGCTCGACAACGACCTCGCCGCGGCGCTCAAGCGCGAAGCAGCGTCAAGCTGAGCCGAGCTGCACAGCGCGCGTGAACACGTAGACGCCGGCTGGAGGTACGTTGCGCCAGGCCATGCCGGCGCGATGCGCGACCAGACCGAGTTCGGAGAGGACCTCGCGTGAGACCGGGCTGGCCGGGCCGTAGGTGAACTGCACGAAGCGGCCTTCGGGACCAAGCACCGAGAAGGCCGAACGCAGGATCGCGCGCTGCGTGGCGCGCGACATCGACAGCAGGCCGAGGCCGCTGATGATCGCATCGACCGCGCCGCCATCGGCGTAACCCGCCTGTTTCAGCAGGGTGTCGAGTTCGCGTGCATCGCCACGCACGATGGCCACATCGGGGAAGCGCCGCTGCAGCAGTCGATGCAGTTCTTCGTTGAGCTCGATGACGAGCAGGTCCGCGGGCGCCACGCCGCGGCGCAGGAGGGCGTCGGTGAAGACGCCAGTGCCGCCGCCCAGTTCGATCACGCGGCGCGCACCAAGGGGCACCTGCGCGATCATCCGGTCCGCGAGGTAGCGGCTCGACGGCGACAGCGCGGCGATGCCGAGGGGGTTCTTGAGCCACTGGCGGAAGAAGGTCCAGACCGCCGGGTGGCGTCCGCGCGCTTCCGCCTCGACCCGCCGTGCCGGTGAATGCATGCCTCGTCCCGCTGCCATCGAGCGCCGGATCATACTCCAGCCCCGGCCATACCCGTGAAAGCCGAGCCCGCCCTTCCTGCCGGGCTGCACCGGGTTA